>PGXU01000010.1:0-22555 GCA_002839335.1 Spirochaetae bacterium HGW-Spirochaetae-4
ACTTCAAGTCTTCCCCTGTCATCTCGCGGTTGCCGCTCTCCAGCTGCAACCTCAAACGTTAGCTTTCACTTTCGTTCGTGAATTGACTTGGAAGCCCTTACACTTCCTGAACAACTTTCGTTGTTCGAGCTTTGACCAACGACCTTTTCAGGCAATCGTCATAGCTCATATCCTTCCTTCTCTTCTCTCATATCTCTGTCAAAAATCTATTCAATCAGGCTCGCTTCCCAAGAACGTTCTCTTGGAGCGCTCGACTGTTATAGCAGATTTCAAATCATAGTGTCAATACTGAATTTCCACTATTTTCGATTTTCGTCCGCTTCCCAGCCGATCCCTTCCAGAAGCTTTCACATCAAGTAGGTGTTTGCCTGAGCAACGAGGTGGATACTACCCGTTTTATCCAACATGGTCTAGGGGGTTTGCAAAAAAATTGATAAAAATGTTGCATATTCCCGGAAGCCGTGCTTACCGGCTCAGGTGGGACAACGACCCATCTCTTACAATGGCCGATACATACGTCAAAAAAGAAGCCAAAGAAGCCAATGCGGCCAACGCAAAGACCACAAGGACAATCGGGTCTGCCCAGAGCATCCACTCATGGTTTTCACCCATTCGCTCGAAGGCGACATACACTATTCCCGCCAATCCGGACACCGCGTACAGTACTGCCTTGGACTTTCCCCAGATGTTTGCGGCGACCGCCTTGCCCTTCCCCATCATGAGCATCCGGAGGAACACTATCGAGAACTCACGCCACATGATGATGACAAATGCCCATACCGGCATGATTCCCACTCCTGCGAGACAGACGAAATAGGTCAGCCGGCTGAAGGTATCGGCAAAAGGATCCATCACCTTTCCCAAATCCGTGACAAGATTGTGCTTTCGGGCGATGATCCCGTCGAACAGGTCGGACAATTCGGTCAGCGCATACAGTACCAGCAGTAGGACGACGGAAATACTGTCCAACGTGGTACCGAACCAAACCGGCAAGTAGAAGGCGATGAAGAACAAAGGTGCCATTACCAATCTGGATACAGTCAGTTTGTTGGGTAAATTCATGTTATAGGCTCCCTAGATATTTATTTGAAAGATATTCGCGGAAATATTTGGCATCCAACGGTTCTCCGGTGACTTTACGCAAGAGATCCTTCGGCTCGTACAACGACCCATGGCGCAGGATATGCTGGTCCAGCCACATCCTGACAGGCGAGAAGTCCCCCGTTGCCACAACAGCATCGACATCGATCTCGCGATTCATGGTATGCAGTATCTGGGCACCGTAGAGGTTTCCCAACGCATAGGTCGGAAAGTAGCCGAGTTCCCCCATCGACCAGTGCACGTCCTGCAACACTCCCACCCGATCGCTTTTGGGGCGTATGCCCAGCAGCTTTTCCATTCCGTCGTTCCAAGCTCCAGGCAAATCCGAAACCGGGAGGTTGCCCGAAAGCAACTCGCGTTCCAATTCGAACCGGAGGATGATATGCAACCCATAGGTCACCTCATCCGCATCCACCCGGATCTCGGAAGGTTTGACCACATTCACCGCGGCAAGGAATTTGTCGATATCCACATATTCCAATTGGATAGGAAACAGTTCCTTCAAACGGGGGAAGAATCGGGTCCAGAAGGCCCTGCTCCTTCCAATCATATTCTCCCAGAGCCGGCTTTGGCTTTCGTGGAACGCCAGCGAAGCCCCGTTGGCCAGGCAGGTGCC
Organism: Spirochaetae bacterium HGW-Spirochaetae-4; assembly: GCA_002839335.1. Classification (GTDB taxonomy): domain Bacteria; phylum Spirochaetota; class Spirochaetia; order Sphaerochaetales; family Sphaerochaetaceae; genus UBA8525. The sequence goes on from PGXU01000010.1 coordinate 1,718, forward strand.
ACGGGTGACCTCGTTGGAGGCCCCCATTTCATACAACGCGTGGCCGCCCTCGTGGATAGACGAGAACAACGGACTGATCACACTCGGCTCGGTAAAACGGGTGGTGATCCGTATATCGTCGGCGCCCAGGCTGATCGTATACGGATGTGTCGAAATACCGGAGACGCCACGGTTCCAATCGAAACCCATGGCATCGAGGACTTCATGTCCGAAAGCCGACTGCTTGTCCTGGGCATACGAGCTGTACAGGAAGGTGTCGTCGACAGGTCCTGCCTCCCGCATCCGATCCATGATTCCCATCAAGTCGCCTTTCATTTCCCGAAACAGCTGTTCGACCTCCGCAGTCGAGGTCCCCGGCTCGAAAACGTCGAGCAAGGGATCGTAGGGATCGTCCTTGAACCCGAAGGCTCCGGCTTTCCGTTGGACGAGTTCGACAATACGGGACAAAACCGGTTCGTAGAGGGAAAAATCATTGTTTTTTCTTGCGGTGGCCCATACATGATGGGCTTGGTTTGTCGTCTCCGAGAATTCCTGTACAAAATCGGCATCTAGTTTCCGTTCCCGATTCCAGGATCGGAAGTATTGGCGCACTATGCCCCTCGTACGATCGTCAAGGGAAGCATCTCCCTCTTCCCGCCCCTCGGCTGCACCCAGCTGGGCAAGGATCTCGCCCATTTCCTCGGAAGCGGAGAGGTCGTGCATCTTACGATCCAACAGACCCAATTGTTGTGCACGCTCCTGTTCACCAGCTGGGGGAACAGATTCCTGGTCCCACACCAACACTCCACCGATATGGGAGAGCAATACGAATTCCCTATCGATCTCCCCAAGTCTCTTGATGGCTACATCACGTTTCATACGATCCTCCGTCCGAACCTCTTACAAGGCCTGTTTCGATGCGATCTTCTCATGCAACATGGCGATATAGGAATCCAACGCAATACCGTTTTCCTGCTTGCCGTCCCGATACCTGACCGAAACCGCTCCCTGTTCCTCTTCGCGCTCGCCAAGCACAAGCATATGGGGCACCTTCATCTTCTGGGCATTGCGGATCTTGGCGTTCATCCTATCATCGCTATCATCCAGATACGCCCGGATCCCCTGCTTCTTCAAAGCATCCAGGACCTTTCTGCCGTAATCGTTGAATACCTCGGAAACCGGAACCACACAGACTTGTTCCGCAGCAAGCCACAAGGGAAAGGCTCCGGCGAAATGCTCAAGCAGGACACCGAAGAATCGTTCGATCGAACCAAGCAACGCCCGATGGATCATATACGGCCGTTTTTCCACACCATCGGTATCGACAAACGTCATATTGAACCGCTCGGGTTCGTTGAAGTCGAATTGGATGGTCGAAAGCTGCCATTCACGCCCAAGCGCATCCTTGATCTTCAGGTCGATCTTAGGTCCGTAGAAGGCTCCGCCGCCTTCATCCACCCCATATTCCAGCCCTTCGGCTTCGATCGCCTTGCGCAACGACTCGGTCGCGGCATCCCAGCGTTCGGGTTCCCCGACACTCTTCTCGGGTCTGGTAGACAAATAGGCACCGATCTCCTCGAATCCAAAGGACCGGAGCATCGCCAACGAAAATCTGAGCACTTCTTTGATTTCTTCATCCATTTGCTCGGGTGTACAGAAGATATGTGCGTCGTCTTGGGTAAATCCCCTGACCCGCATGAGTCCATGGAGCGCCCCGGCCTTCTCGTAGCGGTATACGGTTCCCAGCTCTGCCCATCTGAATGGCAGCTCACGGTAGGAGTGCTTCGAGTTGCGATAGATCATGATATGGAACGGACAGTTCATGGGCTTGGCGTAATAGTCCGCCTTATCCATCTCCATGGAGGAGTACATGCTCTCCTTGTAGAATCCCAAATGGCCCGAGGTCTCCCACAGCCAAGCTTTCCCCACATGCGGGGTGTATACCATCTCATATCCGTTGGCATAGTGCTGGTCTTTCCAAAAATTCTCGATCGCCATGCGGATACGGGCGCCACGCGGGTGCCAATAGACCAATCCGGGACCGGCTTCCTCGTGGAAACTGAACAAATCGAGTTCTTTTCCCAACTTCCGGTGGTCCCGTTTCTCGATCTCCTCGAGCTTCTGCAGGTAGAGACGCAAGTCCTTCGGATTTGTCCATGCGGTCGCATAGATGCGGGTCAACATGGGGTTAGTTTCCTTTCCCCTCCAGTAGGCACCTGCGGTGTTCAGCAGCTTGAAGGCCTCGGGATTGAGTTCTTTGGTCGAAGCCACATGCGGCCCGCGGCACAAGTCGGTGAATCCGCCCTGGTTGTAGAGGGAAACCTCTTCGTCCGCCGGTATCGCATCGATCAGTTCCTGCTTGTATATCTGGTCCGCAAACAGTTTCTTCGCCTCGTCACGTGAGACGACTATCCGCTTGAATTCCTTGTCCTCCTTGATGATCAGCTTCATCCGATCGCTGATTTCATCCAAATCGTCCGCTGTAAGCGTACGGGGAAGATCAAAGTCATAATAGAATCCGTTGTCAATCGCGGGGCCGATCGCAATCTGGGCAGTCGGGAACATTTGCAAAACCGCTTCAGCCATCACGTGTGACATCGAATGCCGCACCTTCGACAATTTCTCGTCCATGAGTTCTTTCCCAGCCATATTTCCTTCCTTTGTGCCCTCGGGGCATCCGTATACCATAGATAAATCGAAAGACCCCCATGGTCTCTTCCCACCTTGCCCATATCACCGACATGGGTTTTGGTAAGGACGAGAACATGGAGGTCCATGTTTCCGCGGTTCCACCTTACTTCCTGCAACGACTCTCGATCGCCGTCGCAAGCACTCGTTCTTTTCCCTGTACGCCGGGAAAACGGCAGGCCTACCATACAATCCTTCGACCTGCGGCTCGGGAGGGGTTTTCACCGGGAACTGCCAGATGCCTCTCACCCATCCGCGCATTGCGGAAGGACATCCTCTCACAGACAGCCCGACCCGATTACTCGTCTCCGTCGTTGCCACTGGAATAATAATGTGTATGAAACGTATTTATGTCAAGGTCGATGGATATATGCCACTTGCAATCTTTGCCGCCTTTTCAAGAAACTCGACATCGGCGGATGAGAACCTATCCAATTCGGGACTATCGACATCGAGGACCCCCACGACGGTGCCACCGACAAGCATCGGAACGACAACCTCGCTCCGACTGGCCGAATCGCAGGCGATATGTCCCGCAAACACATGGACATCGGGAACGACCAGCGTCCTCTTCTCTTTCCATGCGGTCCCGCATACTCCTCTCCCGAAGGGGATGGATACGCAGGCGGGAGCTCCCTGGAACGGCCCGAGGACCAGTTGCGGTACGATATCCAGTGTCTCGGTATCGACGAGATAGAAGCCAACCCAATTGATCCGGTCCAGATACCACCCCAACAGTGCGCTTGCATTCGCCAACGAGGCGGTCCTTCCCATGGGGGATGCGTCCCCGATGGTGACCAGGGATTCCAATTGCCCGAGAACCTCATTCCGATCGAATGTTCCGACCGGCCGCGACAATGGTTCAAACATGCTTCTTGCCTCCAAGTGGGATGGTACCCACTCTAGCGACATCGGCTCCTTGACGCAAGCGCATGGCGATCTTGGGATTGACCACAACACCGGGACCCGCCATGCATCCACCCTCGCAACACATGACTTCCACCAGGTCGACTTCGGGAGGCCGCTTCTCCCACGACCGCATGAGACGTACGGTCTTCTTGTCCACTCCATTGATATTCATGGTCTGGACAGGCTTGGAGGACCGCCGGAGCACCGATTGCGAAACTCCTTGCGGACAGGCGAACCCGCGGCAATCGGCATACAGGGAACTGTCGGGAGCCTCCTGTGCCGCTATCTCCTTGATATCGATATCCCTGGCAACAAACAGTGCCGCGAGCTCCGCGAAGGTAATGACCATGCTGATACTGGGAATAGCGCGGGCTTCAACCTTTTTCGCGATACATGGACCGACAAACACCAGTTTCGCATCCGGCATCTGTTCATGGCACTGTCGGGCCGTATATGCCATGGGCGACAATGCCGTGGACCGACGTGCCGACAACGACGGGATATGGCGGTCGACCAGCTCCATATAGGCCGGGCAACAGCTGGTGGTCATGAATCCCGCGTGGGCTTCCATACGCTCGGCGACTTCCTGCGCCTCATGCAGCGCCGTGATGTGGGCACCTTCGGCGACTTCGACAACCTTGGTGAACCCCAATGCCACCAATCCGGCTTTGATCTGGGCAAGGGACCCGGGAAATTGCCCTTCGATGGCAGGGGCGACCATTGCCACCACCGGGACCTTCTCCTTGAGCATCCGCGCAACATGGATCAACGAACTGCGTTCGGCGATCGCACCGAAGGGACAGGATTGTGCACAATGGCCGCAATCGATACAGGCGTCGTGGTCAATCTCCACGAACCCCTCGTCGTTCTTGTGTACAGCCCCGACCGGACAGGAAGCCTCACAAGGAACCGGCACATGGATCACCGCATGGAAGGGACACACGTCGAGACATTTTCCACATTTGATGCATCGTTCCTCCACGATCCGAGCCCTTCCGTTGGTGAATACAATGGCGTCCTTCGGACAATTGGCCAGACACGGACGGGCAAAGCATCCCCTACAGGAATCGGTGATCCGGTACTGCTCATCGGGGCAACCGCTACATCCGGGAGTAATGGTGGTCAAGGTGGGCAAGGGTTGCGCTTCGGCAGCCAACGCTTCACCCACGTATCGGGCAAGCGGCTTGTACTCGTCATCGTCACGGTCTATGTCGACGCCGAGCAGTGCCATGATCCTGTACCGGACCATGGCACGCTCCTTGTACACACAACACCGGTTGGGATCACGTTCACGTGGAATAATGTGTATGGGCAACGTGTCGACTATGGCCTCCAATGTATCGGCGAAGTAGGCCTTGAGGACTTCGGCGTCGATCCTGCGCTTCATCAGGGTATATTGGTTGTTGATCTCAAGCATCGACAGCCTCCCTGAGAAGCTCGGCCAACCGCTGTTTCGTGACGTTCGGGTACAGCACACCGGCTATTTCCACAAGTGGGGCTTTCCATTTGGGATCATCGGTCTTGCATCCTCCCAGACAGGAGGTCCCTTCGATATCGCAAAGTCCCAACAGTTCGGGATCGAGGAAATCCTCATACAACAACAGATCGGCACCCCCCTGTACAAAACAAGCTGTCCCAACACAAATCTTGACTGATATCCGTTTCTGTTCCATATGTATCCCTTCCCTTCTATATATATTCCAATACCGTCTCTTTCAGAAAGTTTTGCTCCAAGGCTTGGCGTATCCTTCCCACGATCGTACGTCGGATACCGATTTCCACCGGGATGCTCGGATCCTGATGGGCTTCATTGATCTTGGTACCCACGATAAACGATACCTGGTCGCTGTCCAGCAAAATGGTGACGAACCGCCGCACCGCATCATTCGGCATCGCATGTAGCGGCAGCTTCCGCTCCAGGGCGACCGCAACCTTTGCCAAGGTCAACATCCCCTCGGTGACCAGGTCCATCCCCTCCATCTTCGAGGCTGGAGGAACATCGGGTGACCAGCAGGACAAATCGACTTTCACCTTCGTATCGAAAAGTCGGGAAACGATTTGTGCCGTGGTTCCACCGGAAACGATCTTCTTGCCCTCGAAAGCCCTCATCTTCGCCGCAAGCTGTTCATCACGTTCCGGGGTGAAGGGAGGTCCGGTGACCACCAGGGTTTTTCGCGGTTTTCGGATATACACAACCGCACAGGTAATATCATCGTTCGCCGCCATTCCATCCAGGGCATAGGCCTTTCGGGTAATCGCCGCAGAGAGTTCACGTGATGAAATATCGGGATTCTGACGGATGATCCCGGATATGTAGGCGGTCACGCCAGCTTGGCGCCAACCGAGCGGAAACCCCTTCCCCATCCCCGATTGTGTGACGCCGTCGGTGAACATGACCAGCCGGTCTCCCTCCTGCATGGTAAACGTCGACTGGCGGATCACCTCTTCCTTGAAGGCTCCCTCCCGGTGGAGATCTATTTGGTTGGCCGTTATCGGAGTTGGCGTTTCCCCGGAGAAATGCAACACTGGCGGATTGTCGTATTCCACCAGCTGCACGGCGATGGCACCTTCACGGGTACTTCGGATGTCGGCGATGGTGAATGTCGAATAGCTGATTTTACGTTCGTTGCACACCGGTAGGGTATTCATGATGATTTTTGCCGATTTCGTGAGATGCATGGGACTGAAGGAGAGCTTGTGTGCCATATGTGCCGTCAAGTTTGCAAGCACATTGGCCTTCACTCCACTCCCCAAGCCATCCGAAAGGGTGCAGACGACCCGGTTTACAGGAGATTCCTTGGATTGGAGGAACACATCCCCCCCAATCTTCTGACCCATCTTATAGGTCTGGTGGTAATCCACGTCCATGAATATTCCGTTCACGACAAGGTCCTCTGGTCGGAATCGGCAACGAATCCGTCGGGAACTTCCCCGTTGGGGACTTGGAACGCCTCGATCAACGAGTTGAGCATGATTTCAGTTTCCGCCGCGTTCTCCCCGAGCAACGAAGCGATCTGCTGGACAGTCTCCAAGCTCTTCTGTATGACCGCATCGGCCTTCTTCACAACCGTTTCCCGTCGAATGGTCGGAGTGGTGATATCCTGGAACATGGCCCCCACAAGACGATGGTTTTCTATCGTGAAGAAGGTGACCTTCAGGAATTTGCCTTTGAAGTGCAACCGGTACTGGCTCGTCTTGCCCTCCGTTTCGAACTGTTGGGAAAACTCACCATGGAATGGAACAAACCGATGCAGTGGAAGCCCAGCGACCCTGTCGACCGCCACCGCTCCCAGTTCGCCATCCAAATCGGCGAACAGGGAGAGGAACGGACTGTTGCAATCGACAATGGTAAGATTCCGGTCGACAATGACCACACCCATGGGCAACGTACGGAGCATGACATCGATCTTGCTTTGTGCAAGCTTGCGCATCTTGGTGACACACATTTCCACTTCTGCCATCCCGTCAAGGTAGGCAATCGCCATATCCCTGCATGAATTGTATCCGCACCCACCGCAATTCAGCTCGTCACCGACACTGTTCTTTCCCAAATCGGAAAGGGCTTTCGCAATCGCCTCTTCCGAAAAGGCCTTGCCAGGAGCCCTCCCCAGAAAATAATCCCCGGGATTCGTCTGTGGTGTCTGGGAAAGCAGCCCATACCCCTTGTCGAGCATCACCTGCACAAAATCGGAGGGAGGGGAAAAGATCGGCCTGTTTGCCGACAACCGTTTCTTCGTGAACCGTGTGGCGGAAGCTTTGCTTACAGCGGAAGACCGGAAATTGGACTTGCCCGGTCCATAGATACAGCCTCCCTCACAGTTGAGCAATTCGAGAAACGGCGAGGCTTCGGTCTCCCCAGACTTGGCCAGATCGCGCAAGGTCTCCATGACATGGTCGACTCCAGAGACGGAGACGGCCTGATCCTGGAACACATCCTTTCCAATGCCGAACGATGCGACCATGCCCCCTTCGACCGGATAGAGGGTACTTTCACCTGCCTCGGAAGGAAGCATGACACCGACAGATTCCGATGTGATCCCATGTGCCTGGATTTCCTGGAGGTCGAGGCCTTCGCTTGCGAACCAGGAACGCAACTCCCGAAACGTGAGGGCAAGATCGGGATATCCTGGACGTTGGTCCGCCTCAACCTTTTTCGCGATGCATGGTCCGATAAACACAATGCCGATATCCTGACCATAGAGGTGTCGAAGATACGCGCTGTGGCATTGCAAGGGAGAGGGTATCGGGGATAGTTGCCCGATCAATTCGGGATGATACCTATGCACCAGTTCCACGACAGAGGGACAAGCAGTGGATATCCATGGGCAGTTGCCATTCTTTTCGATATGGTCATCGATTGCGGCCGAGACCAGTGCGGCACCTATCGCGGTCTCGGAGATATCGGAAAAGCCCAAGGTCCGCAAGGCGACCAGCACAGCTTCGGGGGTTTCGATGAATTCAGAGGCATACGAGGGGGCAAGGGAGACGAACACTCTTCTTCCGGATGTGATCAGCTCCCTTGCACGATAGACATCGTTCCGAATCTTCTTGGCATGCGAGGGGCAGGTATCGACACATTTTCCACAGGTGATGCATCGGTCACGCACAACGACGGCACGCGCATCCTTTACTTGGATGGATTTCACCGGACATGCCCGGACACATTTGTAACAGTCCCGGCATTCGGTGAGTTCCGTATAGATCGGATATAATCTCGAATTCCCGTTACCCATCGGCCCGCTCCCGCAAGACGAGTTCCTGCTCCAACAAGGCAATCACCTGGTCGGGCCGCACGGACGTGAACAATTTGCCACCGATCCTGATATTCGGTCCTTGGGAACAGGTTCCGAGACAGAGGTGTCCGGTCAATTCCACACGATCGGAAAGTCCGTTCTTCTCAATATAGGATTCGAGATATCCGAGGGCCTTGGCATTCCCCCTGGCGAAGCAGGAGCTGCCCATGCAAAGTTCAATAACTAGGGTGTTCATGCGGCAAAGGATAATGAATTATCGAATACTTGTCAATTAATATTCTTAAAGGAATATTTAAGAATGAAAATTTCCCTTTTTACCCATCATTTAATGCGACAAAAACAATTTTAATATTACAGCTATCACATTTTAATGTGATGAGACCAATTCCGAACAACCGCAGTCGAATAAACGCCGACATTTGGCCGATAGGACGGCAAAGCTGGTCGCCAAATCTGTCCGTTGCAACACGACATTCGGTGGCAATCGCAGGTCTTTCGGCGCAAAATTCCATATGGCCTTGATTCCCGCCTCCACCAATGCATCCGCAACGTCTTGTGCAGACTCCGCGGGTACGGTAATTACGGCGATATTGATCGCGTGGTCAGCGACGTACTGCTTCAATTCATCCATCGGATACACGACAGTCTTGCCGATCGGACGCCCGAACTTCGAAGAGTCCTTGTCGAAGACAGCCACTATCCGAAGACCATAACTCGCAAACCCCTCATAGCGGGAGAGAGCGACTCCAAGGTGTCCGGCACCAATCAGCACCGCATCGGTCGCATTGTCCCAACCGAGATTCTGTATGATGGCGGAAATCAACGACTCGATCTCGAAGCCAACCTTGGGCCGACCCTCGACACCGGTTCCAGCCATATCCTTTCGGACCTGGATTGGTGTCAAACCTAGTTCGCCGGCCAGTTTTGTAGCTGACACCCATTGTTGTCCATCTTCCTTGTATTGCCGAAGCAATCGAAGATATGAAGGAAACCGTTTGATTGTCGGAATGGAAATCATCTACTCCCCCTGTTCCATATTCTTATGGTCTGGCACCAGCGTCCCAACCGAATCAAGCACCAATCTTGGCCGATACGCAAATCTGTTTGGCGTGTCCATATCCGAGACGCCGGACAAAACCAAAACAGGATCGATGCCACTTTCAATACCGCTTAGGATATCGGTATCCATCCTATCCCCTATTATCGCCGTTTCCTCACGCTTGCTCTCAAGCCGCTTCAAGGCTTGGCGCATCATGACAGGATTCGGTTTGCCAATAAAATACGGCTCGACCCCAGCGGTACGGGCAATCGGCAGGATGAGGGAACCGGTAGCCGGAACAATCCCTTCCTCACTTGGCCCGGTCGCATCGGGGTTGGTCCCGATCAACCGTGCTCCATTGCGCACCAGACTCACTGCCCGTATCACCGTCTCATAATTATACGTCTTGGATTCGCCAACGACAACATAATCGGGATTTATATCGTTCATCGAATATCCAGCCTCATACAAAGCGTTGATCAATCCTGCCTCACCGATCACATATACGGTGCCATGCGGAACTTGGGAAGCCAAGAATCCCGCTGTGGCGAGGGCGGACGTATAGAAGTGGTCGGCATCGATCTCCATGCCCAACCTGCGCATCTTCAGTTTCAACTCCATTGGCGAGCGTTCACTCGAGTTGGTGAGGAACACATACCGTTTTCCCTCTTTTTGCACCCACTCGACGAATTCCTTGACGCCAGGCAACAACCGGTTGCCATGGTAGATGACTCCATCCATGTCGCAGATGTACGCCTGCTTGTTCCTGATCTCCTCCAGAATTTCCTCAGACGATACATACCTGTCCAATTTGTCCATGCTCATACTCCTGATTCCAACGCGGCAATGACCGCATCGATATCCTCGGGAGGAGTAGAAGTTCCGGCTGTTACTCCGACCCGTTGGAACGTGAAGATTTCCTGGGGAATCTCCCGAACCGATTCTATGTGCCAAACAGGCAACCCCTTTTCCTCGACCAGATGGACAAGGGAAGTGGTGTTCGCACTCATCCTACCACCGATTACAATAACCGCATCAACTTTCGTACACAAATGCGCAATCGCCTCATGCCGTCTGAACGTTGTAGGACAAAGTCGGTTCCCCATCTTCAAACGACTTCCATACTTGTCCTGCATCATGCTTTTCAACTCTTCATAATGCAACTGGGGGAATGTCGTCTGTGCCATCAGGAGCACCGTGCTGTCCCCAAAATCGGAAAGCGCCTCTATATCTTTCCGATTCTCTACAACGAGGACAGGAACGAGTTGCTTCGCGTCGTTCCAAACATTGGAGAGTGCGGCGACCTCACTATGGCCTTTCAATCCGATTACCACGACATGGGTACGGGGGTCGACATTGCGGATCATCCGTTGTGAATAGGCGACAGTCCCGCAGGTCCCATCGATCAAAGTAAATCCGCTCTGCTCGAATTGCTGGCGCAACGGGTCTCCTATTCCGTGGGCACGGATAAGTGCTATGCCGGGAGGCCCGTCCTGAGGGGTATCGATATGCTGCATTCCAGCTTGTACAAAACGCTCGACAACTGTGGGGTTATGGATAAACCAACCTATTGAATATGCAGGTAAATCCCGTTCCTTTGCAATGCGCAGGCATTCCTTGGCCAACTCGATGACGTGTGCCACACCATTGCAATATCCCATGATCTGCGATCGTTCAATTACCAATACCAACCTCCAAACAAGTAGGCCGCCAGCGCAGGATTCCTACGAGGCGGCCCATCATATCGATTAGTAGCAGGAACCCATTATCACTTCTTCTGCTGGCGCTTGCCTTTCAGCTTGCGTTCAGAAGTGGGAATCTCGGTTTCCACTACGTCATGGGTTACCTCGGCAACAGGCACCTCTGCAATCTGCAGTTCGGATGCATGGGTTCCGTGGTCAGCTTTCTTCTTGGTGATCCAGAGCAGAAGTGATGGAGCAAGGAAGTTGCAGGAATAGGCCCCCACGAGAATTCCAAACACCATTTCGATCGCAAACAGCTGGATTGCCCCCGAAGCCAGGATGGCAAGGGGAAGAATCGCGAATACCGTTGTCAATGACGAGAAGAGCGTTCTGGACAATGACTGCGATACGCTGGTATCGATCAGCTGCATCATGGAAAGGTCCTTGAGCATCGGCTTGTTTTCCCGGATCCGGTCAAAGATAACGATGACGTTGTTCAAGGAATACCCGATGATAGTCAACAAGGCCGCTATCGTAGTACTCGAGACTTCAAGCCTGAGCAGCACAATGAATCCGATCAGGACAAACGTATCGTGCACCAAGGTGATGATCGCCGCCAATGCATAAGCCAGTTTGAACCTGAACCAGATGTACAGGAGAATCAAGGTGATTGCGACGACTATGATCAGGATCGAACCGGAAACCAATGTCGAGGAGTACTTTGGACCGACAAAGTCGGACTGCAGGACCACCACGGAATCGGAACCGAAACTATTTCCCAACGCGTTTCCGACAGAAGCCGAAATCGCATCCTCGGCAAGGTTGTCGTCATTCGCCAGACGAATCTGGAACACTTGGCGATAATTGTCTCCGACAACCTGTACCTGGGCCGAATCGCCAAGAGCCTCACGCATTTCATCGATGGTGATGTATGAGGCGGTCTCGGGATTCGAGCTATTGAGTACGAAGGGAGTCTCGGACAATGTGGCCGGAAGTCCGAATCCGGTGATCAACCCCGAAGTGGCCAGGGTGGCGTCGACAGCCGTTGCCACCACACCGGAGACCGAAGAGGAGATGGCTGATGCCAACTCCCCAACTGTCGGGTATTCGGCAGGACTGAATTCCTGATACCTGGAACCCGATGCGTCTCGGGAGACGAGGGTCACCGTACCGTCGGTCACATTGAGTGTGACGGTATCCGCACCACCATAGACGATGGAGACTGCGGCTGGAGCAATCTGGACGCGCTGTGAGAAACCACTCTGGAAATCGATTCCCAGATTGAAGCCTCCAAACGCGATGTACGAGACCAACCCAACCAGGAGAAGGAGGACGGAAACGACAACTGCGACAAAACGGAATTTTGTGATTGGATAAATTTTCTTAGCCATGGTTACTTTTTCCTCCAGCTAATGCTCAGCCGAGGATTTTTCCCGGAGAGGGATGCATCGTACATCAGCTTCACAACAAACAGGGCGTTGAACATTGAGCTGACAATACCGACTGCCAGCGTATTGGCGAAGCCTTTGACTGAACCGGATCCAAGTTGGGAGAGCACAAGCGCAGCGATGATCGTTGTTACGTTTGCATCCATGATGGTCCAGAAAGCTTTGGCGAACCCCGCTTTGACGGAAGCTGCCGCGCTCTTGCCGTATGCCAATTCTTCCTTGATACGCTCAAGGATAATGACATTCGCATCGACTGCCATACCGACTGTGAGGACCAGACCAGCAATACTGGTAAGGGTCAACGTCAAGTTGAACGCAGACAATACGGCAAGCAGGATCACAAGGTTGAACAACAATGCGATATCGGCATACAGACCGCTACCCTTGTAGATGACGATCATGAATATGAAGACCAGGCCGAGACCGATCAGGATCGCAACCAGACCGGCACTGACGGTGTCTTCACCAAGCGAGGCTCCAACGCCCTGCTGGCTGACAACGACCAACTCGATCGGCAATGCCGCGGTCTTCAGGACAATCGAAAGGTCCTGCGCCTCGGCTTGACCGAATCCAGTGATCTGGACGCTGTTGCGGATAGGTTCGGTGATGGTGGCCATAGCCTTGACCTTCCCGTCCTGCACAACAGCCATCAATTCTCCGGTATTCGTCGAAGTCAATTTGTAGAAGATTTCACCACCGGTGGAATCAAGCTCGAAATTGACCGTCGGTTGACCGGTGATCGGGTTGGTTCCTGTCACCGCATTGGCGATATGGATACCATCGAGACCAATCTCCTCGTTGATGACCACGTAGCTGGACAATTCGTCCAGACCGTAGTTGTCATTGACGTAGTAACCGGTCGCGACTTTACCCGCAGGGAGGAAATCGGGTTGCTTCAACTGTCCGGCATCGGTAAACACTTCACCAGGATTCTCGGTGAAATAGGTATTCAGCTGGGTAGTCATTTCCTGATCGACAATCTGGAAGGTCAACGACCCCTTGCCACGAAGGAAGGAATTGACCCGCTCCGGGTCGGCCGCACCAGGAATCTCGATAAGGATCTGGTCGGTTCCCTGGATCCGGATATCGGGTTCGGTGACACCGAACTGGTCGATACGTTCATTGAGGATCGCAATGTCCTCGTTCAGCAAAGCCGTGACATCCCCTCCCGACAAGCGGGTACCGGTCTTGGCTTCGTACGCATCCACGTCGGCTTCAAGGAGAATACTCATACCACCACGGAGATCGAGACCCAATTGCAAGACTTTGCCGCTAAGGGTCTTGAGTTCCAACAACTGCGATCGATAGTTGTTCTCCAAGGCATCGAACAGGTCCTGTTCGGTATAGAAACCCCTGAAGACAGACTCGACAGTCCAGGAACGGGGAACATCCCGCTTCATTGACTTGTAGTTATCCTTGGCGATGGGAATCAGGAATCCATTGGCTTCAGGCAACGGTGCGGAAGGATCCGAAGCAATCAACGACTTCAGCTCGCGCAAGTCTCTGGTAGCTTGACCCAATGCATACTCCCGAATCTGGATTTTTGAGCCAGTCGCAAGATCTTTTGTCTCCTGGGGTACCATTGTGTACCATTTTATGGTCGGGAATAGGAAAATCCCACAAACCACCGCAACCAGAAGAACGATGAACAATCGCCCTCGTTTTTTCATGATGCTCTCCGTATGATATCGATGTCTTTACTTGGTCTCGTTCTTTTCCGCGTCGTCATCAGCTGCAGCAGGGGTCTCTTCGACAATCACCGCATCCTCGACCGGTTCCGACTTGGCGGAAGCGCCACGCTTCTTCTTGGCGGGAGCTTCGACAGTCTCCGTCTTGGCTTCCTCTTTCGCGGGCTTCTCGGCTTTGGCGGATGCAGCGTTCTCAGCTTTCCTGTCAAGGATCTGTGCAATAGCATTCTTCGAGAATTCAATTCTCGTGTTGTCATCGACTTTCACCACAACGGTAGTTTCCTTAACGGTGACAATAGTACCGCGAATACCACCGATGGAAACAACCTTGTCTCCCTTCTTCATGGATGAGAGCATGTTCTTCGTCTCTTTGTCCCGCTTCTTTTGCGGTCTGATGATCAAGAAATAGAAAATCAGGATGATGAGCCCGAAGGTAATGAAAGTGGTTGTCATGGAGCCGGTCGAACCTGCCGAACCTGCCGTGGCACCTTGTGTTCCCAAGGTCGTCAGCAATGCATTCATACTAGTATAACCTCACTATTGGGTTTGAAATTTTACGTACCGCTTAACGTACCATGTTACCCTTACAGTAGTCAAGTTTGATATCAGGACCCTTTGGGACAGGGGAAAAGCGCTCTATACTGTGGCAACATAAGAAAAAGGTGGACTCCAGGATTACTGGAATCCACCCTGATGATATCGGATGGGCACGGATGGTCTACATCATGCCGCCCATACCTCCCATGCCACCCATTCCGCCTCCTGGAGGAGATGCGGGCTCATTGGAAGGCAAATCGGTGATAGAACATTCCGTGGTCAAAATCAACGCTGCGATCGACGCCGCATTCTGCAAGGCACTTCTGGTGACCTTCGCGGGATCGGTGATACCTGCTTCGAACATGTTCACCCAAGCCATCTTGGCTGCATCGAAACCGACTTCGGGTTTCTCGTACTTGGCCTTCTCGGCAATAATCGATCCGTCGAGACCTGCGTTCTCCGCAATCTGGCGGATAGGTTCCTCGAGAGCGCGCCGTACGATCTTGTAACCGATGACTTCTTCTTCGGGCAAACTGGAAAGGTTCTTGGCCTCGAGAGCCTTGACTGCCTGGATCAGGGCGACGCCACCTCCGGCAATGACACCTTCCTCGATAGCCGCACGGGTAGCGCTAAGCGCATCCTCGACCCGGTGCTTCTTTTCCTTGAGCTCGACTTCGGTAGCCGCACCCACGTTGATGACTGCGACACCGCCTGCCAACTTGGCCAACCGCTCCTGCAATTTCTCGCGATCGTAGTCGCTTGAGGTATCCTGGATCTGCACCTTGATCTGGCTGATCCGATCCTTGATGTCGGACTGCTTGCCGGCACCGTTGATGATGGTCGTATTGTCCTTCTCGACTTTGACAGTCTTGGCACGACCGAGCTGGGCAAGGTCGGTGTTCTCCAACTTCAGCCCGATTTCCTCGGAGACAACCTGACCACCTGTGAGGATAGCGATATCCTCAAGCATGGCTTTGCGCCTGTCGCCGAACCCGGGGGCTTTGACGGCAACTGCAGTCAAGGTTCCGCGGATCGTGTTGACGATCAGGGTCGCAAGGGCTTCACCATCGACATCCTCTGCGATAATCAGGATAGGCTTGCCGGCTTGGGCCACCTTCTCCAACACAGGAAGCAGATCCTTCATGTTGGAAACCTTCTTGTCATAGATAAGGATATACGGATCCTCGAGGATCGAAACCATGGTGTCGCGGTTGGTGGCGAAGTAGGGAGACAGGTATCCGCGGTCGAACTGCATGCCTTCCACGAAATCGGTGGTTGTCTCGATGGTCTTGGATTCCTCGACGGTGATGACGCCGTCCTTGCCGACCTTTTCCATGGCATTGGCGATCTCGTCGCCGATCTCACGGTCGTTGTTGGCGCTGATCGTAGCCACCTGGGCAAGCTCTTCCTTGTCCTTGATGATGCGTGCCTGGCGCTTGATTTCCTTGACGGTGTCTTCGACAGCCTTGTCGATTCCACGTCTGATACCCATAGGATTCACACCAGCCGCAACGCTCTTCATCCCTTCCTTGATGATCGAGTACGCGAGCACTGTAGCTGTGGTAGTTCCGTCACCCGCGACATCGTTGGTCTTGGTGGCGACTTCCTTGAGCAGCTGGGCACCCATATTCTCGAACGGGTCTTCCAACTCGATCTCACGCGCTACCGAAACACCATCCTTGGTGACTGTCGGTGCCCCGAACTTCTTGTCGATCAGGACGTTCCGACCTTTCGGCCCGAGTGTGACTTTCACTGCCCGGGAAAGTTTCTCTACACCAAGGACCAGTGACCTTCGTGCTTCTTCGTTGAACTGTAGCTGTTTTGCCATAGTGTACCCCTCACTTGTATGTGTAATTCTTTGTTCTGTTTCAGCCTGAGACCAGGCACGGGTAACGTTTGACGCAGACGTCTCCATTACCGTTATGTAAGATACAAATAAAAATCATGAACAGCAACAGCAAATTTGAAAATTTCTCAACTGCAACCGGCTATACTTTTTTCCCCTTCCATGACAGAGTCCTTCCATGGATACCCGCAGAACCCTTGCCCATGGTGTGGCCTTGGCGACAATTGTTGTCTGGGGCACGACCTTCATCGCCACAAAGCTCTTGCTCACAGCATTTTCCCCCATAGAGATCCTGGTTATCAGGTTCACCATGGGCTACCTCGGATTGGTGGTATACGAACGATTCTCAATTGTCGGCGGACATCGTGGTCCTGTACGTTGGGATACCCGCCAGGAGTTGTTGTTCGCAGGTGCAGGTCTCACCGGCGTCGTCATGTATTATCTGCTTGAGAACCATGCCCTCACCCTGACCTTCGCCTCCAATGTGGGAATCCTCGTCTCGATAGCACCACTCACCACCGCATTGCTCGCCCCATTCTTTCTCAAGGAAGAACCGGTCAAGGTCAATATTGTCGTCGGATTCGTCATCGCATCGGCCGGTGTCGCACTGGTCATGTTCAACGGAACGGTGGAGTTGCACCTTTCATTGGCCGGAGACCTGTTGGCATTGGCATCGACAATCGGATGGGCAATCTACTCCATAATCCTCAAGAAGATCGATACCGAACGATACAGGGTGTCAACCTACACCAAGAAGATATTCCTCTACGGCATCATATTCATGCTTCCCTTCGCGGCGACGGGAGACTTCTCCCTGACCCGGGCGGATTTCACCCTGCGCAATCTGGGGCTCCTACTCTTTTTGGGGTTGGGCGCAAGTGCCGCCTGCTTCGTAAGCTGGAACCATGCGGTCCATGTCCTTGGCGTGTTCAGGACCAGCGCGTACATCTACCTTACTCCACTGGTCTCGCTATGTACCGCCTCGCTGGTGTTGGGGGAAAGCATCACCCCCATGGCCATCGGAGGATGCCTGCTCATCCTGGCGGGATTGTACCTGTCCGAAAGGAGACCCCTCTTTGTCCGGAAAGCCAAACCCGCTATCGCGGAAAGTTCGAACTTGTAACTTGCCGCCAGACGCGCCACGTAGTATCCTTCAGTGATATATTAGTTGTGAGGTTCCGTATGTACCTATCCAGAAGAAGAATCATCGTAGTGGTCCTGACGATCCTACTTATCGCAAGTACCGCAAGCGCGGCCAGCAAGGCTCCACAAGGTCTCAACTCCTTCTGGACCATCGATCTGGAGGGAAAGGAAGTTACCCAGGAAATCTTTTCCCCCTACAAACTGACGTTGGTGAACGTGTGGGCGACCTTCTGCAGTCCCTGCCTCCAGGAAATGCCCGCCCTGGCAGAGCTGCGTGACGAATTCGCGACCCGGGGAGTGAACGTGATCGGGATTGTGACCGACGTCTACCACACCGACCAGACCATATTCATGCAAAACTTGGGCACGGCCGCGTATATCATCGAACAGACTGGAGCCGACTACACGCACCTGTTGCCGTCGCAGGACTTGCACAACCTGCGGTTGAAGGATGTCCAGGTGGTACCTGAGACGTTTTTCGTTGACAGCAAGGGCAATATAGTGGGAAAAACATATTATGGAGCACGAAGCAAGTCGGCATGGAAAAGCGTAATCGAATCCACATTGGCCCAACTAGACTAATTTCCCTTCTGCTTGTCATTGCAGGCGCGATCGCCATCATAGTCGGCGTACTGCAAGGCGAAGCACTCATCGTGCTCAAGAAAGCAACGTTGATCTGCTTGGAGTGTATCGGTCTTGGCTAGGAACAGGTTCAGGCAACATGACCGGAGGAGAACCCTGGTCCAATTTCTCACGGCCATCATTTCCAATGCCTATATCGTCGGATTCCTTGAAGGCAGGATCTATCAGGGTGATGCGAAGGCGTTCTGTGTTCCGGGCTTGAATTGCTATGCCTGTCCGGGCGCCCTGGGCTCCTGTCCGATCGGCTCACTGCAGGCTGTTTTGGGCTCACGGGACAAAAGCTTCTCATTCTATGTCGGCGGTTTCCTGGTGGCGGTGGGAGCCACGATGGGGCGATTCGCCTGCGGATGGCTCTGTCCCTTCGGATGGTTCCAGGACCTGCTCCACCGCATTCCCATACCCAAGCGGTGGAACCGGTTGCGTAGGCTTCCCGGTGAGAAATACCTCTCGTTGACACGCTATGCGGTACTTGTGGTCCTGGTGATCCTGCTGCCGCTGTACGTGGTGGACATAATCGGACAAGGCAGCCCTTGGTTCTGTACGTGGGTATGTCCGTCAGGCACGCTGTCGGGATTGTTGCTGCTGGCCGGCAACCCGGGATTGCGGAGCGTTGCAGGGTGGCTGTTCGCGTGGAAGAACCTCATCCTCGCGATCACGGTGCTCTCCTCAATCATCATATATCGCCCGTTTTGCCGGTATGTCTGTCCGCTTGGAGCGATTTACGGATTGTTCAATCCCGTTTCACTCTACCGGTTTGAAATAGTTGAAAAAGCTTGCACGTCCTGCGGCATTTGCCAACAAGTGTGCAAGCTCGATATACCGGTGTTCCAGAAACCCAACAGCAGCGCATGCATCCGTTGCGGTGATTGTATCGCCGCATGTCCCCACACGGCGATCCTTCATGGATTCAAGACGAAGGTCACAACCCCAGACGTTTCACAAAGCGCATCAGATTATCCATCGTAAGCGCCATATCCTGCGGAGCCCGTTCCTTTACATGCTTGAAATCGCGGGCAATCCGGTTGATGCTGAAAATCGCCGAGACTCCTTCGTCGTAGGCGGCATCGATCGAATCTCCGATATCACCGACCACAGCGACCAACGGAACATTGTGACGTTTGGTCCTCCGGGCGATTCCGATCACGACCTTTCCCCTGAGGCTCTGGAAATCGATCTTTCCTTCACCGGAGAAGACCATATCCGTCCCTTCGAGCATCTTGTCGAATCCAACCGTATCGAGTACGACCTCGATGCCCATTTCCAATTTGGCATCGAAGAAGGCAACCATCCCAGCCCCCATGCCTCCTGCGGCACCAGCTCCGGGCAACTGGGAAACCTCTTTCGAGAGGTCACGCGAAATCGCCGAGCCCAATGATTGCAGTTGACTGTCGAGGAATCGGACCATATCTTCATCGGCACCCTTTTGGGGCCCGAAGACGTATGCGGCTCCGTGCTCACCATACAAGGGATTGTCGATATCGCACATGGTGACGATGTCGATTCCATCCAATAGTGGATTGCGGCCTTTCATATCGATGGAAGCTATGTTCGCCAGTGTTCCACCCGTCGGGACAAAGGAATTTCCCTGTGCGTCCAGGAACCGCACGCCCGCGGCCGCTGCGGCCCCGGTACCCCCATCGTTGGTGGAACTGCCACCCAATCCGACAACAATCCGCTTGCAACCCCTTTGCGCGGCGTGGAGCATCAATTCGCCCACACCGTAGGTTGTGGTCTGGTCGGGGCGCTTGTCATCGCCGACCAGCGGCAATCCGGCGCACGCGGCCATCTCTATGATTGCCGTGTCGTTGTCCACGATGCCGTAGAACCCTTCCATCCGGTCGAAATATGGTCCAGTGACCTCAACGGTTACTTTCTCTCCACCCATTGCGGTCAAGAAGGAGTCGACACTTCCCTCGCCCCCATCGGCAACCGGCAAAGAAACAACTTGTGCCGAAGGATAGTGTGCGAGAATGGCGGTCTCCATGATTGAACAAACTTCCGTCGAACTCATGGTTCCCTTGAACGAATCGGGAATCAAAATAAACTTTTTCATTGCGGCTCCTATTCGGTTTTCGATAATTTGCATATTCGTACCGTAAACTTAGAGAACAATCAAGCTGAAACCACTGCCGACCAGCACCGCGATGGCATTGCTCAGGAAGTTCACGACATCGTTGTCGATCCATCGGATACCGCGGCAAAGCTCCAATTTCACTCCGTCCCTCGTCTCGTGTTCGGTAATCTGCTTACGTTCGGGATCGTAGTAGTGCCCTTGGACGGTTGCTCCCAGATAACTGTCCGCAACGGAGCCGATTGCTCCGGCAACAGCGACTATGGAGGCAAGGAACAACCATGAGGGGTCCGAATAATCGGCGAACGTCGCATACCAGGCCATGGCGATCATGATCGAACCCACCAGGCTGCTGGCGGTTCCCAACCATGTCACACCACCCGACATTCCCGTGGGCACGGGCCTGAAGGTC
>PGXU01000010.1:22699-98860 GCA_002839335.1 Spirochaetae bacterium HGW-Spirochaetae-4
CAAGGGAGGCCGTTTGCTGAGGATACCCGCCTCTCCTGCCCAGGTGTCTGCCGTACTGGCGGCCACGGCTACGCCGAACATCACCAAGGCAATGCGCCCGCCATCGAATCCATAGAGCAACGCGGATGCACCCGCGAGACCTCCGTTGGCCAGGACCTGGGCCCAATCCCGTGTTCCTCCCTTCTTCTGGATTCCCGTCTCGATGGACACTGATACGGCACGGCTGACTTTGCCGAGGATATTTGCAGTGATGAAGAAAAGCATGAGGAGGACCCACCCTCCGGGCCCTGTGAACCTGTAGGCCAAAAACCCCACGACCAACGCCGAGACAGCGCCCGAATACGTCAGCCATTTGAGGGCTTTCGCCACCACGGCGACACATAGGTTCACCGCTAGGGGTACGATATAGATCCAGATACCGCTGTTCATGCGACTCCGAGCAACAGGAAAGCAATCAATGTCGTTCCGAGCGGAACGCTGAGGTTGTCCAGTCCGTGGGGGGTGTAGGCTTCAAGCAAGGCCGCAACACCCGAAATGACGACAACGGAGATCCACCAGGTGAAGCTCCATACGGAAGGAAGGGAATACCCGAGGGAGAACCCTGTTACCACCAGTGCGGTAACCACGAACATGACGAGGGTCCCGAGAAGCGACTTGTCTCCACGGATCTTTTTGGTTCCCCAATGCTTGCCGATCATGGCGGCGAGACCGTCGCCATACCCCATGGTGAGCGCTCCCATTCCACAAGCCCACATGGGAATGGTATTCGTATAACCTGCGATAACCAGAAGCAAAAGGGAAATGGGGAAATAGACGAGACCCAGGTTCCTGCGCTTGTCGCTGATTCCCAGGACATTGGCGGCTCCCGTCACGACGGCGATTCCGTTGACGAGGATGAAGAGTATTGGACCTACCAGGGCATAGGCAAGGGAGTCGAAACTCGCAATCAGGATAAACCACCAGTTCGAGACGCCTATGTGGATAAATTTGCGTACGAACTCGGCAGTGAAGCGATCGGATTTCGACAGCAGAATACCTATCCCTATGATTATCCCAATGAAACCAAGCGAAAGAATCAACCCTAGATTATTCATTGCCACAATATAGGGTAAAATATGTCGTTTTTCAAGATATTGACAGACCATATTACCCATGCTATTTTTATTCATGCTTTCGTTTTTGAGTTGCAGCTGGTTCTTTTAATCTAGTTTCCTTCGAGTCGTCTTCGTCGTATTCCTAAAGACCGATTAAATTGACTCAAGCATGCCGCCAAATGAAGCAATTTTAGTTAAACAGGCTTAGGACCTGTGGAGGATGCTTTATGGCAAAGAAAATCTATGTCGGCAACATGAGTTACGCCACTTCCGAAGAGGAACTTCGGGAACTGTTCGCCCAGTACGGTACCGTATTGAGTGCAAACATCATCATTGATCGTGAAACTCACCGCCCCAAAGGCTTTGGGTTCGTCGAGATGGAAGAGGATTCAGCTGCAGACGCTGCGATTTCCCAACTCGATGGCAAGGAATTTGGTGGACGCAATCTTCGTGTCAACGAAGCAATTGCAAAACCCCGTCCGACTAGAAGCTATCGCGACTAATTCGAAGTAGAAACTAGCGGAGCCGTCCTCTTTGGGGGACGGCTTTCTTATGCCTTCACTGTATGAGCCGGAGCCCGACGAACACCAACACGAACAACACGTTCACTTTGGTGAATACCCACAGGTATTTCCATGAAGAGCCGGCATCATATGCCGCGAAGAGCTTGAATGAGATGACCGAGGCCAACGACGCGATCAAGGTGCCGCAACCACCGGCGTTCACACCGAGAAGCAATTGCCCGCTATCCAGGGTGAAGCGGGAAAGCAGCAATGCAGCCGGGACATTGCTCAGCACCTGGCTGGCAAGGAGCGAAACCATGAAGACCCGTCCTGCCAGAATCCGTTCCAATCCGACCCGCACAAACGATGCGGACCCCAGGTTGCCGACAAGAATGAAGAAGCCGACGAAGGTGAGCAACAAGCCGTAATCGACCTTTCGCAGTTGACGGATTCCCACCGACAATCCCACAACCACAACGACTGCATACCATGGAAGGATATCGAAAACCGCCAGGATTGAAAGCAGGAACAAGATCGAGTATCGGATGACCGGTCCAATCGCAAGTGGTCCGGTTTTTTGCACCAAGGGAACCACAATCGATTGTCGTCCGGTTCCGATGAAAAACACCATGCAGAAGAGCACTCCACCACCGACTGCGACCATGGGCAACATCGTCAGGAAAAACTCTCCCGTCCCCATATGATAATACGAGAAGAGGTAGAGGTTCTGGGGGTTCCCCATGGGAGTCAACGAACTGCCAACATTTGCTGCAACCGTCTGCAGGACTATGGTCAGCATGATCGGTCTCGCATCACCGAGCATCCTGAATACTACCAGGGTGAACGGGACGAACGTGATCAACGCGACATCGTTGGTGATCCACATGGAAGCGAAGAAAGTCAATCCGACCAATAGGATCGAGACTCGGCGGACCGAGTGGACTTGGGCCAGCAGGAGTACCGACAATCGTTCGAACAACCCGATCGACCGGAATCCCGCCACTACCGCCATCAACGCAAAGAGACACCCGAGCACCTTGAAGTCCATATAGGCAAGGTACGCTTTCGAGGGAGGAACCAGAATCATGGAAAGGACAGCCAACGTCAGGGAAAGGACCAGTACCGGTTCGTTCCTCAGGTTCGCGGCTGCCCTGGAGAGAACCGTCTCACCAGGCTCCGCCACCGCCACCGCCGAACCCTCCGCCAGAGAATCCACCACCACCGAATGAAGAACCGCCGAAGCGAGATCCGGGACTCGCTTTTGGAGAGGTGATCACCGACGATACCAATGCGGTGTTGCACCTCGACAACATGGAACTGAGCACCATTGCATTCCAGACGGTATGGGTTCCGACATACCAGTTGGGAGGTTCGATCGTGATGGAGTCGAATTTCTTCGCCCATTTCTTCTCCAACCCCAGGACAATGGCGAATGAAAGCATATGGTAATAATAATTGGGATCGCTATCGATCATCCGTTTCAATTCATCGATCTCAACCTTCTCGATGAAGTCGCGGAATCCCAGGACTTCTTCCAAACGACGACGCCCATAATCGCTGCGTTGCTTGGTGACTATGGCCAAAAATCCCATCGGAGCGTTTGCCACCATGAGCAGGGTAGCTCCAAAAAGGATATCGTCCATGGGAGAGTCGACAATCCACCCGGTGACAATGAGGAACACCCACCCGAAGACAATCACGAAAAGGAAGACCAAAGGCCAAAACAGTTTTCCCACCGTCTTGCGGATATGCCAGGAACGCATCACGACATGCGTGATAAGCAACAGCGGAATCGAAACACCGATGGCGACGGCAATCAGCACCAAGGTCACCGGACCCAGATAGTTTCCGGTAAGGATCAACGCATAACCGATAGCCGGAACCAACATGAACAAGGTGATAAGCGCGGCCTTGTTGCGTGATCGGGAGCTCGCCAGGGCCCGCTCTCCCCGATAATGGGAATCGACGGTCTTCTTCAACTTCTGGTATGCTTGGAAAAAGCGCCCCTCGAGATCGGCTGTCTTCACCACACCGTTCGTGCCGCTGGCGAAGAATGCATCGAAAATCTGCTTCTCATGCTTGGAGGCATTCTTCGGGTCATGTCCCTTTATGAACGAAAACTTCTTCCCCTCCTCCACGATTGTCAGGCACCCCTTGTCGGCCCAGTAGAAGATCATGGAAGTCACGTCGCGCGGATCCAGGGATTCGTCGATGATGTACCCGACATCCAACGGGCTCATACCATCGGGGGCTTCGAACCGCGGAACGATGATCAGGTCCTTGTCGCGTCCGTACGCATGCCAGAAATACCAGGCCAAGGCCACCAACAGCAGCGAGAGTACCAGAAAGACGATCCGATATACGGCTTGCCAGTCTTTTCTGGCGGTAAAGTAGCCGTCCGGCATCTCCACCCTGACGGTGATCGCCTCGCCCGGTTCCAACCGGGTCGATTCTCCCGTGAGCACGGTCCCGTCGCCAGACAACTGCCACCTCAGGCCTTGGGCGGTCGTACTTCCCCAGAATCCACGTGTGAACGAGACGCTGTCGGCGGATATCTGAGAAGGAAATGTTATGGAGAAGGTGAATTTTCCGATCGGGACTTCCCAGTCCTCCCCCACGATATTGTAATAGAACTCGTCGTATTCCTCGTGGGGATCGGCCCCGATATCATAGTTGTACGAGATATCGTACCGGTGAGAGCCCACAACGGTCCTGTTCGCATCGCCTACCCGTATCGTTATATACGAACCGTCGCGCATGACGGTGAACGTGTCGCTGGCCTTGACCTTGGTAACCCGCACCTTCACGTCTTCCCGCTGCGAATCCTCGAACAGGTATTCGACCGGAAGGACCCGATAGAATCCATGCAACGGGACATGGAAGTCCATGGCAATGCGTTCATCCACCTGGTACACACCTTCCGGTGAAATCACGATGCCACTGTTCATTTCCTTGATATCGTATCCTGTGGCACCCCATGCAACCGATGCGACAACGAGGAACAGCACTACGATACTGGCAAAACGTGTGTACTTCATAGCCTAGAACCGCACGTTGACTTGTGCCCGCGCCTCATCCTCGATCGCGAGATACGGCAATTTGGTGAAATGCGCAATACCGGCGACAATGGAACTCGGTATGGTTTCGACCATGGTATTTATGTCGTTGATCACGGCATTGTAGTACTTGCGCACATGGAGCAATTCCTCCTCGATCTTCTGCAATTGGCTTTGCAGGTCAAGGAACCCTTGGTTGGCTTTCAGATCGGGATAGCTCTCGCTGAGTGCGAACAGGCTCTTCAATGTGGAGGAGAATGCGTTCGAGGCTTCATTCTTTTCCGTCAAGGTTGTGGCGCCCATTGCCGCGTTGCGTGCCTCGATGACAGCGGTGAGTGTCTGGCTTTCGTGTTTTGCATATCCTTTGACGGTTTCCACAAGATTCGGGACCAAGTCGTACCGCTTTTTCAGGTGGGCATCGATCGCGGCAGCCGATTCCTCACTCTGGTTCCGAAGCCGGACCAACTTGTTGTATACCGCTACACCATATAACAACACCAAGACTACAATTGCACCTATGATAATGCCCACCATGAGAGACCTCCCTTTGCTACTTCCGGTGTGTATCCACACCAAGTATCCGAAACAATAATATCTTTACTGCAGTGATTCGTCCAGATAATTACCTTGTGTTTAGTACGATTGTACTGTATATTCATACAGACATTAAAGAATATTTATACCGATTGGAGATACCGATGAAGGAACGACATAATAGGCTTTCAGTTGTGAAGGAACTGATCAAGAACAATAGGATTGACAATCAGGATACACTTCTCGACCTGTTGGCGAAAGAGGGCTTTTCCGTCACCCAGGCGACACTGTCGCGCGACTTGAAGATGCTGAAGGTCGGCAAGATTTCCGACGGTTGGTCAGGCTATTATTATGCGTTGCCGGAAAACGATCTGATATCCGAATCGGAAAAAAGCTACATCCAGGATGTGCGCCGAGGGGTCCTCTCCATAGAATTCAGCCAGAATTTCGGTGTCATAAAGACCCGTAGCGGCCATGCGAACAGCGTAGCCCTCGCCTTGGATATCTTGGCTCTTCCCGAAATCCTTGGAACCCTTGCCGGTGACGATACCATTTTCGTCATTCTCCGTGAGGGAATGACCAAGGAAGACCTGTTGGAGAGCTTCAAGCTCCGCATCCCGGAAATCGAGACATAATTCCCGAGCCAGTGCAGGAAACGTACGGGAGTCGATATTGCCTGGCCCAAGCTCCTGCTATACACTAAAGGACACCCTGAGAAGGGAAGGAGTCAATGTATGCAGTTCAAGAATCTTTCCAAGACAGCATCCTTCGATGTATTGAAAAAGACACCTCCTATCGATTTGCACAACGCACTTGCGCGTGGACGCATTTCGCAGTCATCGGTCCCGATCGGTGGCGGGCTTTCATACAATTGGGCGGCGATGCCTGTCGATGACGGACATATCGCGCTCATGCAGAAGCTGGCGGATGAACAGGATCTGGTGATGAAATACCAGGCGGTGCTTGAGGGAGAGGTCATGAATACCGGGGAACACCGGTTGGTACTGCATCATTTGACCCGTGGAAGGGTGTTGGGAGACGACACTTCGGTGTTCGCCGACGAAGAGGAAAAGGGAGCGTTCTATGCCGAACAGCTTGAGCGGATAGCCGGCTTTTCCGCCTCGGTCCGCAGCGGATCCTTGGTGGGATCCACCGGAAAAGCTTTCACAACCGTTGTGCAGATCGGTATCGGTGGAAGCGATCTCGGACCACGGGCCTTGTATCTTGCCTTGAAGGGTTGGGCCAAGGGAGCGGCTGTCAAACGGATCGAAGCACGGTTCATCTCCAATGTTGATCCTGACGATGCGGACGATGTGTTCGAGAATCTCGACTTCGAGTCGACACTGTTTGTCCTGGTCACCAAAAGTGGAACCACCCAGGAAACACTCACCAATTGCGACCTGGTACGCAAGGCCATGGTGGATTCGGGGATACCCCGTCTCGATCCTTCAAAGCACATGGTCGCCGTAACCAGCAAGACCAGTCCGCTTGCCTCTTCCAAGGATTTCCTCGAAGCGTTCTATATCGACGACTATATCGGCGGCCGATACTCGTCTTCCAGTGCTGTCGGGGCAGTGGTGCTCTCGGTAGCATTCGGGGCGGAGGTCTTCCAGCGATTCCTCGCCGGTTGCCACGAAGCCGACCTTGGAGCGCTCGAACCCGATATCCGCAAGAATGCAGCCATGATGGATGCACTTGTGGGGCTCTATCTCCGCAATGTCCTGGGTTTTCCCTGTACGGCGATCCTGCCCTACTCCCAAGCCCTTTCACGATTCCCCGCCCACTTGCAGCAATTGGACATGGAAAGCAACGGCAAGCACGTCAACCGGAATGGTGAACCGATCGATTATGCCACTGGTCCGATCATTTTCGGAGAACCGGGAACCAACGGGCAGCACTCGTTCTACCAGCTGCTGCACCAGGGGACCGATACCGTCCCCTTGCAATTCATCGGGTTCAAGCAATCCCAGCGCGGTGTGGATATCGAAACCGACGGATCGACGAGCCAAACCAAGCTTGTTGCCAACCTGATTGCCCAAATTGTCGCGTTTGCCGGCGGCAAGGACGATGCCAATGCAAACAAGCGGTTCCCAGGAAACCGGTACTCGAGTGTGATCTCGGGTGACAAGCTAACACCCGAGGCTCTTGGTGCCTTGCTGGCCCACTACGAGAACAAGGTCATGTTCCAAGGATTCCTCTGGAACATCAACTCGTTCGACCAGGAAGGGGTACAATTGGGCAAGGTTCTGGCAAAGAAGGTCCTCTCCGGTGGCGGGGGCGACGAGGCGTTGCTGGCGTATATGGAATTGTTGTACTGATATCCAATAAGTTTGAAATTTAGCCATATGATGCAAAGAAGCTGCGACATTCCTGCCGCAGCTTTTCCTATATATGCAGACCATACCATGTGGACAAAAAAAACCCCCTGGGGAAAAGGAGGTTAAACCCAGGGGGAACAAAAAGGAGGTTATGAAAAGTCAATTGAATGGAGTCCATGTTATCGGAAGGAATTATCCATTCGTTTTTCCTTTCGATGAGAATTTACCGAGAATTAAAAAAAGAATCAAGCATTTTTTAAAAATTTTTGAAAAATTCTTTTTAGCATCAAGTACCATCGATAAGAACATCTTCCAATGATATTAATCCTGCTAATATACCCAATAATGGCACTTTAATGTGAAGAAAATATTATTAAATCGGTTTATCTTTCACATAATATGAAAGTTGGAATGTATAGATATTAAAATGATGCCAGAAATGCCCCGGCTTCTATTCCGGGGCATCCATACAAGCATCAATTCTTGTTTATCATCGATGCGGGCTGCCTGGTATTCTCCAACACATCGCGCCAGAGACTTCCTTCGGTATTCACATGGTTCCGCTCGGAGACAGCGACCTTTATCGGAATATGCACGAACTTGTTGTTTACCAGCGATATCAACGCCTGTGTCTTACCCGACATCGCGGCATGGACAGCATGTGCTCCCAACCGTGAACAGTAGATCGAATCGTTGGGATTCGCCTGCGCGCTTCTGATGATATAACTCGGATCGATATACTTCAGGCTCATCTCCACGCCCTCTCGGGCGAAATAGTCCTTGATCCTATCCTTGAGGAAAATGCCGATATCGGTGAACTTCACATTCCCCGAGGCATCCTTCTCCCCTGTCTGCGGTACCAGATCCTGTCCGGCACCCTCTGCGATCAATATCACCGCATGGCCCCGCTCCAGGATCCGTTTCTTCAAATGCGCCAACAGACCGTTCGGACCATCCAAATCGAAGGGATTCTCGGGAATGAGACAGAAATTCACATCGCTCATCGCCAAGGCAGTGCTCGCCGCGATGAAACCCGACTCCCTGCCCATGACCTTCACCAACCCGATCCCGTTCACCGACGCCTTGGCCTCGGTATGGGCTCCCCGTACCGATGGCACGGCGTGTGTCACCGCGGTATCGAATCCAAAGGAAATCTGAATGAACGAAAGGTCGTTGTCTATGGTCTTGGGAACACCGATCACAGCGATCTTGAGTCCCCGCTTCTTGATCTCCTCACCCAGCTCCCAAGCCCCCCGAAGGGTACCGTCACCACCGATCGTGATCAGGACATTGATATTCAACCGTTCCAACGAATCGATGATCTCCTCGACCTTGTCGCCACCACCGCGTGAGCTGCCGAGGATAGAACCACCCTTCTCCTGGATATCGTCGACTACATCGGGATCGAGATTCATCAACGGATATGGGGAATTCTCCAGAAGACCACGATACCCGAAACGGATGCCGGAAATCCTCCTCACCCCGTATCGGTACCAGAAGCAACGAACGACGGCACGGATCACATTGTTCAAACCAGGACAGATTCCTCCGCAGGTTACGATCGCCGCGTGCACATGGGCAGGATTGAAGTATATCTTTTCCCGGGGTCCGGCCACTTCCACCGTATCGTGGAATTCTGGAACTTCCTCGCCCTTCTCGTTGATCAACGCGTCGATCCCGAAATATACCCGCTTAGAGTCGTTCACGTAATCGGCAAGCCCATCGTCATCCGACGTCGACATCTTGATAGGCGAAAGAATCTTCGCCTTTCCAAGATTCGGAATGCTGAAATCGTACTTCCTCTTGCTTGTCTGGAACTCCATGGCATCACTCCTTCTATTCATGTTCGGCATAGTCCTTCAATAGTTGTTCGAAATCATGGGCAAAAGAACCGAATGGTTCAACAAGCCGTTCTTTCGCCTCGGCTTGGAAGGCATTGTACAATGTGATGAATCGGTGGCCGAATTCGGTAAGCGAGGATCCCTCATGGGAGGCTCCACCCCGTTTCCTGTCGACGACTGGCAATCCCAACTGATCCTCCAGATTCTTCACCATGGCGTATGCCTTGGAGTAGGAAATCCCGAGAGCCGATGCGGCCGCCCGCAAGGAGCCTGAGGTTCCGACATGCTCCAACAACCAGAGCACCCCGATCCCCATGAACTTCTCACCTTCCCCATTCACCAGATACAGTTTCGTCTTTATTTCCATATCGTCTCGGCGCTCCGATACACCGTGTCGATCATGTGCGGAAGCAATTCGGCATCTACACCCGAATACGCGATCCGCAACAGGTCCTTCCCTATCGATACAGTACCGATTCCATGGTTTTCCAACAAGTACCTCCGAAGCGATTCGGCATCACCCGCACAAGCGAATGTACAGAAGTAGCCGGAATTGAACGGCAAGGGAAGCAACGCAACCGAGTCCTTCCATGTGAGGATCGACTCGCGGACACTCCCGTATCGCCGCGCCATTTCATCGGAGACCCGTTTCGTCTCCGCCCCATAGGCTTCATGCCTCATGGCCGCGAGCAACAACGATTGGCTCACCCGGGAACAGCTTGATACCGAAGACCGTATGACACCCATGGTCTTTTGAACCATTGCATGGTAGTGCCTCTCCGTCAAGCCACTGGCGGCATAGGTGATGAACCCGACGCGGAACCCCCATACCAGCGACTCCTTCGTCGCGGCATCGCATTTGACCGCCAACAGGTTCTCGTGGGCATTCCACAAGAGGGAAAACAGCGAATACCGGCAGGCAGTCTCATCATGGAACAGCCCGAAATAGGCATCGTCCACCACTACCACCAACCGCTTGCCCGCCTGCGCAAGGTCCACCAACAGGTCCCTGATCCCCTCCATCTCCAATCGGGTCGGGGTATAGCCGGTGGGGTTGTTGGGGAAATTGAGTAGGAGGAAAATCTTGTCTGAGACAATTCCGTCGAGCGTACTTCCGAGGGCTTCCAGGGAAAAACGTCGATTCGCATCGAACAAGGAAGGGGATTGGATCGTACAACCATGCCGTACAGAGAATATCTGTTCATAATTGTCCCAACATGGGGACGGGACCACCACGGTATCCCCCGCATCGAGAAACAGATCGGCGGCTATGGCGATCGCATGGGTCAGTCCTGCGGTAATCACCGGCAGAGAACAGGATGAACCGGCAAGCAACGGATTCTTGCGCACCATTTCATCCCACCACAGCTTTCGCAATGCAGGATCACCCGCCGTGGGTGCGTACGATACCATATCGTCGCTGGAAACAACCGCATCCAATCGGGAAAACATGCCATGGGTCATGTAATGGCCGTGATCTAGAGCGACACCCGCGGTGGCGTTGGCGACATGGGCTGCCGAAGCCGCCTCCTGGCTTTGGGCGACGATACCTTTCGGAAAATACGCCCGCCTCCCATACTCCGAGAGCACCTGCGGAACCACGGTTCCCGCAAGCTCCGCATGCAACTGCGCCGCTATGCTATCGACTGTCATCGCTTTCCCCTCCTTCCAACATCCGGATGAACTGCTGCTCATCGACTATCGTTGTTCCAAATGACTGTGCCTGCTGCAATTTGGAACCCGCCCCGGTACCAGCCAACAGATGGGAGGTCTTGGAGGTAACGGAACTTGTGGTGCGGCCGCCGCGAGCCTCGATCTCCTTCAGTGCCAACGAACGGGGAGCGAACCGCTCGAAACTTCCGGTCACACACCACACCTGGTTGCGGAATATCTGGGGAAGCATTTCCTCAGCTCCGGTGGCCACTTCCGAGAATTGCAAACCCAACAGTTCCAACCGGGCAATCCGTTCACGAACCTTCGCGTCGGACAATTCCGCGAACAACGAATCCACTGTCTTCTTGCCGAAGCCCTTGATTGCCACCAGCGTTTCGGCATCACCCGAATCGACCATCTCCAACAATTGCTTCATGCTCCGTATACCCGCATTCACCAACAGGTCCACAGCCTTCTTTCCGAAATCAGGTATCCCCAAAGCCACCAATACCAACCGGTAGGGCTGCTCCTTACTCTTCTCGACAGCCAGTGCAAGTGCACCTGCCTTTTTCTCACCGAACCCCGGCTCCCCCACCAACGCATCGTAATCGACCGTGTAGATATCGGGAATATCTTGCACCAGTCCCTTCTCGACCAAAAAGGAGACGGTCTCGGGACCAAATCCCTCAAGGTCCATCTGTTGCCGTCCCACGAAGAAGCTGATCCTTCCCACGACCTGGTCGGGACAATCTCCGTTCGGGCAGAAGGTATGGGCACCATTTCGTACCAGGCTTGTCGAGCAAGATGGACATTCGGCAGGGAGTTGCCATGTCGTGTTCCCCTTCTCGTTCTTCTCGACCACCCGCTCCACAGCTGGAATGACATCGCCGCGTTTCGAAATGGCGACTGTATCACCGATAGCCAGTTCAAGCAGGTTGATATAGTCCTGATTGTGCAAAGTGACATTCGAGACCATCGAATTGCCGACCTTCACCGTCTTGACCCGTGCCACCGGAGTGATCCTACCGGTCCGTCCGACCTGGACATCGATATCGAGAACCTCGGTCTGTGCTTCCGGTGCATCGAACTTGTATGCCAGGGCCCATCGGGGGTGGTGTCCGGTGTATCCGAGGAACTCGCGGACCCCCAGTTCATTGACCTTGATCACCAAGCCATCGATTTCGTAGGCAAGGGCAGAGCGCTGTTGTTCCAGTTTCCCAAGATAGTCGGGGATGTCCCCGTAGGTCATATTGCCGTTCGCATCGGCAAAGACAGCGAGGGACGGATTTACCAGGAAACCCAAATCCTTCAACAACCGCAGGATCTCCACATGGCTGTGGACCGCTTCCGCCGGGTTGGCGAAGTAGGCCTCGTAGGCAAACATCTTCAAGGGGACCTGTGCGGTTTCACTGCTCTTCAGCCGTCTGATTGTTCCCGCAGCCAGATTCCTCGGATTCGCATAGGGGACTTCCATGGTTCCGTTCAAGGCATCGAAATCCTCCTTGGCGAGGAAAACTTCACCCCTGACCGCGATATCCAATGGCTTGGACAAGCGCAACGGAATGGACTTGATCGTCTTCGCGTTGGGCGTGACATCGTTGCCCACGAACCCGTTGCCCCTCGTGACAGCCCGTGCCAACAAACCCTTCTCGTAGTAGAGCACCAGGGAGACACCATCGATCTTTTCCTCAACCACAAAGGATAGCCGCTGCTCGCCACGCTGGCGGCACCGCTCGATCCATTGCAGGACACCGTCTCCGGTATACGCCTTGTCCAAACTCAGGACCGGAACCGTATGGCGCACTTCGGGAAAGCCGTTGCCAAGGTCGCTGCCCACCCGCTGGGAAGGGGAATCCGACAACTTCAATTCGGGGTACAAGCTCTCGAGATAGAGGAGCCTATCCATCATGCGATCGTATTGCATATCACTTACAAGCGGTTGTGCTTCAACATAATAGTGGTGTTGGTGTCGCCGCAGGTCTTCCGACAACCGGGCAATCTCCACTTGTGCATGTTCCACTGTTTCCATGTTCCTGCTCCTACGTAATGTTACCACCAGTATACCGGCTTTCCCATGTTTTGCCATTGCGGTCACTAGGGGAAAATGGTATTTTTAACTTCGAAGGATGGCAATAGGACTTCATGGCGGAAAAAACTCTCAAGGTACCGGGCGACAACAAGACAATTCACGGGATTGTGATCCGGTCCAATATCGAATCGGGATCGATAATCGGAATAACTCCGCCAAAACAAGACAATCGCTTCTTCCTTGTCGGTCCGAAGGATATCATAGGTCGGAATGCTGTCGATGTATACACGGATAGTTTCCCGTTGTTCGCATCGACAGATATCGCCTACAAGGGACAACCGATCGTCGCTTTATTCGGACCTGATGCCGAAATGGTCGAAGTCAAATCGAGGGAAATCGAGATAGATTTCCAACTTTCGGTGGAGATCCAGGCCCATCAGGAGAAGCAGGAACACGCTCCCCTCCAGTACCAATGGGGAAATCTCGAGGACGTCTTTTCCCAAGCCGAATCCACACTGGAAAAGACCTACAGCGACCGGCGGGTCTGGACACGGGAAGATACGGTATCCCAAGCGACGACTTGGCTCGAGGACGATGTATTGAAAGTGCGGGTTTCCACCCAATGGCCGTTCCACGTCCGCGATACTGTCGCCGAAATTTGTGGCAGACCCCGAAAGAGTGTGGTCGTCTACCCGATGCCCTATTTTGCCCCCAAGGATGAAAAACTCATACAACCTTCGATCTTGTCCGCCATCGCGGCTTTGGCCACGTTGAAAAACAAGAGTCGTGTGCAGCTGTCTTCCCGGTTTCCCACCTACAAGAGTCCGATCACCATTACCCGCAAGACAGCACTGGATGCGACGGGGAAACCCTTGGCCGAAGAAGTCGAAGCCGTTGTCGACCAAGGATCTTTTCCACTTTTCACCGCAGAACTGTTCAAACAGATCCTTGCCGGACTTATTCCCCTCTACCAACTGCAAGCCTTTTGTGCGACCGTACGCATTGAAGAGTCCCACTTGCCGCCGTCGCACTTTTTCGGAGACTTGGGATACAGTTCCGCACTCTTTTCGACCGAAGCACATACCTCGGCGATTGCCCGCCACTACCAGATGAATCCCTCCAATTGGAGAATCAAGCAGTATGCGGATGGGAAAGAGCGGGCGGCTATAATGGAGACCCTTCCGGTCTCGAAGTTGCGTGACCTCATTACGACGACCTGTACGGTGTCCGATTTCGCCCGCCATAGCGCTGTCTATGAATTGCAACGGAGGGCCAAGCACCCGCTCTCGGCTTTTCTCAACTACAGCAGGGGTATCGGTATTTCCTGTGGAGCGGGAATCAGCGGATTCAGCACCGACTCTCCGTTCGAAAGCTCGGCAAAAATATCGGTCACACTCGATGCGAACAACCAGGTGCTGGTCAATTCCAGTTTTTTCCCCATGCGAAAGACCACCACATTGTGGCGTTCGGTCATTGCCAAGATGCTCTCGGTTGAAAAGGATACCATCGTATTCGTCGACAATTCCACTGAGGAGATGGTCGATACCGGACCGGAGGTACTTTCGCTCGACGTGGAACGATCGGTCCTCATGATCAACCAATGCTGTGCCGCAATCAAAGCCAAACGGTTCCAGGAACCGTTGCCGATCACCGAATCGGCAACTGCAAAGAGCATCCTCTCGACAAGCCCGGCGATGTTCAGCAGCAAGAATTGGGGGTGCATCGTATTGGAACTCGAGGTGAATACCATTACCCTGACAGTCGAGGTCCGCCGTGTGTGGGGGCGCTTCTCGTTCAGCAATCCACCCGACATCAACCGGCTGAGGGTCAAGTTCCAACATATCATCAATACCAGTTTGAACGAGTGCAATGTCATTCCCATCCACAGGGAGGGTGCGCCGCCGTTCATGGATATCAAGGTCGATGCCTTGGGATCGGACGAAATCCAGACTTCGGCGACTTCGGCCCTTCGCGCCATGGTCATGTCCGCCTGTGCCTCGGCACTTTCCCAAGCGTTGAATTGCGATGTCTCCACCATGCCGGTTACCAGTGAGGATATCATCGGCTATATCCGGAGGGAAGAATGAAGATCGAATGCACCATAGACAACAAACATGTCCTGTTGACGGTCAATTCCAACAAACCGCTCAACCTGATCCTTATGGATGAGCTTGAGACCTCACATATGGAGACCCGCTGCCGCGACGGCAATTGCGGCAATTGTGTGGTACTGTTGCAGGACGAAGCGGTGCTTTCCTGCCTGATACCCGCCTTTCGTCTGAAAGGGGCCAAGATAGTCACCTTCGAAGGGTATCAGAAGTCACGCTTCTGGCACGATCTAGAACGGGCTTACGAGGACACCGGCAGCCATCCATGTCCCCATTGCTATGCCTCGAAGACCCTGATCTTCGAATCATTGCTGCAAACGGTGGTAAAATCGGAGTCGGGCCCCTCCCACGATGAGGAACCGGACGAGACGACCATAGTGAGGGAAGTCGGCTTGAACAAGTGTCCTTGCCTCGACGCCCACGAGATACTCGACATTTTCAGAGCGGCAGCCGCTTATCGGAGGCGCAGGCGTGTACGAAGGTATTAGATCCCCAGCAGTCCATATGCCCAAGACCATGAACGACCTGGTGTCCGCCTCCACCCGCTTTCCCAATGCGACCTTCTGGGCTGGCGGAACCTTCATCATGAGCCGGCACGATTATTATCCGACTAGGGAAAGCAACGATATCATATCGCTGGGAGAGGTTCCCGAACTCAAGCGGATCAACCGGACCGACAGGTATCTGGAAATCGGCTCCATGGTCACCTTCGAGCAGATGCTCACCGTGGGAAAACAAGTCTTGCCGGGACTGTTGCAGACGACGTTGGAAGGTACAGCCACCAAGATTATCCGAAAACAGATGACCATCGGCGGAGCAATCTGCACCCCGCAATCCCGATTGTCCCTCCCCGGTACGCTCTCCGCCCTGCAAGCGGAAATCGAAGTGAAGACATGTCTCGGACAGAAGACCGAAACACGATGGATCGATATCAACCGGTTGTATGACCGCCATGGCACGCTGCAGTTGAAGAAGAACGACCTGGTGACGCGGATCCGACTTGGGTTCGAGCGGGAAAACTTCTCCTCGTTCATCTGTGCGGGCAATCCCATGATAAATCTTGAGGAGACGGTCATGCTTTCGTTCGCGTGTTTCTACAACCAGGCTGTGATCAACCGGTTCCGCATGTGCCTCACCTTCCCGACCACCATGTTTCTCATTCCCCATGAGATCGACATGATGATGCACGGGACAATGCTTCCACTCTCCACCCAACAGATCGACCGTGTGGTCCGATCCATCATGGAAGGGGTATTCTCATCGAATGAACATGAAATTCCGGCCATACAATTGGAGCGGGCTCGGAGGTTTGTGGAATCGGCCATGCATGAGTTGAACGCGCAAAGTCTCTCCGAGCGATAGGCTTCGAATTCATCGCTCCTTGTGCTACAATACGGCCTACCAAGGAGTCTTGCATGTCCGAATTTGTCCATCTGCACAACCACACCGATTATTCGCTTCTTGATGGAGCAGCACCTATCGACCGTTATATCGCGAAAGCGAAACAGTATGGGATGCAGCACTTGGCCATTACCGACCATGGAAACATGTTCGGTGTCCTCAAGTTCTACAAAGCTTGCAAAGCACAGGGGATAAACCCGATTGTAGGGTGTGAATTCTATGTGAACCCCGAATCCCATACGACAAAGTCGACCACCATGAGTGGTAGCCGCTACTACCATCTGGTCCTGATAGCCATGAATGAACAAGGCTACAAGAACCTCATGGTACTCAATTCGATCTCCTACACGGAAGGCTATTATTACAAACCCCGGATCAGCGACCAACTGCTGGCCGAACATAACGAAGGACTCATCTGCCTCTCGGCGTGTCTCGCCGGAGAGATACCCCAACTGTTGTCCGACAACAATTACGAGGGAGCTAAGCAACGCGCATTGTTCTACTCCTCGATTTTCGACGACAACCGGTACTATTTGGAATTGCAGGACCATGGTCTGGCGGAACAAAAGCAGGTCAATCCACAAATCGTCAAACTGGCCAGGGAACTCGGGTTGCCCGTCGTGGCGACCAATGATATCCACTATATCGAAGATTCCGATGCCAATGCGCACGATATTGTCCTTTGTATAGGAACGAACAAGAAGAAGAACGACCAGGACCGCATGCGTTTCGATGCGGTGGAATTCTATATGAAGAGCCCGGACGCCATGTCCCGACTCTTCGATTGGATTCCCGAGGCAATCGAGAATACCGTTCGGATCGCCCAGCGGTGCGACCTCACCATAGACCAGCCGGGACCGATGTTGCCTGCATATGAAATACCACCGGAATTCGAAAATCCCGACCAGTATCTCCGGCATATCGCCCAGGAAGGTTTGGCAAAACGGTATCCAGAGATTACCGAAGAATTGCAGAAACGGCTTGACTACGAACTGGATGTCATTATCAGCATGGGATTCACAGGGTATTTCCTCATTGTGTGGGACTTCATCTTCTGGGCAAAACAGCACGGGATTCCCGTAGGACCCGGACGCGGTTCCGGGGCCGGTTCCCTGGTCGCCTATAGCATGACCATCACCGATATCGACCCGATCGAGTACAACCTGATATTCGAGCGGTTCTTGAATCCGGAACGGGTCTCCATGCCCGACTTCGATATCGACTTCTGCTATGAGCGCCGGCAAGAGGTCATCGACTACGTCACGGCAAAATACGGAACGGACCGGGTCGCCCAGATCGCTACTTTCGGTACCCTGAAGGTCAAGGCCGTACTCAAGGATGTCGCACGGGTATTGGACATTCCCTTTGCCGAAGCCACCCGCATTGTGGGATTGGTCCCCGAGTCGTTGCCCGATGATGAAACCACCGGTAAACCTAGGAAACTCACGGTCCAAGGGGCCATAGACTTTACCCCGGAGTTGCGGGAACTCGAGCAGAGGGGCGGCATTTACGCCGAGTTGTTCGACGTGGCCAAACGGCTCGAGGGCTTCAACCGCCATACGTCCACCCATGCGGCGGGCGTCGTCATCGGCCAAAGTGTCCTCACCAACTATGTCCCCCTCTACCGAGACCCGAAAACCGGAGCCATCTCCACCCAATACACCATGGATATGCTGGAAGACTGTGGTCTGGTGAAAATGGATTTTCTTGGACTCAAGACCCTCACACTGATCAAGCATACCGAGGACCTTATCAAGCAGAACGACCCCACCTTTTCTATAGAGGAGATCGACGAGCAGGATACCGCAACCTTCGAGATGCTTGGACGGGGCGATAGCGCTGGTATCTTCCAGTTTGAAAGCGCGGGAATGCAACGGGTCCTCAAGGATGCCAAACCGAACTCGATCGAGGACCTGGTGGCCTTGAATGCCCTGTATCGGCCCGGTCCGATGGCATACATCCCGAAATTCATCGATTCCAAGAACGGACGGACGGCCATAGAATATTTCCACCCCGATTTGGAACCTCCTTTGAAAACCACGTACGGTGTCATCGTCTACCAGGAACAGGTCATGGAGGTCGCCCAGATAATCGGTGGCTATTCATTGGGAAACGCCGACCTTCTCAGACGGGCCATGGGCAAGAAGAAAGCCGAGGTCATGGAGAAGGAAAAGAAGAATTTTATCCGGGGGGCCCAAGAGAAAGGATACTCGAAAGAGATAGCCGAGGGTATTTTCGAGATGCTCCTGCCATTTGCAGGCTATGGATTCAACAAGTCGCATGCAGCCGCATACTCTGTGGTCGCATACCAGACCGCATATCTGAAAGCCAATTATCCCGCGGAGTTCATGGCAGCCAACCTCACCAACGAGATGAACAGTCCCGACAAGTTCGCCCAGTATCTGATCGAGACGAAGACCATGGGGCTCGAGATCACCCCACCCTCGATCAACAATTCGGGGCGGCAATTCTCCGTTGTCGACGGCAAGATAGTCTATGGACTCCAAGGTATCAAACATGTCGGGGAAGCGGCTGTCGAAAGCATATTGCGGGAGCGCAACGAGCACGGCCCCTACAAGAACTTCCTCGATTTCCTCTACCGCAGCGAACCGCGGGCTTTGAACTCGAAGCTCCTCGAATCCCTGATACAATCGGGGGCCTTCGATGGGCTGGGAAACAATCGGCCGACCCTTATGGCGAACGTGGAAGCAGCCGTCAAGTACGCCCAGAAGAAACGTGAGAACGAAGCGTTTGGCCAGGCCTCACTGTTCGATGCCGAGGAAGAGGCGGCAATGGAAACCTTCGAGATGGAACTGCTTCCCGATTCCACCTTGCTGGAAAAGCTGGAGATAGAGAAGGACCTGTTGGGTTTCTATGTCTCCGGCCATCCCATGGACATGTACCGCGATGTATGGAAACGGACCGTTACCATCGACCTCGGACAACCGGAACGGCTCCCGACCGGCAGGGCGGTGAATCTGGTGGCCATGGTGACCGGACTCCGCGAAATCACCACCAAAGGCGGTGCGGGAGATCGTATGGCATTCCTCCAACTGAGCGACTTCAATGGAACGATCGAGGCTGTGGCGTTCCCAAAAATCTGGAAGGAATGCGAAGGCAATGTGAAGACCGATGGCATCTTTGGCTTCAAGGGCAAATTCGAGACCCGTCAGGACAAGCTGTCGTTCCTTCTGGATGCGGTGGTCGATCCGAAACAACTGGAGCCGGAAGCAATCAGGGAGGCACATGTCGTCCTGGTCAAGGACCTCTGCACCCAGACTTCGCTGAGAAGCATCATGGATACGTGCATCACCTACAAGGGGGCCTGCTCCCTCCTTATCCACCTCTTGGCCGAAAGCAAAGATACCGAAGAGGTGGCGGAGGGCACCGGCCAAGCCGTCCGAACGGACGAGACCATTGTGAAGGCCGGCAGGGAATTCTCTGTCGGGTATAGTGACGATTTCATATCTGCCTTGCGTGAACACCAGGCAGTTTCCGATATCTGGTTCAATTGATAGGGAGGTGAGGCCATGAGGGAACTCGCACGAATGTTGTCAGTCCTGCTTTCGATCTATAATATGCTGATTATCATCAGGATCATCATGCAATGGCTGAATCCCGCCCGCACAACGGGTTCGGGGCTCTCCGACATGTTGGCCAAGATAACCGATCCTTACCTCAACCTGTTCAAGGGCATGACCTTCCTACGTCGGGGAATGCTCGACTTCACGCCATTGGTTGCGTTCATGGTTGTGGGCATTGTCCAACGTATCCTGCAATCATTCGCCTACTCCGGCCAATTCTCCGTGGGGTACGCATTGGCGACTATTGTCCAATCCCTCTGGTGGTCGGTGGGATCGCTTGTCCTGGGGCTCTTCGCGGTCCTTGTCGGCATACGCCTCTATTTCGCCTATCGCAAGACCCAGAGCTCCATCCAATACATCTCCATGCTCGATGCATGGCTCAGACGCCCGTTGGACACCTTGCACGCAACCTTGTTCCGAGGTCGGGAAGTATCGGACCGTTTCCTGTTGTGGACAGCCCTTGTGGTCACGGCCCTCCTCTACTCGGTGTGTGCGATCCTGATCAACATGCTGGTCAACTGGCTCGCCGGTCTTCCATTCTAGGTGCCGTTGGTGTACGTCAGGCAGCTGATCGATCCGATCACCAGTCTCAAGGGTGTCGGCAAACATAGTGCCGAAAGCTACGAGAACCTTGGGGTACGTACACTCGGGGACCTGCTGCTCCTCGCACCGAGAACCTATGAGAACCGGTCGGTCCTTGTTCCCTTGGGCCGCTTGGAGGATGGTGAATTCGCCAATACTGTGGTGGAAGTGGTTTCACACGGATATTTCGGAGGCACCGGGAAACGGACACTGAAGGTAATCGTCAAGGATATCAGCGATGCGGGTGACGGCCGGGCGGCTTTGCTGTGCTTCGGAAGAAATTTTCTGGAACGTGTGTTCCGCATCGGCTCCCGTTTCTACCTATATGGCCAATTCCAGCGCAATTTCCATGAATTGCAGAGTAGCCAGTTCGAAATGCTGCCGTTGCAGTCCGATGGCTCGATGCCTGGTGACTTTGGGAAGCTGCTTGCCATCTACCCATTGTCAGGCGGGCTTTCCCAACGGATCATACGCAGGGATGTCACGGCGACCCTCGCCCGCACGGATCATTTTGCAGAGGAACTTCCGTCGGAACTAGTGGAAAAGCACCAGCTCCTACCCATCAATACAGCTATCCGTGCCCTACACCAACCGAATTCGCTTGCCGATGCGATGAACGCGCTACGGACTTTGGCCTTCATCGAGTTGTTCTACCTGCTGCTTATGACCAGACGGAAGAATTCTTCATCAGGAAGCGCGGCGCCACGAAAATCCTACGGAATGTCGGCTCTCCAAAAGAAGTTCATCTCCCTACTCCCCTTCAGTTTGACCAAGGACCAGGGAACGGTCCTAGATGAGATTTGCGCCGAGTTGATGGACACAAACAGCATGAACAGACTGCTGCAGGGTGATGTCGGTTCCGGAAAAACCCTTGTCGCATGGATATCCGCATTGCAGGTCATCGAGGGTGGGGAACAAGTCGCCTTCATGGCTCCTACGGAACTGCTTGCCCGCCAACATGCGGAGAAAGCGGCCGAATGGCTCGAGCCACTCGGAATCCGTTTGGCGTTCCTCACTGGTTCCGTTGTCGGCAAATCGCGAAAACTGCTCCTCGAGGCGCTGTCGGCCGGACACATCGATATCATTATCGGTACCCACGCCCTCTTCTCTCCTGAAGTAACCTTCTCGAAACTCAGATATATCATAATCGACGAGCAACATCGGTTCGGAGTGGTCCAACGGGTATCGTTGCTCCAGAAGGGGCGTGCTCCGGATGTGCTCATGATGACAGCGACTCCCATTCCCCGTACCTTGGCACTGACTGTCTTCGGGGACCTGAACATCTCGACGATACGCACCATGCCCGAAGGAAGGCTCCCGGTGACCACGTACCTTGTGGCGAACGAGAGCAGGGAACGCATGTACGCCGCGGTCGGAGTCGAATTTTCCCGTGGGCACCAGGCATATTTCGTCTATCCCCGGATCGACGACCGGGGAGAATCCTCCCTACGTGATGTCGAAACCATGTTCCAACTACTCACAACAACCATGTATCCCGGAGTTCCCGCCGCCCTGATCCACAGCAGGTTGCCGGAGGAGGAGAAGGTCTCTATCCTCACACGGTTCAGGAAGAAGGAGCTTTCCTACCTGGTCTCTACCAGTGTTGTCGA
Source organism: Spirochaetae bacterium HGW-Spirochaetae-4 (assembly GCA_002839335.1). Taxonomy (GTDB): domain Bacteria; phylum Spirochaetota; class Spirochaetia; order Sphaerochaetales; family Sphaerochaetaceae; genus UBA8525. Next base: position 45,013 of record PGXU01000010.1, read on the forward strand.
AGTCGGTATCGATATCCCGAACGCAACCTGCATGGTCATCGAGCATGCCGAGCGGTTCGGCTTGTCCGCCTTGCACCAACTACGGGGAAGAGTCGGACGAAGCGACCTCCAATCGTATTGCTTTCTGGTCTACGAGCGGGAGCTGGGGGAAGATGCCCGGAAGCGGCTCATGGTCATGAAGGAATCGAACGACGGATTCCATATCGCCGAGCAGGACCTGTTGATCCGCGGACCTGGCGAGGTGGCCGGTACACGCCAGTCGGGGTTCCTGAAGTTGCGGTTCGCCAACTTGACCGATAATTTCGAGATGATCGAGCTTATTCGGGACGAAATCGATGGAATTCTACGCAGCGACCCGGGCTTGGTTTCCATTGAACACGCTATGGTCAGGGATGTCCTCATCAATGCGGCGCCGTTCGACGACAAGTCAGTTGAGAACTGAACTCCATTGCATTTTATCGCCGCACACCGTATGGTAGGCATATGAGAATAACCGGAGGGCTCTATCGTGGAAGGGTCGTCACCTGTCCCCCAGGTGAGATCAGGCCTGCAATGGACAAGATGCGCGAATCGCTTTTCTCCATCCTCGGAAACATATCCGACACATCCTTCCTGGATTTGTTTTCGGGTAGCGGTCTGGTGGGAATCGAAGCCGCATCGCGCGGTGCCGAGCCTGTCCATCTGGTCGAGATGGATGGGGGAAAGAAACCGACAATCCAAAAGAACATCGGTTTCGTCGAGTCGGACATAAAGCTGTTCGTCGCCAATGTGTTGCGTTTTCTGCCACAAGCGAAACAGCAATACCATATCGTGTATGCCGACCCGCCCTTCCCCATGAAGAACAAGACAGCTCTCGCGACATTGGTCGACAAGCACCACGTGCTCGAACCCGGCGGTTTGTTCATTATCCATTATCCGGCGGAAGAACAGAAGTTGTGGCCCCAGCAAATCGGTTCCTTGACATGGATCGACGAACGCAAGTATGGCCGCTCCCTACTCCGCTTCTACAAGGAGACTCGTACCGACCATGCAGATATCGAACGGCATCTATAGCGACACCATCACCTTGAACAGTTATGACGTCGATTCCTTCAACTCGACCCATACCTCCTACTATTTCAGGATTATGCAGGAGGTGGCCGGAGCCCACGCGTATCAGAGGAATGTCGCGATCGCACATTTGCGTCAAGACAACAAGACCTGGGTGGTGACCCGTACCAAAATGACGATTCCTCAGTATATCCGCTGGCCGAACACCTTCCGGATCGAGACTTGGCCACAACAACCGTGGAAACTCTATTTTCCCCGGGTATGCAGGGCTTGGAACGCCGAGAACGAGATATTGTTCGAATCGCTCACCCATTGGGTCGTCATGGACACCACCACCCAAAGACCGGTCAAACCACAAACAATTGCCGAAAGTTTCGGGCCGATCGCAACCGAAGGACTTGTGGATCCCGATCTTGGCAAGAGGGTCTCCTTCAACGAAGGGGAATTTGTCGATCTGCTGGTGTACGAGCCGACAATCCTCTACACCGACAACGACATAAACATGCATGTCAACAATGTGGTATTCCTGCAGTGGATGCTGGATTCCCTTCCCTTCGCATTCCGTGACAACCATGTTGTCGGTGAAGTCGACATATCGTATCTCGCCCAGACGTTTCGCGATGACCACATACGGGTTCGTACCGGCCTTTCGGAAGCCGGCCTATTGGAGAGGGACACGCCTACATTGAGCCATGAAGTCCTGCGGGTTCTTCCCACTGGGGAAACCCAAGCGGTATGTGTGGCCACCACTACGTGGAGACGGCGCGATTGACGGACTTTTCCACTTGGGAATCTAGTGGCCTGTAAACTTTAATACTTTGCTTTCCTTCGGTCTAAGCGGTGTGTGGCGGCGTTCGCGTCGAATCGGATATGATAGGTACCATAGGGCACCTCACGTTGCCTGCACTTGTTCGGGAAAGTGGACCAATTCTTGGTCCCTCTCCACTCACTTCGTTTGGCAATCTAGATATCCGATTCTCCTTGGCCTAGCCACGCTCCGCTTCCACTCGAAGTCAACTGACAAGTTTTAAGCTTTACAGACCACTAGTAATGGGGTGGTGGCCTATTGGGTATGTCGCCGGCAATCTCGGCCAACTCGGCCAACCGTTCTTCCAGACGCTCTTTATTCGCATGCAGGAGCTCCAATTCCCTACCATGGGCAATCACCAGGGCATTCAAGGTAACGACCATATCTTCCAGATAGGCGATTTTGGTCTCCAGGGCAGTCAATCTTTCATCCATGCCGCATTGTAGCAACAGCACCTGGTAAATTGCAACAGGATTATACTTGTCTTGCACCCGATACATGGTATACTGAAATGCATTTGTTGCATTTTGGTGCGATTGAAAAGGGGAATTTGTTATGAAAGGTGAACGTGTTGCACAACTGGATCTTCTACTCCACTCCCATCCGGAGGGTCTCAGACGATCGGAAATAGCTAGAAGATTGGGAGTGCATCGTTCAACAATCAGCCGGTATGTCGATGAATTGAAGCAATACATCGATATCTATGAAGACAACAATCTCATCAAGATACAGCCGAGGGAAGGTGATGAGAACATTTCCTTGAGTGTATACGAGTCGTTGGCATTCAACCTTTCGGCCGAGATCCTAGCGACCAACAGTGAATTCCAGAATCCACACCTGGCCTCCGGATTGCGGAAGATCGCCATGAACATGCGTTCATATGCTCCCAAGATCTCCGACAATATCATCGGACTTGCCGAGTCGATCGATCGGGAGGTCCATAGCAAGCGGGAACAAAACGGACCGTTCAACACGGTCCTCGAGGTCCTTATAGACAGCTGGGTCTCGGGAAAGATTGTCAGGATCCAACATTTCTCCAATGGCGAAGAGATCGAGACGGAATTCGCGCCGTATTTCATAGGATTCAGGGAAGAGGACGATGGACGAAACCCTATCAGTGTCACCGGAAGACTACGACACACGGCAGCCATTACCACGATAGATATCGGAGCGATAACCACTGCCATCATACTGGATGAAACCTATACGATTCCAGACAATCTCAAGCCATTCCACAAGCAACATGAGGAAGCGTTGTACGACAGTATCGATTTCATTCCGCTCGTCATGAAGATCCGGGAGCGTTCGGCGCTGAACTCCTTCCGACAAATCAACCACAGTACTCCCCGTTTCGAAACGAATACACGGGGGGAAACCATCTGCCGGATGGAAGCTGAAAATTCAATCGAACTCTTTTTGCGTATCATACAATGTGGGGATTCGGTTGAAATATTGGAGCCCGATTCCTTTAGGAAAAAATTCAAGCAATTGATCAAGAAAATACTCTCCATATACGAGTAACAAGGAGAAAAATAGAACCCTTTCAATTTCCATTGCATTTTTCGGTGTGTCACTGTATCCTGACTATAAGATTCCAAACGGAGGAACAGCATGAAAAAGTATGTTTGCGATTTGTGTGGTTATGTGTATGATCCGGCTGAAGGCGATCCGGACAACGGTGTTCAACCAGGAACCGCTTTTGACGCCCTTCCTGAAGATTGGGTTTGTCCACTTTGCGGCGCTGCCCAGTCGGACTTCTCACCCGAAGACTAAACCTTTGATTGCACAAAGACTTGGGACCGTCACCGTACGGTCCATTTCTTTGTTTGGAGAACTAGCATGAAAATTCATATGGTCGTATTGCTTGGCATGTTGATCGCATTGATTCCTGGCTGCACCACCAAAACAGTCGAACAAGCAATTGCCCCCGTCCCCGTCGAGGAGGAGAGACTTTTCGACTTCTCCGGCTATTGGGAAGGTTCGTTGGCGATCGGTCCGACGAATTCACTGGCAATGGGATTCACCATCACCTCCAGCGGAGAGGGAACCTATGAAGCATTGTTGCAGATTCCGTCCCAAGGCCTCAGGAACTTCAAGGTCTCGTCGATCCACCAGGAGGACAACCTGCTTACCATAGGGATGGAGCAGTTGCAGGCTACCTTCACCGGAACCTACAATCCGGAGACACAGCAGATAGCGGGAACATTCGTCCAGATGGGACAATCGCTCCCCTTGGTCCTCGACTTGGGAGAAGTGAAGGAGAACACGCGTCCGCAAGATCCTGTCAAACCGTATCCATACATATCCGAGGATATGTTCTTCCCACAAGCACCGGAGGGCTTCCGGCTTGCCGGAACCATTACCCGACCGGAAGGGGACGGACCGTTCCCCGCAGTGGTGCTGGTCACCGGTTCAGGGGCCCAGAACCGGGACGAGGAACTGCTTGGGCATAGGCCGTTCCTGGTACTGGCGGACGCGCTTACACGTTCCGGCATTGTGGTCCTTCGGTACGATGACCGGGGCTTTGCCGAGTCGGAAGGGGATGCGAGCGACGCCACATCGGTGGATTTCGCGGACGATGCCGAATCTGCCGTCAACCACCTCAAGACCCTGCCCTATGTCGATGCTGGGAATATTGGGCTTCTCGGACATAGCGAGGGTGCCATCATCGCACCGATCGTAGCCCAAAGGAACCCAGGCCTGGCATTCCTGGTACTCATGGCCGGCTCCGGTGTGGATGGTGTTGCCGTACTCGAAGACCAGACAGCAGCAATCCTCAGGGCCCAACAGGCTCCCGAGCCGTACATCGCCCAGGCGGTTGAAGCAAACATGGCCATCTATGCCATGATCCTGGACGAGAGCCGGACGTTGGAGGAACGCAAGGAAGCTGTGCTGCAGACACTCCTGACGTTTGGGTTGCCCGAAGATCAGGCAAAGTCCCAGCTGTCCGCACTATTCTCCCCCTGGTACATGACGTTCCTCGCACTCGACCCTTCCGACTACCTGAAGGACCTGGCCATGCCCGTCATGGTCCTCAACGGAACGAAAGATACCCAAGTATCGGCGACACTGCATGTGCCGGCTATCGAAAAGGCTTTGCTTGATGGAGGAAACACCCGCTATACGACGAAGGTATACGAGGGACTCAACCATCTCTTCCAACCAGCGGAAACCGGAGCTCCGGAGGAATACGGGACCATCGAGACAACTATCGACCCACAGGTATTGGAAGATATCTCCACCTGGATTGTCAGCGAAAGGTTTCAGCTCTGACGAACCGACTCCTTATCAACCGCTTCCCGCAATCGCTCATCTTCGGTAACGATGATGGGCGATTCCTTTATGAACAGAACGGCAAGGACCGCCGCGAACAACAAGGCGACACTAATTATCAGCACGGGTTCCAGGAATCGCCCTCCCTCGAGATTCATGAAGATCAGGATTATGATTCCGATGAAGTGTCCGTTGAGCAACAGAACTCCTTGCGATGAAGCCTCTTGCACAGGATAACTCAATTCCGAGGCATACTGGTACCCCAACGGAATGGCGCTCTGGAAAAAGAATCCTAGTATGCCAGCCGCAATGAAACCAGCTAAGACCGGAGATATGATGAATTCATCCAAAAGGGGAATTGAGGCAAACACCAAGACTCCCACGAGGATTCCTGCCATACAGATGAAGAAGAACAACTTCCGTTTCCGCGAATAATCGGACAGCAGTGGTATGACCACCGAGCCGAGCATACCTGCCCCCAAAAGGATCAATCCAACAATTCCATTGGAATTTTGGACACCGATGAATGCGGTGATACTATCGACCTTGGCGATAAAGACATTGAACAATCCCCAGACAAGTCCGAAGATGGTAATGAATCCACCCATATGTTTCTTATGGAGCAACAACTTGAACGAAGCGAAGAAGCTTTCGTTCTTAAACGGTTCCATGGACGAAGGTGTCGGTGGTTTTTCCTTGAAGAAAAACAATACGGCGAATGCTCCGGTCGCAGTTGCAAGTCCCAGCCAAAACAAAAGCGAGGGTATCCCTTCGCCATAGCCGGCCATGTTGGGATTGGTTACCACCAATTGCGGGCTGAGTATCATGATGAGAAGCAATCCCAGGTATTGGGCGAAGGATACCAGACCGGTTGCAAACCCACGCTCCCGCAGTGGAAACCATCGTGCGGTGACCAACGTGACATTATTCAGGATAAGGGCATGCGCCACAGACAAACCGATCTGTGATACAACCACGGTCCAGAACGATGCGGCACCTATTCCCTTGACAATACTGAATACAGCCAAAAGTATCGCACTCGAGCGCAAGGTCCACTTGAGCCCGACTTTATCGATGATATAGGAGGCGGGAAGGCTGAAGAAGACGAAAACCACCAGATGGATGAGCGTCAGCAAGTCTGGTCCGATCAAGGAATCGGCTGGAATTTGGGAGGAATAGAAGGCTCCGGCTGCTCGGGAAATCGGAGCCAAGGCCAGCCACTGCATCTCGGAAGCCATGATTACTGCCATCAAGGCCACAAGGACGATCCATCGATAGGGATACACACGAATACTTTTCATATCGACCTTCCGCCTTGTATACTATATGAATGGACTGAAAACGTATAGTAAGGAGATTTTGATGAACCAAACCTTGGACTTGTTGCTGAAACGACGTACCCACCGATCTTTTTCTGCGGAACCAATAAGCGCCCCTGACAAAAGATATATTCAGGAAGCCACACTCCGCGCACCTACTGCGGGCAACATGATGTTCTACTCGGTCATCGAAGTCACCGACCAGGGTGCGAGGCAGCAGCTTGCGCGACTTTGCGACAACCAGCCGATGATAGCGACAGCCCCATTGGTATGGCTCTTCGTTTCCGACACCCGCAAGTGGGTCAACTACTACTTCGAGAGTGGCACGGTCGAGAAGGGAAAAGACCTCGCCGTTTCGTGGAGAGCTCCCGGTGCAGGAGATTTGTTGCTTGCCATGAGCGATGCGTTGATCGCTGCCCAAACAGCTGTTATCGCTGCCGAGTCCCTGGGAATCGGATCCTGTTATATCGGAGATATCTTGGAAAACCATGAGCAGATTTCATCCCTGTTCAATCTCCCGCAATACACCGCTGTGGCAACCTTGGTCATATTCGGACACCCGAAGAGCCACGAGCCATTGGCTTTCCCGGCAATCCGTTGTCCCCTCGATTCCATTTTCATGGAGAACACCTATACCGAACCCCACTTGGAAGACCTCCAGGTTGCTTTTGGTGCACAGGAACAACAACTCCGAACCCAAAAGCGGTTGCCATTCGAGAATACCGGATCCATTTCCGACTACTATTACTTCAGGAAACATACAAGTGGTTTCATGGAGGAGATGAACCGCTCTTCCAAAGCAATCATCGATTCTTGGCTCGCGTGAATTGAAGCACATAATAGGACAAGCCGTCCACAACGGACGGCTTGCCAAACATATACCTTTACTGTTTTGAGAATCCGCTACATCACTTCGCCGACATTCTTGTAGAATTTCATGCGACGCTTGGCATCGGCTTCTGCCCGGGCGAACAACTCTTCGGCCTGCTCGGGATTCGTCTTGTACAAGGAAGAGTATCTTCTCTCGCTCTTGATGAATTCCTGGTAGTCGCCAGTCGGCTCCTTGGTGTCCCAAGAGAAGCGCTTGCCATCTTCCAGAGTCGGATTGAAACGGAACAACGGCCAATAACCGACTTCCACCGCAAGCTTCTCCTCAACCTGGCTCTTCATCATATTGATACCGTGGTTGATACAGGGTGAATAGCAGAAGACAATCGAAGGACCATTGAATGCGGCAGCTTCCTGCAATGCCTTCTGTGCATGCAGTCTGTTGGCACCCATGGCGATCGAAGCCACATAGACATTGCCATAACTCATCATCATGAAGCCCATGTTCTTCTTTCCGTTCTGCTTACCTGCGTTGGCGAACTTAGCCACTGCCGCAATCGGTGTTGCCTTGGAAGCTTGTCCACCAGTGTTGGAGTACACTTCGGTATCCAAGACGAGGATGTTGACATTCTTTCCAGAAGCGACAACGTGGTCTACACCACCATAACCGATATCGTAAGCCCAACCGTCACCACCAAAGATCCAAACGTATTTCTCGCTCAGGTAATCCTTCAGTTCGACGATTTTCCGTAGTGCGGCTTTCGCTTCATCGTTCTTCGCAGCCTTGACCGCATCGTCCAGCAATGCCTGGGTCTCGTTCTGCGCTGTGATCGAAGCCTCGGTCATATCGGACCACAACTCGATGTTCTTGGCGAGAGCCTTGGCAAGTGCATCGGTGGTTCCTGCGGCAAGCAGGCGGTCGATGTTCGCTTTCAACTGACGGCGGTTCGCCTCGACGGCGAGACGCATACCAAGACCATATTCAGCGTTGTCCTCGAACAGGGAGTTACCCCATGCCGGTCCCCGTCCATCCCTGCGCTGGGCGTAAGGAGTTGTGGGGAATGTTCCGCCATAGATCGAGGAACAACCGGTCGCATTGGCGACAATCATGCGGTCGCCACAAATCTGGGAGACCAACTTGACATAGGGTGTCTCACCACAACCTGCACAGGCACCGGAGAACTCGAACAAGGGCTTCTTGAACTGCATACCCTTCACGGTATCGATGGAGATACCATCGACAACATCATCGGGAAGCGCATCGAAGAACTCGGCGTTTTTCGTCTCGCCGGCTTCGCGTTCCACGTTGATCGGGCTGAATTCCAAGGATTTCTGCTTGGAGGGACAGGTTTCGATACATACGCCGCAACCCTGGCAATCCTCAGGATACACTTGGATCTTGAACCGGAGTTCGCGAGTGTTCTTGGTGTTGGACTTGAGGGTACTGAAGCTTTCTGGAGCGTTTTCCAGATCCTTCTGATCAATCTGCTTGGCCCGGATAGCCGCATGTGGACAAGATTGTACACACTGGTTGCACTGGATACAGTTCTCGCTGATCCAATGGGGGATGAATGGGGCAACACCACGCTTTTCAAGCCGAGCGGTATTTGTCGGCAAGGTGCCGTCGAAAGACATCTTGGAGACAGGGATATCGTTGCCCTTCAGATGCATGATCGGTTCGATGATTTCCTTTGCATAGGCATCGGCGGAATCGTCGATGAGCTTCTTGGGCTCATAGGCTTTGCCGGTCTTTGCGGGAATCTTCACTTCTTCCAATGCATCCGAGGCACCGTCGACCGCTGCCCAGTTCATCTTGACGATATCTTCGCCCTTCTTTCCGAAGGTCTTCTTGATTGCATTCTTGATCAGTGCAATGGCTTCCTCTTCGGGGAAAATCCCAGATATCTTGAAGAATGCCGCCTGCATGACCGTATTGATCCTGGAACCCAGACCGACCTTCTCCGCAATCTTGAGAGCGTCGATATTGTAGAAACGGATCTTCCTGTCGATTATCTGCTGCTGCTCCGATGCGGTGAGATGCTCGAATACCTCTTCGGTGGGAATCTGGGAGTTCAAAAGGAACACCCCGCCTTCCTTCAGGGGAGCGAGCATGTCGTATCGACCGATGTATGCGGGATTGTGGCAAGCCACAAAGTCGGCGCTGTCGATAAGCCACGGCATGTTCACCGAACTCTTTCCGAAGCGCAAGTGGCTGATTGTGATACCACCGGACTTCTTGGAGTCGTAGGAGAAATATGCCTGTGCATTCATGTCGGTGTTTCCACCGATAATCTTGATCGAGTCCTTGTTGGCGCCGACGGTACCGTCGGATCCGAGACCCCAGAACATGCAGGAGACCACACCCTTGGGGGTGACGTTGATCTGTTCGCTTGCAGGAATGCTCAAGTTCGTCACATCATCCTTGATTCCGACTGTGAAGTTGTGCCAATTGCCTGCGTTCATATGGTCGAAAACGGCCTTCGCGTGGGAAGGGGTGAAGTCTTTGCTGGAGAGACCGTATCGGCCTCCGATGACCGAGATTCCACCACGACCCATCTGGGAAAGGGCGGTAACCACGTCGAGGTACAAGGGTTCACCGATCGAACCGGGCTCTTTGGTCCGGTCGAGGACAGCGATCTTCTTGACAGATTGGGGAATTGCCGCAACAAAGTCCTTGGCCGAGAACGGGCGGTAGAGACGTACCTTGAGTACACCGACCTTCTCACCCTTCTTGTTCAGGTAATCGGCGGCCCATTCGAACGTATCGAGTGCACTGCCCATGGCAATGATGATGCGGTCCGCATCGGGAGCCCCGACATAGTCGAACAGGTGGTATTGGCGTCCTGTGATAGCCGCGACCTTATCCATGTATTCCTGCACGATACCGGGTGTCGCATCGTAGTACTTGTTGACCGTCTCACGACCCTGGAAATAGACGTCCTCATTCTGCGCCGCCACCTTGAGCATGGGCTTCTCGGGGCGTTGCGCACGGGCTCTGAAACGCTCGATATATTCGGGCTCCATGAGGCTGCGCATTTCGTCATAGGAAATTTCCTCGACCTTCTGCACTTCATGCGAGGTCCTGAAACCATCGAAGAACGCAAGGAAGGGAACCTGGGTCTTCAGGGTCGCAAGATGTGCGACCAATGCAAGATCCATAGTTTCCTGGATGCTCGTCGCGGCGGTCATGGCAAACCCTGTGTTTCGGCAGGACATGACGTCGGAGTGGTCTCCAAAAATGGAAAGTGACTGGGCGGCAAGGGAACGTGCCGAGACATGGAACACGGTCGGAGTCATTTCTCCGGCAATCTTATGCATGTTCGGAATCATCAACAGCAAGCCTTGGCTGGCAGTAAACGTCGTCGTAAGCGCTCCCGCGGCAAGAGAACCATGCACTGCACCAGCTGCACCTGCCTCAGACTGCATCTCCATAATGTCGACGCGCTCGCCGAACAGATTTACTCTTCCGGTACTTGCCCAGGAATCGGCATACTCCCCCATTGGTGAGGAGGGGGTGATTGGATAAATCGCGGCGACATCGCTGAATGCATACGCTACGTGTGCGGCCGCGGTATTGCCGTCGATAGTAACCATTTTCTTGTTACCCATATTGACACTCCATTGAAATAATATTTACCTGTGGACCTCTACGGGCCACAACCATTTGAACACAATTCGACCCTGTAATAGTACAGGGCAACTCCCCTATGACTATACAGCAATCGGGGGGTGATTGCAACCTTAGACACCTACTTATACGGTGAGTTCCATAGTACGAAGGAAAGGTATCGATGCTGCAAGGCAAGGGTCGGACCCAGATGGTTTCACCTCGTCCGAAGCCCCAAGGGGCGAGGTATAGATTCTTATGTTGCCTGCACTCGCTCGGGAGAGTGTCAATCGATTTATGGGGTCACCGGGCCATGGGTTTCCGATTTGACCACCAACACCCGCAACCAGATGAACAATAGGCTGATCAGGATCGCCGTTCCCACCATTACCATCCACAAGAATGCATAGGTGGCATGGGCCAAGATCATTCCACCAGCGAAAGGCCCAAGGGTCGAGCCGAGTCCGGTGGTCACACTGACGATGGAATTGAAGCGTGCCCTGTGCGTACTGGGCGCATGTTGGTTCACAAACACATTGCCATTCGTCGCCAACAGGATTTCCCCGATTGTCCAGATGAACGTGGCGCCGAGAAATGCCGGCAACGACGAACAGACCGCATAGAGTCCGAATCCAACGACATAGAAGAGACACCCTATGGCCATGCTTATCGCCCGGGAGACCCGTAACGTCAAGTGGATCACAAATGCGGTCATGAGCAACACGGTCAACGCATTCACCGACATCAGCCATCCGTACCCCTCGGTTCCTGCCTGTGTGCCGAAAATCGAATTCATCTGCAATGGAAGCGCAAACCCATGCTGGACATAGATGAAATTGTAGAGCGTGAAGGCCACCACATAGAGCACCAGCATCCTGTTGCCGAAAAACAATCGCCACAAGGACTTCTGTTTACCATGGGATTCGGATGGAACAAGGTCGGTCTCCATAGGATGCCGTGGAAGGAGAAACCCGAGAAGGCTTGATGCGATTACCAGGGTGCTGGAGGAGACCAGAAACAGGAGGGGCAAGTTCCGCGAGAAGAGGAATGCCGCAACCAATGGCCCCACGGCCACACCGATATTCGATCCGAGGTACAGCAGGGAAAAGGCTTTGGCTCGCTCGATTTCTCCGTGGGAGTAATCAGCCACCAATGCGTGCGAAATCGGCCAGGTAGCCCCCCTGAAGGGAGAGGAGACGAGGATGAGATACGCCACGGTCATGGGAGATTCGGTAATGAGCAGGGCACAGGAGGCATACAGTACGGCAACCGCAAGTTGGCAGGACACCATGACATGCTTGCGGGGAAACTTGTCCGCGACTATGCCTCCGACAAGTTGTCCAACACTCGCGGCGAGTACCGTCAAGGTCGCGAACAGACCTGCGAGGTGTGCCTCCATCCCGATCGAGACGGTGAGTATGAGTACCAGGAGCATCTGGACAAAATCACCGAACCGGTTGATGATCCGGGCAACAAAGAGGATATGGATACTTCTATCGAGACTTCGGTATGAACCTCCCGTATCTCTACGGGAGGCTCGTGTATCGGATTCCATATGGTGGTCTATTCAGCAATTAGCATTCGCTATGCCCGCAGGAGAAACATTTCTTGCAACCTTCGATATTCACGAATGTCACATTCCCACATACAGGACAAATATCGGGGGTCACGCTGTTGGCCACTTCAGCCGCGAGGCCCAGATCGAACTGCTTTGCGGCGATTTCGACGTCGTCCTCATCGGGCAACTGCGGATATCCATTCTCATCCTGCTCTATGCCGATATGTTCCTCAAGGACTTGGGCAACCGCATCGGGAAGACTCATGACACGGTTCTTTCCAAATCCCATGGGACGTCCGGAGCCGATCCCACGCAATTGTGCGATGACAGACTGGGCACGTTGCCGTGGTCCCAACGGACTGGGCATACGGAGGATCAGACTGATCAATCGGCCGAGTCCCTCGGCATCGGCCGATACATCGGAACCGACCTTGGCGACATTGATGAAGACTTCGAACGGTTCTCCGTAGGGGCCTCCATCGGAATTCACTGTGATATATGCTGTGCCGATCGGTGTTGCCTTACGGTAGGTAGTTCCATGCAACACGGTCGAACGGACTCGCGACTTGGGTTCCTCGGCGACAAATTTCGGCAATTGGGCCACAGGATCGGCGTCCTTTTCCTTTGCCTTGGCTATGAGGACCTGCGTATCCCGTGAGCCGTCACGATAGGTGGTCCCACCCTTGCAGCCGAGATCGTACAACAATTCGTACAGTTGCTCGGTCTGTTCGACGGTATAGTCGGCGGGCGTGTTGCCCGTCTTCGAGATACTGGAGTCGACCCATCGCTGGATCGCTGCTTGTACCCGCACGTGACCCTCGGGTGGAAGGTCCATGGCCGATACGAAGAAGGACGGCTTCTCTTTTCCGGGATTGTCCTTGACCCATTCGTCGTACACGGCGACGCGTTCGATATTGGAACCCATGCGTCCGACCCGTTCCCACTCCCAGAAGTAGTACGGTTCGATTCCGGTGCTGGTCCCCACCATGGTTCCCGTCGTACCGGTCGGAGCCTGGGTCAACAACGTGACGTTGCGCACACCCTTCTTTGCGATCAGTTCCCTGATTTCCTCGGGCATCTGCTGCATGAATCCGCTTTGGAGGAATTTTTCGGCGTCGAACATGGGGAAAGACCCCTTTTCACCAGCCAACTCCGCACTCTCGCGATAGGCCTCGACACAGATGAACTTGTACAAGCGGTCGATGAAGTCGATCGATTCGTTGCTGCCATAGGCGAGTTCGAGTTTGATCAACATGTCTGCCAGGCCCATGGTCCCAAGACCGACACGACGTTCCGACTGCTGGCGCTCGCGGTTCTCCTCGTAGAAATAGGGAGTATCGTCGATCACATCGTCCAAGAAACGGATAGCACCACGCACAGCCCTACCCAGCTCGTCCCAAAGCACCTTCTTCTTCTGTACGAAACGTGAAAGGTTTATGGAACCGAGATTGCAGACACCCCACGGCGGCAAGCCTTGTTCTCCACAGGGATTCGTACATTGGATGGTACTGTAATACCAGGAGTTGGACATCTTGTTGTACCGGTCCATGAAAAAGACTCCCGGTTCGGCCGATGCCCACGCGCTCTCGATAATCGCATCCCATACTTCCTTGGCCTTGATTGTCTGGTAAGGAATGACGCGCTTCCCCAAGGATTTCCAACGGTTCAGATCGCCGTCCCACACGTCATTGTATTCGGGATCCGAGGTGTCGGGGAAATAGGTTGTCCACTCCTTGTCGGCACGGACGGCATCCATGAAGTCGTCGGTGATGCCGACGCTGATATTGGCATTCACGATCTTGTCCATCTCGCGTTTGCTGTTGATGAAATCGAGGATATCCGGGTGCCACACATTTAAAATCAGCATAAGCGCACCCCGTCGGGAACCACCCTGCTCGATCAGCCCGGTAACGAAACTGAACAGGGCCCCCCAGGAGACCGATCCGCTGGACCTGCCGTTCACACCCTTCACATAGGCATGGCGCGGCCGCAATGACGAGAGGTTCATACCTACTCCGCCACCACGCGACATGATTTCGGTCATCTGACCAAGGGAGGTGATGATTCCACCCCTGCTGTCCTTGGGTGAAGGGATGACATAGCAATTGAAGTATGTCAGGTTCTGGTCGGTACCGGCACCGGTAAGGATCCGTCCTCCGGGAACGAACTTCCAATCCTCCAGAAGCCAATTGAATTCCTTCTCCCAATGCGGACGGACATCCTTCTTCTCCTGTACCGAAATTCCTTTTGCGACACGTGCCAGCATTTCGGAAGGAGTAGTCTCGGTCGGCTTGTCGACATTCTCCCGTGTGGAGCTGATTTCGGTCCCGTCCTCCAACTTGACGGTTACAGCATCACCGGAAATCGTAAGGATATTTCCAATCTCGCGTTGCCCCGTCTGCAGGTTGCTGACAGCAACAACCAGATCCCCAACTTTCAGTGTATCTTTCTTCCCATCTTTCTGGGCATATCTATCCAAAAAAATCTTACGACCAAGTGGTGTAAGTGCATTTTTCACAGTGGCCACTTCATTACCCCCAAAGAAAATTCACCCGCGTGTGCGGGCGATTCCAACCATACCACATTCTTATGGTGTTAGCAAGGTAATAATAGCGACAGATAGCGTATAATACCCTAGTATCACACTATATATAGTGTATATATATCACTTTTATGGCACTCCCATATGACTGGAAAACAGCTATAAAGCAGGCATATCTTGACATACAGCATGCAATAAAAGCACCAGTTCCCGGTAATCGAAAAAGGAAACCAAACAGTTGTGGCTATGCGCATACCTCACCGGAACACCAGTGACGACCGAAGGAATTCCCCGGTCTGCCAAAGCCAGGACCATGGCATCGGTCCCTCCGCCTTTTCGCACGGCTTCCTGGATCCGTATGCCCCTGCTTGCCGCCGTCGATCTGACAAATCGCAACAAATCCGGGTGGCCTATGTGTGTCGGGTCGAAGATCCTGACATGGGCACCGTTTCCCACACAGGTCTGCGGATGGGCCGGTCCATCCGGCACATCGTCCGCAGGAGCGCCTTCGACAACGAGTGCGACATCGGCTTCGATCCTGTTCGCAAGCACCTTGGCTCCACGCGTTCCGACTTCCTCTTGTACCGTAAATGCCAACACCACTGTGTTGGATATCGGGTCCTTGGCAAACAGGGTACCCAATTCGATCAATGCGGCCACACCGATACGGTCGTCGAAAGCCTTGGACATGATGCATCCGCTCTTTTCGCAGAAGTGGAAACGCGTGACCGGAACGATTATTGCTCCCAGTCTGATTCCAAACGACTGTTGTACTTCTTGTGCGGTGGAGGCCCCTATATCGATGAACAGATCGTCGAGTTCCGGAATTTGCGGTGCTGCTCCCTTCTTCAGAAAATGGGGCGACAACTGGCCGATGATTCCCGGAATCATATCGCCATCGGCATTGAGTATCTCGACGGGAGACGCAGGCAAGGTCACGGTATTCCACCCGCCGATAGCCACGAACTTGATGAATCCATTGTCGAGGATTTCCGATACCATAAAACCGATCTCATCCTGGTGCGCCGCGAACAACACGCGTTGGCCCTTCGGATCTATGCCGGCTATCTCACACACGATATTGCCGATCCTGTCGGTTTCCAAGGTTCCGATACCATCCAAATGTTTACGGATGATATCGCCCACCGGCTTCTCGAACCCGCTCGGTCCCACTGCCCGGGCAAGCTGCCCGATCAAATCTTTTGAGGATTGTTTCATCATATGCCGAGTATAGAAAAAGACCGTCCCCTATACAAGAGAACGGCCTCGATACATAACCTACCCTTTTTCAAGGATGTTGGACTGGATTAATACCCGAGATCAAGCATTGCATTGGCAACTTTCTTGAACCCGGCGATATTCGCGCCTTTGGCATAGTTGATATAGCCATCTGCACTGGTGCCTTCAGCGACACATGCGGCATGGATGTTGCTCATGATACCATGGAGCTTTTCATCGACCTCCTCAGCAGACCAGCTGAGTTTCATGGAATTCTGGGACATCTCGAGTCCGGAAACCGCAACACCTCCGGCATTCACAGCCTTGCCGGGACCGAACGGTATCTTCTGACCGATCAGATACGTGGCGGCATCTGCCTTGCACCCCATGTTCGAGGTCTCGACCACATACTTGACTCCGTTCGCCACCAAGGTCTTGGCATCATCCAACGTAAGCTCGTTCTGGATCGCACAGGGGAATGCCATGTCAACGGGTACTTCCCATGGCTTTCTGTTGGACACAAACTTGGCTCCGAACTTTGCGGCATAAGGAGCGACGACATCGTTGTTCGATGCGCGGAGCTGGACCATGAAATCCCATTTTTCCTGGGTGTTGATGCCATTCTCATCGAGAATATACCCATCGGGTCCGCTGATCGTCACAACCTTGGCTCCAAGTTCGGTTGCCTTCATGACAGCACCCCAAGCGACGTTGCCGAAACCGGAAACGGAAATTCGCTTGCCCTTGATCGTATCGCCATGGGCCTTCACCATTTCATTGGCGAAATACATGGCTCCAAAACCTGTGGCTTCGGGTCGAATCAGGGATCCTCCCCAATTGCGACCTTTTCCGGTTAGGACACCGGTGTTCTCACCACGCAGCCGTTTGTACTGACCATACAGGAATCCGATTTCCCGGCCACCCACACCGATATCACCGGCAGGCACATCGGTTTCGGGACCGATGTATTTCTGCAATTCGGTCATGAAGGATCGGCAGAAGCGAAGGATTTCGTTGTTGGACTTGCCCCTTGGATTGAAATCGGAACCACCCTTGCCGCCACCCATGGGAAGTGAGGTCAGGCTATTCTTGAAGGTCTGTTCGAATCCGAGGAATTTCAAGGTACCCAAGGTCACGCTCGGGTGGAAACGGAGCCCGCCCTTGTAAGGACCCAGGGCATTGTTGAACTGGATACGATACCCACGGTTGACCTGTACGTCTCCGTTGTCGTCTTCCCATTCGACCTTGAACGTGAATATGCGGTCGGGTTCGGTGACCCGCTCCAAAATCTTTGCATTCACATATGCGGGATTGTCATTGACTACATCGATAATCGACTCGATCACTTCCGCCGCTGCTTGGATGAATTCGGGTTCCGCCGGATTGCGTCGCTCCAGATCAGCCATGAAATCTTCATACCTATACATTGAAATTCCTCCCTATCGTTTTACGTGACACGGCGTGCCAATTCACCTGGCATTCCGGTCAACCTGAGAAGAGTGTAATCCTCTTTCAATTGGTTGTCAATAAAATAATCGCCGATTACATTAATTATATATTTGATTTTTTCCGGATACAGTAGAATATCTTAAAAACATTTATCATATGATAAATAGCTAGTTTGTTTTTGCTACTACTCACAACCGTGTCGGATATCACGGTAAGGAAGGAAACGGGAACCGCAGACTACTATGTGATCGGCAAAAATCATGCTACGATTGACCACCATGAGAAAATTGATGACTGCCAGCGATCCCTTTGGAGAATTGATGCCGCGCCACATCTACAAGGTGGTGCTCCTCTGCAGTGAATACGACCAGTTCCTCATCGAGGAGGATGGCCGGGTGGAAGAGGAACTCTTCCGGGAATACACCCAGCTGGGTTTGAGCAATCCCCCAAAGATCACCTATGCCAGGAATATCGACGAGGTGTTCATGCTTCTGGCAACCAACAAGTTCGATCTTGTGGTGACCATGCTTGAACTCGGTTCCACCAGTGTTGTCGAACTGGCCCAAGCCATAAAGAACCAATACCCCAGCATCCCCATCGTCGCGCTTTCCCCATCACCTGCCCACCGTATCAGCGAGAACCTGCGCAAGCGCAATGTGGCTGCGGTGGACTACCTCTACTACTGGCAGGGCAACGCGAATATCTTCCTCGCCATGGTCAAATTGCTCGAAGACAAGATGAACGCGCTGCACGATGCACGCACCGCCGCGGAAGTACCGGTGATCATACTGGTGGAGAATTCGATCAGATTCTACTCCTCGTACCTACCTATCCTATACACCGCGATCATACAGCAGACACGCATGGGCATGAGCGAAGGCCTGAATCCCTGGGCGACAGCCCTACGCATGCGGGGACGCCCCAAGATCCTTTTGGCCCAAAACTACGAAGAGGCCGTCGAACTCTACGACACCTACCGCAGCCATGTCCTGGGAATCATCACCGACGTCGCCTTCGACCGCGAAGGTGTGGCCGATCCGGAAGCCGGCTTGAAATACTGCAGGCATATCCGCTCGCAACATCCGGACCTGCCCATCCTGTTGCAATCGACGAAAGCCGATTACACCGAAGAGGCGGCGAAAGAGAATTCTTCGTTCATCTGGAAACTCAGTCCATCGCTGCTCAACGACCTGAAGCAATACGTATTCGACAATTATGGATTCGGCCCCTTCATATTCAAGGATCCCGACACAGGCGAAGAGATCGCACGCGCGGAAAGCCTGCGGGAGATGCAGCACACCTTGCCGACCGTCCCGATAGCATGTTTTGTCAAACATTCGAACCACAACGACTTCTCCCGCTGGTTGAAGGCGCGAAGCCTGTATGTGCTGGCCAATCTCTTCAGACCCTACTCGGTAAAGGACTTCAAGAATCCCGAGGATCTGCGCAAGCGGATGGTGGAGATGATCAAGGAATTCCGGCTCAACCGCGGTAAGGGTGTCATCGCACAGTTCAACCGCAACAGTTTCGACGAGCTTTCTTTCTTCAGCCGCATCGGATCGGGCTCTCTCGGAGGAAAGGGGCGGGGTCTTGCGTTCATCGACTACAAGCTTCGCCAAAGCGATATCATAGAGAAGTATCCGGACATGTACCTCTCGATTCCCCGCACGGTGGTGGTCGCCACCGACCTGTTCACGCAATTCATGGATGAGAACGACTTGCATGAGGTGGTGGCGGCATCCCTCCCGGACGAAACACTCAGACGGATTTTCCTGTCGAAGCCGTTGCCGAAGGACCTGATGCTGGACCTTGAAGCTATTATCCGGACACTCAAGGTACCGCTGGCGGTCCGTTCCTCCAGCATGCTCGAAGACTCGCATTACCAACCCTTCGCCGGAGTATACGAAACCTGCATGCTGCCGAACAACGGCTCCAGCGAAGAGCGCCTGAAGGCATTGGCGAGTGCGATTATCTGCGTGTATGCCTCCACCTACTACAACAAGAGCAAGGAATACCTGCGCGCGACACACCACATGGTGGAAGAAGAGCGCATGGCTGTCATCATCCAGCAGGTGATCGGCAGTGCCCACGGCGACTATTGGTACCCGAACTTCTCGGGTGTCGCCCGTTCGTTGAACTTCTATCCGATAGGGACCGAGAAGGCCGAGGATGGAGTCGGCATGCTCTGCTTCGGATTCGGAAAGACAGTTGTGGACAACGGCATGGCCTTTAGGTTTTCCCCCACCTACCCCAAGCGGAATCTCCAATACCTCGGAGGCATGGAGTCGAGTTCACAAACCCTTTTCTATGGATTGGACATGACCCATTCGTACACGCCGGAGGGGAACCCGGAAAACCTGGTGTCGCTTCCCCTTGCCGAAGCCGAGCGGCATCCCGATTCGTTGCGGCATATCGCATCCACGTTCGATGCCTCCAGAGGTGTCCTGGTCGACCAGTTGAGTGCCGAGGGACAGAAGGTGATCACGTTCAACAGTATCCTCAAGTACAACAGTTTCCCGATTGCGGCCATAATCCGGGAATTGCTGATATTTGGCGAAAATGTCATGAATACACCCATAGAGATCGAATTCGCCTGCAACCTGAACCGTCCCAAGTGGAAGAAGCCCGAGTTCAGCCTGCTCCAGATACGGCCGATCGTATCGGGTTCCGAATCCGAAGTGCTGCAGGTAAGCGCCCAGGAGCTGGAGCGCGCGATCATCGTATCGCACCATGTCATGGGTAACGGACACAACGAGGAATTGACCGATATCGTCTTTATCAAGGCAGAATCGTTCAATCCCGCGAAAACTGCCGATATGGTCATGGAGCTGGATAGGATAAACGCGAAATTCGTCGAAACCGACGAGGATTATATCCTTGTTG
The DNA here is from genome assembly GCA_002839335.1 of Spirochaetae bacterium HGW-Spirochaetae-4. Lineage (GTDB taxonomy): Bacteria > Spirochaetota > Spirochaetia > Sphaerochaetales > Sphaerochaetaceae > UBA8525. The sequence goes on from PGXU01000010.1 coordinate 65,548, forward strand.
TCGCGGGTCGATTGGGATCAAGCGACCCCTGGTTGGGCATCCCTGTCGTCTGGTCCCAGATATCCCATGCCGCGGTCATCGTAGAGACCAGCCTTCCCGGGTTCCAGGTCGAACCCAGTCAAGGAACGCACTTTTTCCAGAACATCACATCGTTGGGGACCATCTACCTGACAGTCAATCCCTCGTACAATGACGGAAAGCTGGCATTCGACCGCCTCACCGAATTGACACCTGTGGACGAAACACACCATTTCCGACATGTCCGGGCGAAAACCCCGTTGGTTGTGAAAGCGGACGGGAGAAGTCGGATCGGTGTGGTGACGGTTGCCGAGGAGCATTGACGGCTCAGATATCTTCCAGTCTCCAAGTGGCCTCGCCGGGTTCGGATACGACCGAAGCGAGATAGTCCCATACCACATCCCGTGGTGGAGGCGCGACAATCGTAAGCCGTTGCTTCTTCACCGGGTGGATAAACGAGATTTCCCTGGCGTGCAAGTGGATCCCACCATCTTCATTGGATCGTGGCGAGCCATACTTCAAATCACCTTTGATATGGCTACCCATCGCGGCCAATTGGGCCCGAATCTGGTGGTGTCGTCCCGTAAGCAGTCCGATTTCGAGCAGAAAGAACGATTTCGAAGCCGCAACCGTCCGGTAGGTCATGCTGGCCTTCTGGCTATTTTTCCTTTCGTGCGCAGTCGCCGCCGATTTGTTCTTCACAGAATCACGGGTCAGGTAATGGACAACCAACCCCTCGTCCATCGAGGGGAGCCGGTCGACGACAGCCCAGTAGGTCTTCGTCATGTCGTCGTCGGAACGGAACATCGCGTTCAACCGCACCAACGCCTTTTCTGTCTTGGCATAGACGACAATACCGCTGGTCGGCCGGTCGATCCTATGGGGTATGCCGAGATAGATATTCCCGGTCTTACCGTAGGTGACGCGGAGGTAGTCCTGTACTTCATCGGCCAACGTCGCATCGCCGGTCTTGTCTCCCTGGACGAGTTCTCCGGGAAGTTTGTTCAATATGATCAGATGGTTGTCTTCAAATAGAATTCTGGAAGCAAGTCTATGCATCGGTCGGTTCCTCTTGTGGTTCATCGTCGAACGGGTCGATATCCTTGAACAGGGAAGGTTCGTCTCCTTCTTCCCCTTTCGGATCGGCTTCGTGTTTTATGCGTAGCGTCTGTGCCTCTTTCGTGGTCAAACGTACGCCGTTGGCTTTCACTCCCTTCACCAGGAAACGGGAGAAGTAGGTGCGGTCCTCCAGATTCTTGTATCCCTTGCCCTTCTTGAACACAATCGTAATCCTGGCATCATCGAGGGCCGAAAGGGTGAACAGCTTGTAATTGCCTTCGGGCAACAGCTCGTAGGTCCTGTTGAGAATGTACTGGGTTATCTTGCACCGCTTGATGAACAGGTATTTCAACGATTTTTCCTGATAGATGATCGTAAAGACGAGCTGTTCCAACACATCCTTCTCAGCCAATACGCAATAGCGCATACTCTTGCCCACAAACAGCTTCTCGGGTGCATCGGTGACAAAGTAGGTGCCTTCCTTCTGGACAATCAGGATCCGGTCGAATGGCGACACCAGGTATTGGTTCGTCCCGCTCTTCAGCCCATAGCCCAGATACCCGGAAGCGGCATCGTATTTCAGCATGAGGTCCCTGTTGGCCACCTCGCGTACATCGGTCTTCTTGAAGGATCCGATGACGGTCTTCCGTTGCCACATGGAGGGATTCGCCAGCTTCCTCACTTCCTCCAGATAGGTGAGCGCATATTCGACGATATGGGAAAGATGCCAATCGATCTGCTCGATCCGAGTGTTGATCTCATCGATCTCGGCATGGTTCTTCTCGATGTCGAACAGGCTGATACGTCGTATGGGGATCTTGAGCAGCCTGTCCACATCCTCGGTGGTCACTGGGCGGGCAAGTTGTTCGGCGAAGGGCTTGAAGCCGGAGATGACCGCCTTCTCGACTTCGTCCTGTGTCCGTTTCTGCTCGATACGTTTGTAGATGCGTTCCTCGACGAAAATCCGCTCCAACGTGCGGGCATGCAAACGATCCAGGAGGTGGCTCTTCTCCATCTCCAATTCGCGCCGCAGGACCTCCACGAGGAATTTCGCGTGGTAATGGATCATTTCGGAAACCGGCATGATCCGCGGAACACCTTCGCAAATGACCAGGGGATTGACCGAGATGGATTGTTCGCAGGCAGTAAAGCCATACAGGGCATCGACCACGTCGTCGGAATAGGTGTTCCGGGCAAGCACCACTTCTATGTTGACCTTGTCGGTAGTGAAATCGTTGATGCTGGCTATCTTGAGTTTCCCCTTCTTCGCAGCATCCTCGACCGACTTGATCATCTTCTCCGTCGTGACACCGAAGGGCAATTCCTCGATTACGATCCGCTTCGGATCCTTGGTGTTCAATTTCGCACGCACGAGGATTTTCCCGGTCCCTTCGGCATACGAGGAGACATCCATGAATCCACCGGTAATGAAATCGGGATACAATTCGAAGCTCTCTCCATTGAGGACGGCTTTCACCGCATCTATGACTTCCATGAGATTATGGGGGAGGATGCGTGTGGACATGCCTACCGCGATACCTTCGGCTCCCTGGATCAGCACAATCGGCAATTTGGCGGGGAAGGACAAGGGCTCCTTGTTCCTACCATCGTAGGAATCGACGAATTCCGTCAACTCGGGATTGTAGAGGACCTTCTTGGCAAAGGGGAGGACACGGCATTCGATGTATCGGGGAGCTGCGGCCGAGTCGCCCGTCATGATATTTCCGAAGTTACCCTGACGGTCTATGAACAGCTCCATATTCGCAAGGTTCACCAAGGCATCACCTATGGAGGCATCGCCATGCGGATGGTACTTCATGCAATGGCCGACAACGTTGGCGACCTTGTGGAACTTGCCGTCATCCATTTCGAACAACGAATGCATGATCCGCCGCTGGACGGGCTTCAGTCCATCGATGATATCGGGAATCGCGCGATCCTTGATCACATAGGAGGCGTATTCGAGGAAATTTTCTTTAAAAACCGTTTCAGCGTGTGCCATTAGATGAGATTCTCCATGATGAATTCACGTCGATCGGGAGTATTGTCGCCCATATAGAATTTCATCGTCAGATGCATTTCCCGGGAAGAGGCTATGGAGACGGGAATCAGCCGCATCTCCTCGCCGATGAACTGGCGGAACTCGGAGGGGTTGATTTCCCCCAAACCTTTGAATCGGGTGATTTCGGCTCCACGTATCCGCGCGACCGCCTCATCCCGTTGCGATTCATTGTAACAGTATACCGTTTCCTGTTTGTTGCGGACCCGGAACAACGGTGTCTCAAGAATGAACAACCGTCCGGCAAGGACCAGATCCTCGAAATAGGTAAGGAAATAGGTCATGAGCAGATTCCTGATATGGAAGCCGTCGGTATCGGCGTCGGTCGCTATGATCACCCGGCCATAACGCAATCCGTCTATACCGTTTTCCATTCCCAGGGCAATCATGAGATTGTACAGCTCTTCGTTCTTGTAGATTTCGGTCCGCTTCTTATCGAATACGTTCAATACCTTGCCCCGCAGGCTGAAGATCGCCTGGGTATAGACGTCGCGGACACCCACCATGGACCCGGAAGCCGAATCACCCTCGGTGAGGAAGATCATGGTCTTCTCGCCCTTCTCTCCGTTTTGGTTGAGATGGTATTTGCAGTCCTTGAGTTTCGGAATATTTATGGAGACTTTCTTCGCCGCATCCCGCGCTGCGCCTTTCACCGCAGCCAGTTCCTTGCGCAACCGCTCGTTGCTGGCAATCTTATCCGAGAGCTTGTTGGCATCGTCCGGATGCTTCATGAGAAAATCGACAATGGCTTCACGAACCTCCAGGGTAATCCAGGTGCGGACCTCGGTGTTGCCCAACTTGTTCTTGGTCTGGCTCTCGAAGACCGGATCCTGCAGCTTGATGGAGATCGCTCCGGTCAATCCGTCGCGGACATCGGGTGCGGTATAGGCTTTCTTGTAGTATTCGTTGATGCCTTTCAGAATCCCTTCCTTGAACGCCCAAAGGTGGGTTCCTCCGTCGCTGGTATGCTGACCGTTCACGTAGGAGAAATAATTCTCGCCGTAGTTCTGGGTATGGGTAAAGGCGAATTCGAGCCGGTCTCCCTGGTGGTGGATCGTCGTATACATCCCCTCCACCCCCACCTGCTTGTCGAGCAGGTCGAGCAATCCATGCTTGCTGGCGAATATCTTCTTGTTGTAATCGATCGAGAGCCCGGTGTTCAGGTACGCATAGTTCCAAATCCGTTCCTCGATAAACTCATCCCGGTACTGGTAATCCCCGAAAATCGCAGGATCGTGGTCGGGGATGAACTCTATCAACGTTCCGTTCGGTTCCTCGGACTTTCCTTTCTTCTGGGTGGCGAATTCACCCTTTGCGAAGGTTGCTTCGAAAAATGCCCCATCGCGGTAGGAGACGACCCTGAAATGGGAAGACAGCGCGTTGACAGCCTTGGTTCCCACACCGTTTAGACCGACGGAGAACTGGAAGACTTCGTTGTTGAACTTGCCGCCCGTATTGATGATGGAAACGCAGTCTATGACCTTCCCCAACGGTATGCCCCGGCCGAAGTCGCGGACGGATACCTTGTCTCCCTCCACCCGGATAGTGATCCTGGCACCGTAGTCCATGATGAATTCGTCGACACTGTTGTCGATCACTTCCTTCAACAGGACATAGATGCCGTCCTCGAAATGGGAACCGTCACCGAGACGCCCGATATACATGCCGGGACGCAAACGTATATGTTCAAGAGCACTCAATGTCTGTATCTTGCTCTCATCGTAGGCTGCTGGACCTGCTGCGGATTTCTTCTTTGCCATGGGTACTCAGTATATACGCTTTACCGGTAATTGGAAAGTATCCTCCGGTCCCGGCCAGTTAGCGGGACTGGTAATCGTGTGAGGATATCCACGTCTCCGTATGCGCATGGACACACGCGACCGCTTGCTGTGAATCCCTTTGCATGATCGCGTTGTGCAGGTTCCTATGGGCTTCATAGACTCCCGAGTGGATGGGATTGATCGTCGGGGCGAACAGTTCGATCACAAAATTATAGATGTTCTCGACAATGGGATTATGGGAATATTTGCCAAGCAGTCGGTGGTACCGGATATCATATTTGCTTGCCTTCTCGGGAGAAACCGAATCTTTCCCGAGCTCCTCAAGAAAATCGGCCATGGCCATGTCCAATTGATGCAAGTCGTCCTTGTCGGCATTTTCGATTACCAACCGGACAATGCCCTCCTCCAACAGTTCACGAACCTGGGTCAGCGACCGGTAGTCCCGCTCCTGGACGAGTATCTGGAAAAGATGGGCATCGAACAGCCGTTTGTTCGATGCGGTGGCGATAAAGGTTCCGGCTCCCCGCCTGATCTCCAGGACTCCATAGGCGCACAGCACCTTCACCGCCTCACGGACCGAGCCCCGCCCGACTTGCAGGCTTTCGGCGAGGACGGTCTCACTGGGGATCATGTCGCCTGGCTGCAATTTCCGTTCAATCAGCAGTTCCTTTATCTTCTCGACAACGATTTCCACTGCAGAAGGTCGCCGTCCGTTTACTGCAAACATGTCTTCCATCGACCAGACACTCCAATGTTTAGGGATTCGGATACCGTATGATACCGTGGCAACCTATTTGTTGCAATGTTTAAGGCACCTCTTCAATCCTTATAATCATCCCGGGCGGGTGTAAAGCATTCCAACAATTCGGTATCCTCCAACACCACCGACCCGTGGGGATCGTTGGAGGCGAAGTAGTAGGCGTCTCCTGCCGTGAGTTCCAGGATTTCTCCGTTTCCCTTGATGAACTTTATCCTGCCCTTCATGACAATCCCATTTTGTGACTGGACATGTGTATGCATCTCCAATATGGCGTCCTTTTCCAGGTAGAACCAGCACATCATGGTGTCCGCATCGTAGGTGAGCGTCACCCGGTCGATTCCCGGAGCCCGCTGTACGCGTGGATCCGTGGAGAGACTGCCCCTGTGTTTTCGTAATGGTGCCATCATCGGTTTCTCCTTCTCTGTGCGATATAGTCGAGCAGCAGTGTCCACCCCTTCATGAAGGACGTACGGAACAGTTCCACCCCGCCAAAATCGAAATACTCGTCGGGTTGCATCCCATCGGCGGCATATGCCCGTCGGAAATCGGGAAGCTTCGCCAGCAATTCATCGACTATCCGGGAATCGGGCATCGCATCGATCCGCGCAACCGCAGGAAGATCCTTTTCAATCAACGTATCGGCCGAACCTTCCCAGTTGATGGTGATATGGAGGTCTCCACCGACCAATTCGGTGAAATCCTCGAGTTTCCGGGCACCTCCCCCGATCATGATTCCCGGATACCGCCGCTCCTTCATCAACGCATATTGTTTCTTGGCAACCGCCAGACCTGCCCACTTCACCGCATCATCGGAAATCACCAAGCCTTGCGTCTTGACCACACGCTTGAAGTGGTCGTCGAGGATTCCGGTGATATGGGTCACATAGAAGGGAGGAGTCTTTCCACTTGTGGTGGACGCCCGGTTGTATGCCTCGCAAATCGAGACAGCTTGGGAAATACCCATCACTTCCGTGGCCATGGTAGGAATATCCAAGGTTACCAGACTGGCGATCGCTTCGATACCGGGTTCGGTGACAGGAATCTTCACGGTAATATTCGGACCGATCTTCCTATTCTCCAGACCTTCATCGATGATACTCTTGGCGTCTTCCTCGGCGAACGGATCCCCTTGGATGGTGACGAACCCTGTCCGCCCTTCCGAGGCTTCGTACATGGGCATGAACAGATCGCTCAAGCGCGAGACCATGATCCGTTGCACCAAGGAGGCCAACTGGGAATCGTCCGCCACATGCGGTACCAGCATGTCCACCGTGCGTTGCACGTCGGCATGATCGTCAGGAGAAGATAAGAGTTTCGATACATAGCTCGGGTTTGTGGTACACCCCACCGCACCGGCTGCGATAGCGGCTTTCGCCTGTTCGATCGTTGGGTTGTTGATCCAGAACCGTGTCGGCGTCTGTTCGTTTATCCGATGGAAATATCCTGGTTTGTTCATTGAATCGCTCCTGTTCAGTTGTTGAATAATAGATTCGGCAACCACAAGGAAACTTGTGGGATATAGGTGAGGATCACCAGTGAAATCGCCAAGGTGACCAGATAGGGCGTGACAGCCCGAAAGATCTTGCCGACCGGCAGTTTGACGATCGGACTGAGCATATAGACGCTCATGCCAACAGGTGGTGTAATCATACCGATCATGAGGTTGAATACCATGACGACCCCGAAATGGACCGGGTCGACTCCCGCGGCCATCAACGGCGGCAACAGGATGGGAGTGAGGACCATGAGCGCCGCGGTCGTTTCCAGGAACATACCCGCAATCAACAGTACGATATTCGCCAGCAAGAGCAGGACCGCCGGATTCTCGGTAATATTGAGCAACAGGGCGGAAACTTGCTGTGGCAATTGCTCCACGGTCAGGGTCCACGCGAAGATCGCCGCGGAGGCTACAATAAACAGTACGCTTGCGGTGGAACGCAAGGTTTCCCGGCAGACCTTCAGAAATTCCTTCCAGGAAAGTTCCTTGTAGATGGCGCTGAGGATCAGCGCATAGGTCACAGTGATCGCAGCAACTTCCGTCGGTGAGAAATAGCCGCTGAGCATACCGCCCATGAGCATGACCGGCATCAACATCGAAGGCAATCCCCGCCTGATGGTATGCAGCACTTCCTTGCGGGAAAACTTTCCTTCGACACCACGGGGATAATTCCGCTTATGCGCGAAATAGCTCACCTGCATCATCAACAACGCGACTATGACCAGTGCGGGAAAGACGCCAGCCATAAGCAGTCGCATCGATGACGTCTCGGCGGCCGCACCATAGATGATCAGCGGAATGCTGGGAGGAAAGATCGGCCCGACCACAGCGGAAGCAGCGGTTATCGCGGCCGAGGCATCCTTCGGGTAGTTCTGTTCGGTCATGGCATCGATTTCGATATTGCCGAGACCGCCCACATCTGCCAATGCCGCGCCGGAAATGCCGGCGAAAATGAGACTGGCCACGATATTCACCTGGGCAAGACCACCCTTGAGGCGTCCCACCAGCAGTTTGGCGAATTCGAACAGCCGTGAGGTGATACCGGAGTTGTTCATCAATCCGGCGGCCAGGATGAACAAGGGAACGGCAAGCAGCGGAAAGGAATTCAACGATGCGACCATCCGCTGGATCATCACACTGATCGGAATACCCTGGACAAGCAGGTAGATCGCAGCGGGAACTCCCATGCTGACGGCAATGGGAAGCCCGGTTGCTATCAACACGAGAAACAGGAGGATAATCATTCCACCACTCATGACAATTCTCCTTTCCGACCTTTGAAGACATCGAATGTGTGTACGGCTGCTCCAATCGACATGAAGACCAACCCGATCACAATAGGGATGTAGAAGAGGATGTTGGGCATGCGTATGGCCGGAGTACGGACACTCCAGTTGCGTGTCATGACCTGATTGACCGCAATGAGCAGGAATACGGCGAGTCCTATGCAAAGCAGTTCTATGCATATCTCCAATACCGGCCGGATGCGTTTTGGGACCCGCGCGGAGAGGATGTCGACAATGATATGCTGCTTGTCGATCGTCAAGACCGGAACCATGAGGAACACCAGGGAGACCAGGCAAAACCGGGCCAGCTCCTCGAGCACGACCGATCCGCTGGAGAAGAAGTTCCTCATGATGATTTGAACCAGCACGCAAGCGAACAACGCCAGAAGGAATACTATTGAACTGCTTTCAAGGACTTTGCTGGTCTTCTGCATGAATTTGTGCATATGATCCGTCTCCCTTTCGTATAGACAGCACGTGACCGGAGTAGCTCCGGTCACGTATGGTAGCATGAATCGGTGCGATTATTTGATAGCTCTGATCTGTTCGTAGTAGGCGCCCCATTTGGCTCCGAACCGCTGTTCCACGACCTTGTTGACCGAAGCCCTGAATTCATCGACTTTCAAGCCCTGTTCGGGTCCGATGATCGTCATGCCCTTGTCAGCGAGAATCTGGAGGTCGGAGGCTTCGCTGTCCTGGACATAATTGGATGCCCAGTCGCGTGTTTCCTTGGCCACTTTGGTGAAGACCTGCTTGTGCTCATCCGAAAGTTTCTGCCATACGGATTCGTTGATGACAACAGGCTCCGACCCCATGATGTGGTGGGTAAGCATCAGGAACTTCTGCACATCGTACAGCTTGTTCGAAACCAGCACGCTGACCGGATTCTCCTGCCCGTTCGCGACACCGGTCGAGAGGGCTACGGGAACTTCGGCCCAGTCCACGGGGACTGCGACTGCTCCCATTCCTTCCACTGCCGCCATATAGATGGCCGAAGGGATTGCCCTGATCTTCTTTCCGGAAAGATCCTTGGGAGCATAGACTGCGGAGTTGGCGGTCAAATCACGTGTGCCGAAATAGAAGGAGTAGAGTACGCGGACATTGCGTGAATCGATCAACTTCTGGTTCAGTTCCTTCAAGACCGGGGAGGTCTCGGGATCTGTTGCCTTCAAGAGGTGGTCGACATCCCGATAGAGGTAGGGGGTATCGAACAGTCCAAGATCCTCGAGCAGGGGTTGCAGACCGCCATAGGTGTTATGGTGGAGAGCGACACTCCCTTGGGATACCATTTCAGCCATCTCCGTTATCGTACCGAGCTGGGAGCCCGGGTAGACTTCGATCTTGATCGCACCACCGGTCTCTTCGGCGATCCGATCGGCGAAGTACTGGGCTTGCAATCCATTCGGACTGTTGGCGACGTTCATATGCGCATAACGCATCACCAGCGGTTTTTCGGGGGTGGGACCCGATTCTGTCTGGCCAGCGGCGAATAGCATCGAACCGACCATGAGCAGAGCCAATACAAGTGTCATTCCTTTTTTCATGACGAACTCCTTTTTTGTGTTATCTATACCGACCGATTGTCGGATTCACACCTTGTTCTTTTTCCGGACCGCCGATTCGGCGCCCTTCACGATATCTTCCACAGACATGCCATAGGCATCCAACAATTCATCGGGGAACCCCGACTCGCCATAACAATCCTGCAGTCCCAATCGTACCAGGGAAGCAGGGACCTCCTCCGCGATCAACTCGGCGATGGCGCTGCCGAGCCCTCCGATTACCGTATGGTCCTCGATAGTGACCGCACATCCGGTCCGTACGAGCACTGCCTTGATACCTTCGGTGTCCAATGGTTTGACCGTGGCCACTTCCACCACGGTGACGCCGACTCCCTTTGCCTTCAGGACCTTGGCAGCCTGCATCACCCTATTGAGCACGAACCCGTGGGCAAACAAGGCCACATCGTCTCCCTGATCGGCCATGATGCGGATCTTGCCGAGAGGAAATGGAGTTCCGGAAGGAAACACCTTCTCTTCCCTACCGCTGCCGATACGGATATAGACGGGACCGTCGATATCGACGGATGCCAGCATGGCTTGGCGCACCTGGTCTCCATCGGCCGGACACAACACGGTAAAACCGGGTATGGTTCGCAAGATGCCGATGTCTTCGATGAACTGGTGGCTCACACCTTCCCTGTTTCCTCCGAACAACCCGCCGTTGGCTCCGACGAACCGGACCTTGAGTTTGGGATATCCTACGAAAGTCCGCATCTGTTCGCAAGCCCGCATGGTCAAGAATCCAGCGTAGGTGCAGATATAGGGAACCAGTCCTGTGGATGCGAGCCCGGCGCATACTCCGACACCGTTTTGCTCGGCGATTCCCAATTCCACGACGCGCTCTGGCCAACGCTCCAAGAACGGTTCTCCCTTCACCACCTTCAACGAGTCGGTGGAGACAAACACGATATCGTCGCGCTTCTCGGCCAATTCGATCAAGGCATTCGTGAACCCTACGCGGGTGCTGTCATAGACTACTTGCATACCGTGCCTCCCAACTCGACCATCGCCTGTTCATATTCCGCATCGGTATAGACCCGCTTGTGCCAGGTGTTGTCACCCACCATGAACGACAACCCCTGACCCTTCACTGTCTTGGCGACAATCACCGAGGGTCGGTCCACAACGAGCTTCGCCTGTTCGACCGCCTCCAGTATCTGTGCGATATCATGGCCGTCGATGGTTTGCGTATGCCAACCGAAATCGGCCCATTTCTCCGCTATCGGGTATGGTCCGGAGATTTCTCCCACGGTTCCTCCGCTTTGGTAGTTGTTGTTGTCGACGAATACCGTGAGGTTCGCCATCTTGTGGTGGCCCGCGGCCATCGCGGCTTCCCAGATCAAGCCTTCACCCAACTCGCCGTCGCCGGTAATCACATATACACGGTAATCCTGCTTCCGGATCCTTGCAGCCATGGCCATGCCCAACCCGATGGAAACGCCGTTGCCGAGCGAACCGGTGGTCGAGTCGAGTCCGGGGGTCTTCGGTTCATACGGGTGTCCCTGCAGGTTGGAATGCAAGTATCGCAATGTGGTCAGCTCGTCCGGCGAAAAATAGCCCCGTCGCGCCAGCGCCGCATACAAAGCCGGACAGGCATGGCCTTTTGAAAGGATGAAGCGGTCCCGGTCTTCCCATTTCGGATTCTCGGGATCGATACGCAAGATATGGAAATAGAGGGCCGCCAGTATCTCGGCAACCGAGAAGCTGGGAGACGGATGCCCGTCCTTTGTCCGGTAGACCATTTCAACGACATCCTCGCGGATGCGTCTCGCACAATCCTGCAGATACGCGATATCAGCCATTACTTGTCCTCCAACATGTCCCGGACCATTTCGACGCCAAGCCGAGGGCTGGAAAATACCGTTTTGCCGGTGAGCTTGCGCAAGGGATCTTCCATTCTGGCCATGGATCCTTGGGCAAGGAGAATGACGTCACAGGTATCCGCGACTCGCATGGCGGTTTCCGCGATCAACCTGTCGTGGGTCTCGGCATCTCCCGCTGTAATGGCGGGAAAAGCTCCTTCGGCCAGCGCGGACACGGTGGTGATCTTCCTGCCCATCTCGGCCGCACAGGCTTCGAGCAATCGGATAGTCGGGTCCAATGTCGTCGGGAGGGTTGCGAGGACCGCGATGGAACCGGCCATGGCAATCGCTTTGCGGGCCATGGCTTCATCGATCCGTACGATAGGGATGGGCATGAACTCGCGGGCACCATATACGGCATCGCCGATGGACGAGCAGGTGTTGAGTATCAGCTCGGCTCCCGAGGCGCATGCGATCTCGTAATAGCCATACAGCCGTCGTTTCACCGCCTTGGTCATTCCACCATGCGCAATGATCTCTGCGATCATGCTGTCATCGAGAATATTCATCACTTCATAATCGGGAAGCACTTCACGCATCAAATCTGTTAGTGGTTTGACCAGGGCTGCTCCCGTGTAGATCGCTGCAATCTTATGGTTCGACATTGTTACCTCGCTCATTCATACGACATCGGACGTCTTATGAATATACTGTGAGGCAGGTTCTGGAATCTGTCAAGAAAAACTTTCGGGAAATGTGGTCAACGCACGTAGTCTTCGAGAAACTCGAACAAGGCGGCATTGAACTGTTCCACGTGGGTTTCCATGGGGATGTGGGCAGCCCCTTCGATGATATACAGGCGTAGTTGAGGGATACGAATACCGATGGCCCTGGACTTTTCGATCGGCACCACCGTATCGGAATCTCCCCATATCGCCGCCACGGGCATATGGAGACTCTTCAAAGTGTCCAACGGGATGGAACGGGTCGTACGTACCATTGATGTGAGGGTTCGCGCGGTCCCGGGTAGTTGCAAGGGCTCCAGATAGACGGACAGCTCGTGTTCATCCGCTTCCCTTCCATATGCTTCGGAAAGCAGTCCACCAGCCTTTTTATCGGTCAGCAAGGACCGCTCAAGATACAAGCGTGTCCAGCGGGCAAACGGAGGAAAAGCCAACACGAGCGACGAGATTCCCCGGGAAATCTCCAATGCACCGGAGACCAAGACCAGGGATGCGGTCTCTGCCGGTCGCGCGACCGCCATGGCCGCTACGGTTCCGCCGCCCATACTGTGGCCCACGAGGTGCCATCCAAGTTTTTTCATCATCGGCATATCGGATTCGCGGTCGATCATATCCAACAAGGTCCAAAGGATCTGCGCACGGTGCTCTTGGCTGTGGTCGAATTTCTCTGGACGCCCGCTATATCCGAATCCCGGCAAATCCACGGCAACCACAGCGAACCCGGCATCGACCAGGGCCTCCATGGCCGGATTGAACGTATAGGTCGAGCCCCCCAGACCGTGCACCATGAGCAGCTTGCCCTTGATGTCGGAGGTTTGTGGAAGGACAAGCCGGTAATGGATCCATACCTCGTCGATGTTCTCGAATGACGAATCCTCGTAGGGACCTTCCGGTCGTACACCGTCAGATTTGGAAAGTGTGAAGGCATAGGGAAGAAGACACGAGGTCAAGGAGAAGAGTATGATGAGAACAACCAACAGTCCCAATGGCCTAGTCACCGATACGCTCCTTTTCCACCGCGGAGTCGACCCGTTCGAGATAGCGCCTCATATCGAACTTTCTCTCAAGCCCCTTGTCGTTCATATAGCGGACATTGCCGAAAATCGGGCGTTCGACCCAGGGACGGTCATGCTTACCGAAACACCATGCGACACCGGCGAATCCATTCGGATCCCTTCCGTCAAGCTGATAGGTGTTGTTGAGATACAACGCGATGGAGAATGCTTTGCGGGGAGTCGGACTCCACTCCAGGATCTTCTTTCCCCAGTACATGCGCATATACCCATGTATCGTGCCCAAGGCGACCAATTCCCGCTGAGCTGCATTCCAGTACGGATCGTGGGTACCGGCAGTTTCGAGTTCCCCCAGGGAATACCGGTACGGACGCAGGTCGGTCGCATGTTTTTCCAACGTCTTGACGGCCCACGCAGGCAGTCCCTCGTATTGGTCGTACAGGGGATTGAAATGGACAAAGTTCATGGCAAGTTCCCGTCGCACGACCAACTCCTCAAGAAAAACAGGGACATCGGGCAAAGGTATTGCCGATACCTTCGTATAGATGGTTATCGGGGAAATCTGACCGAAATGGAGGTACGGGCTAAGAAACGAGACATACGGATCGCCCGGATCGTTATGCCGCGAGGCATAGCCGTCCAAATACCGATCGAGGAAGTGTTCGAGTTGCCGGTTCGCACGGGTCTCCCCTCCCTGTAACCAAGAGACCTCGTGTGCCGAATCCGATATCCCGAGTGAAGCGAGCAAGGTTCCGATATCGTCCAGATTCGTTTCCGTACCAGGGATTTCCACATCCTTCGAATCGACTGTCACTTCGACAGGAGGGGACGATTGTACAAAATGGGCTATCATCGGTTCGATTTTCCGTCGCAACGTAGCCGCGGAATACTCCTCCTTGTTCGAGACGGTTTCCACCGGAACGACAACATTGCCCTCCACCTGCACGACCGAACACAGGACGGCACTGGCAACCTGCTTGCGCCAGCTCCGTTCGAATCGTCCGTACGCACGGTCGACCACCACCAACGCCGAGCGCGCCGCAATTTCCCTCAAGCCGACAAGCGGGCCCCGCGTGTCCAGGACGAACCGGATATTCCGCCGCCGCAACTCGTCGCCGACCTCGTGCAATCCCTCCAGCATGAACCGATAGCTGCGCCGGGTACCCTCGGGAAAATCGGTGAGCAGGCAGAAGAACACCACCAGTGGTTTTCCGAGTGCATTGGCTTGGAGAACCGCATATGTAAACGCGGGATTGTCGGCAATCCGCTGCGAAGCCTGCATCCAATAGACGACAAACGCATTTTCCTTCAGGACCGGCTGCGTATTCAAAGCCTGTATCCGCTGCTGCTCGACCATAGCCCACCTCCCAACCATATCGATACTGTACCACAGCAGAAATGAAATGACAGCCTCCAAGCCGCACGACCGCACCGGCCCCCTTACAGGCCGGACAACCGGCAAGAACCGACCCACATGCACAATATGTTGTTTGCATGCCTTGCATTATCCAACGCTTTTCCTGTATAGTGGACGTCTATGGAAGATCCGTTACCTAGTAAAGACAATCCGGAGCCTGAGAGTACAGGCCCCTCGTGTAAACCGTGCCGGAGGCCGTCATGAGCCTCCACATCAGCGCCATCATCATATTGTTGGTCCTCTCGGCTTTCTTCAGTGCATCCGAAACAGCCTACACCTCCCTATCATTCCTGCAGATCCGCATGATGGAGACAGACAAGCGACGGACGAGCAAGATGGCAGCGGCCTTGGCAAAGAAACCCGATGTATTGCTCACCACCATACTTATTGGAAACAATATCGTAAACCTTACGGCATCCGCCCTCACCACGACCTTGGCGATCAATGCCTGGGGAAATGCGACGATCGGCTATGCGACGGGAGTGCTCACGTTCCTCATCCTCATATTCGGGGAAATCACCCCGAAACATCTTGCGATCACCTACAACACCGCAATGGCCCGTTTCTCGGCATACCCGATCAGGTTTCTTATTTTCATATTGTATCCTGTAATCGCGATTGTCCGGTGGCTCAGCTCCCTCATCACCCGGCTGTTCGCCAAGGAGAAGGAGGGCTCGCTTTCGCTGGAAAGCCTGATGCATGTGGTCGATGTAGCTGAGGACGAAGGGATCGTCGACGAATACGAGACCAGTCTGGTGCAGCGCGTGCTCCACTTCAGCGAAGCCCCCGTCAAATCGATCATGACCCATAGGACCGAGGTCTTCAGCCTTCCCGATACCACCTCCCTTCGCGAGGCGTTCCCCTCCATCGTCGCAAGCGGGTATTCGAGGATCCCCGTCTACAACGAGAGTCCGGAGAATATCATTGGAATCCTCCTGGTGCGCGATGCATTGGCTGCCGAAGTCGACGGTCGTTCGGAGGAGGCGATCTCACAGTTCATCCTCCCACCGATCTATGTGCCCGAAACCCGGAAATTGGACGACATGTTGTTCCAGTTCCAGCAAGGGAAGCTCCAGATTGCCGTGGTGCTTGACGAATACGGCGGATTGTCGGGAATCGTCTCCATGGAAGATATCGTCGAACAGCTGTTCGGAGAAATCTACGATGAACACGAGAGCGGGGAACTGTTGCGTATCAGGTCCGAGGAATCGGGAACCTACCTGATCAAGGCCGACACCACCATGCAGCAGATAAAGGATGAACTCGACCTTGACATCAACAGGCCCGACCTGTCGTGTACACTTGCGGCATTCCTGATCGAACAGCTCGGAACCATACCCACCGTCGGCGAGACGATCGAGTATCCATTCGGCATATTCAGCATCGTCACCATGAAGGGAAAACGGATAGAATCGGTTCGCCTGCAACCAATTGTGAAGGAAGAGGAACCTCAGCGCAACGGCTTCCATTGACACCCTTTGGCGAGGGCGGTATGATTGCGCGCATGAGTACTTACCCATTCGGCACAATAGAAAAAAAATGGCAGGCATACTGGGAAAAGAACCAGACTTTTGCCGTAACAGAAGATCCCACGGTACCCGCGGACAAGCGAAAGTATGTGTTGGATATGTTCCCCTATCCATCGGGCGCAGGACTCCACGTCGGACATCCCGAAGGGTACACTGCAACCGATATCTATTGCCGTTATTTGCGGATGAACGGATACAACGTCCTGCATCCCATGGGCTTCGACTCATTCGGTCTTCCCGCCGAGAACTACGCGATCAAGACCGGTACCCATCCCAGGTCGACAACAGAACGGAACATCGAGAATTTCCGCAAGCAGATCAAGAGCTTGGGGTTTTGTTACGATTGGAACCGTGAGGTCTCGACCCATACCGAAGAGTACTACCGGTGGACCCAATGGATATTCCTCCAACTCTACAACAGGGGCCTAGCCTATGAAGCCTCGACTCCAATCAACTGGTGCCCGAACTGTCTGACCGGCCTTTCCAACGAAGAAGTCAAGGAAGGCAAGTGCGAACGGTGTGGAACCCATGTGACACGCAAGAATATCCGTCAGTGGATACTCAGGATCACCGCCTACGCAGACCGGTTGCTCAATGACCTCGATTCGCTCGACTGGTCCGATTCCATCAAGAGCATGCAGAGCAACTGGATCGGTCGCAGCGAAGGCGCGAGTGTGCGGTTCCAGTTGGTGGACTCCGACGAAGTGCTCGAGGTGTACACCACGAGAAGCGACACCCTCTTCGGTGCAACCTATATGGTAGTCTCCCCGGAGCATGCTTTGGTGGACAAGTTGACCACCGCCGGCCAACAGAAGGCTGTCGAAGACTACAGGGACCAGGCAGCCCACAAATCGGATCTGGAACGGACCGACCTCGCGAAAGACAAGACCGGGGTATTCTCCGGGAGTTATGCCATCAATCCGGTCAATGGAAAGAAGATTCCCGTATGGATCGCCGACTATGTGTTGATTTCCTATGGGACCGGCGCCATCATGGCTGTTCCGGCCCATGATACCCGTGACTGGGAATTCGCCAAGAAATTCGACCTACCCATCATAGAAGTACTGAAAAGCGAAGTCGATGTCCAAACGCAGGCATGGGTCGAAGACGGTATCCATGTGAATTCCGATTTTCTCGATGGCTTGAACAAGACCGATGCCATAGAGAAGATGAACAACTGGCTGGAAGAAAAGGGTATCGGCAAGAAGACCGTGAACTACAAGTTGCGGGACTGGATATTCAGCCGACAACGCTATTGGGGAGAACCTATTCCCCTGGTCCATTGCGAATCATGCGGAACCGTGCCTGTTCCCGAGGACCAGTTGCCCCTGACCTTGCCGGAAGTCGAGACCTACGCACCCTCCGGCACAGGAGAAAGCCCGCTGGTCACGATTCCCGAATGGGTGAACACGACCTGCCCGAAGTGTGGTGGTCCCGCCAAGCGCGAAACGAACACCATGCCCCAATGGGCAGGTTCCTGCTGGTATTACCTCAGGTATCTCGATCCCAACAATACTGAAGCGCTTGCTTCGAAAGAGGCGATAGACTACTGGATGCCGGTCGACCTGTATGTAGGTGGAGCCGAACACGCCGTGTTGCACCTCCTCTATGCACGGTTCTGGCACAAGGTACTCTACGACTTGGGTATCGTGAATACGATCGAACCGTTCCAACGACTCGTCAACCAGGGAATGATCACCTCGTTCGCCTACCAACGTGCCGACAAGACCTTGGTCGCCACCGACGAGGTCGAGGAGACCGCTGCAGACACATACATCGAGAAGGCTACGGGAGAGAGGCTCGAGCGGGTCATCGCCAAAATGTCCAAGAGCTTGAAGAACGTCATAAACCCGGACGAGATCATCAACGATTTCGGTGCGGACGCCATGCGGACCTATGAGATGTTCATGGGACCATTGCAAGTCTCGAAGCCTTGGGCGACCACCGGTCTTTCCGGCGTCTACCGGTTCCTTGACAGGATATGGCGTTTGACCGAACGGGAAATCACCGATACCGAACCTTCCGAGGAAATCCACAAGACGTTGCACAAGACGATCAAGAAGGTGACGAAGGACACGGCGAACCTGGATTTCAACACCGCAATCTCGCAGATGATGATTCTGGTGAACGAATTGTACAAGACCGATGATTTGCCGAGAAAGATATGGGAACCGCTGATTCTCATGCTCGCCCCCTATGTTCCGCATCTGGCCGAGGAGTTGTGGGAAATGTCCGGGAACGAACCGTCGGTGGCGAATGCCCAATGGCCACAGTACATCGAGGCATTGACTATCGACGATGTGATCGAAGTGGTCGTCCAGATCAATGGCAAGGTACGTGCCCGCATGGAGACGGACAAGGGAACCGGGAAGGAAGCCTTGCTCGCCATGGCCATGGAACATGAGCGGATCGTCGAGTGGCTTGAGGGAAAAACCATCGTCAAGACCATCGTGGTCCCCGACAAGCTGGTGAATATCGTAATCAAAGGTTGACCAATCGGTCAAGGGTAGACTTGCACACCCCGACTTCGGATGAGGTCGGGGTTTTTCATGTTACCCCTTGATTTTCGCCAGGCCGCCGAGGGAAGTCTCCCGATAGAGGGACGGCAACGCTTGTCCGGTTTCCATCATCACATCGACAACCGTGTCGAAGGAGACTTTGTGCCTCCCGTCGGAAAGCAGCGCATAGCTGGCATGGTCGAGGGCCCGCATGGCTCCAAGCGCATTCCGTTCGATGCAGGGAATCTGCACCAGCCCCATCATGGGATCGCACGTCAAGCCAAGGTGATGCTCGAGCCCCATTTCCGCGGCATATTCGATTTGATGTATCGAACCGCCCAACAACTGGGCCACCGCACCCGAGGCCATGGCACACGCGACACCGACTTCTCCCTGGCAGCCAACCTCGGCTCCCGAGATGGAGCCGTTGGTCTTTGCCAAATTTCCTATCAATCCGGCGGTGAGCAATGCGCGCAGAATCTTTACTTTCGGTAGCTTGTATTGGTTGCGCACATAATGGAGTACTCCTGGAAGCACGCCACAGGATCCACAGGTCGGTGCGGTGACGATCTTGCCGCCGCCGGCATTCTCTTCGGCAACCGCCAGGGCATAGCTCAAGGCTCTGGTCGGTGTTCCAACCGGTCCGGACATATCCTTGGCCTGGGCAAAATACTGGGCCGCTTTACGTTGGAGCTTCAAACCTCCGGGCAACACGCCCTCCTGCTCGAGCCCACGCTCGATGGCAGCTGTCATGACGTCCCATATCTCCTCGATGAAAGCAAAGATCTCGGGACCTTCATATTTGACGACCAATTCCCACAACTGCATCCCTTCCTTGCGGCAATAGGCAAGGATATGGTCCATCTTGCTCAGATATTTGGGATAGATCGATTTGTGTGCCGAGGCCAGCTCGCCTTCCTCCACCACCTTCCCACCGCCAACGCTGTAATAGGTCTTCTCGGCAAGTTTGCCATGATCGGAGTCGTAGGCACACAAGGAGAGGGCATTCGGATGGAATGGTTTGAAATCCTCCGGGAACCAATGGATGACCAATTCCTTACCCGAGTCGCCAAAGATCTGACGGAGCGTGGAATCGGTCAGGTGTCCTTTTCCAGTCGCCGCCAGACTCCCGAACAGGTTGGCTTCAAAATGGTCGGCGCCCTTGTATTCGGACAAGAAACGCTGGGCGGCATACCGAGGGCCCATGGTGTGGCTGCTGGAAGGTCCGTACCCGATTCGATACAATTCTCTAATGGATTCCATGTACCTACTTTATAGATTTCCTGCTAGTATGTGAAGGCATCCCCCGCATGGACCAGCTCATGGTATGCCCAGTCGGAAAGCCGCAACAACAGGTCCATGGGAACCATATGCCAGAACGGTGCGTCTTGGGTATTGTCGGGGACCGCGATGCGTAGTTCAAGACCATGGTCGAGGTTCACATATCGGACAATCCCGGGTGATAGATTCTCCAAAGCCACCTCCTGGTCGGCAAATACGAAGAACGTTTCCGAATCCACCTGCTCTCCAATCCAGCGGCCTTGTGGTACCGATTCAATGACAATACTCCTTGATCCGGACGTGCGGAAAGAAGCCTCGGAGATCGCCCCTGTAACGATATCGGTGGCCAAGTGGTTCCAATCCAACCGGGTTCCACTCGGGTCCACCGTTTTCACCATCCGGGCAATTCTAGTGAAATTCAGCTCGGCGACCGGGTCCGGCCACTGTTTGGAGACCTGAAGCAATGCACCGGCCAACGGTCCGTCGTACATGGACAATTCGACCCGGTGGTTGTTGGCGACAGCATGGTATGCCCCACCGAACGGAACTCCGGTACCCAGGGGATATGCGGCAAATATCGTTGTCCTGGCCTTCGGCACCATGATCCGCAGCGACCGTACCCCGATAGGAAGATTCACCTGTCTCAATGCCGAATCGTCCCGATAGAGCAATGTGTACCAGAATTGTCTGCCGGAGGCCTTTTCCCACGGATGGTTCCCCACAATCCGCACAGTCGTCCATGAAGTCGATTCGCAGGCCGTGGTGGAGGCGATTCCGACGAGCAGGACAAGGATAGCTAGCGCACGTCCAATTCTTTCCATATCGCATATACGGCCGGATTGAGTGTTTTGCTTCAGTTTTCCGTGTGGGAGATCTCTGCTTTCAATTGCGCGAGATATGTGCCGCGAAGATTGGAGAACAACTCCCTGAAAGCATCGCTTTTATAATCGGCATAGGTCCAGGGAAAGCTTTGGAACGCCTTCTTGGCATACAGCAAGGTCACTTCCCCATAGATGCCCATTCCCAGGGGAATGCGGTGGCTCCGGTTCTTCGTAGTCGCCAGGATCAGGTTTTCCGCCGAGAGTATGCCGGGATCGAGATTCAACGTGCGCTTGCCATCTATGGCGAACTCCTGCTCAAGCCCATTGGTGTACAATTTGCATCCAACCAGTTCGGTGGGATCGACCAATGCATGGAAAACAATGAAGAACCGTTGGGGATTCCCCCCCATCTCCTGGTCATAGTAGTCGGTGAAGCCGAAGGGGACCGGATCGGTGACCAGTTCGATCGCTCCGAAGCGTTCCTCCAACCGGGAAAAGAGTGTCGTATGATATTCCGGATGGGTAGAGAGTACCCCGACAACCAGTTTTACCGGATGGAACGGTCTCCCCTCTCCCATTTCAAGCTACCTTCTGTCCCCATGGAACGTACCGAGGATACGGAAGGAAGCACAGGTGTTCACCAGTTCCCCGGTCGCCTTCGTGAATTCCTTTTCATCGATCATCTCGGATTCGATGAAGAACGCATACTCCCAGGGTTTTCCCGGAATAGGCCTGGATTCCAATTTCTTCATGTTCAGCCCATAGGTGGAAAGGATCTGCAGGACCTCGAACAGGGAACCGGGACGGTCGTTGACCGAAAAAACCATGGAAACCCGATCCACAGGTATGGAACTTCTGAACACATGCGCATGCTCCTCCCGGCAGATCACATAGAACCGGGTGAAATTGCGGCTGTCCGTCTCAATACCATCCCGCAGGATTTCCATATGGTGATGCCTTGCCGCCGCGGAACTGGCGATCGCCGCACACGAAGGATCCTTCAGGCTGGCGATATGGGCGACAGCTCCGGCGGTATCGAAGAAGGGTACAGCCTCGGCATGCTTGAGCTCTCCGGTCAAGAAATCGGTGCATTGTGCCAATCCCTGCGGATGACTGAACACCCGTTTGATCTGGGACAATGCAGTACCGGGGATTCCGATGAGGTTGTGCATGATGCGCAATTGCTTCTCCCCGACGACGGTCAGGTCGGGATGGCTGTTGAGCAAATCAAGCGTCTCGTTGATGGTTCCCCCCAGCGTATTCTCGACCGGAACCATGCCGTAGCGGGCTTCCCCCTTCTGGACTGCCTCGAACACATCGGAGAACGATCGGCAGGGCATGGTATCGGCCATCTCGTCGAATACCATCCGTATGGCCTGCTCGCTGTAGGCTCCCTTCTCTCCCTGGAACGCGATCTTCAATGTCTGGGCCGATGGAACAAGTGTCGGCTGGCTCGACCAGATTTCGACATCTGCCCGTTCCCGTGGAATCCTCTCGAGCGATTTTCCCACCACCGGACACAAGGCCTGGATATCCCGCATGAGTTTGTCGAACTGCTGGGGGTAGAGGGATTGCGGTCCATCGGAGAAGGCCTTGTCTGGATTGTTGTGCACCTCCACGATCAATCCGCTCGCACCGGCGGCGACAATCGCCAGCGACATGGGAGCCACCATGTCGCGTAGACCGGTCGCATGGCTGGGATCGGCGATGACCGGCAAATGGGTCAGCTTCTGCACAACCGGAATCGCGCTGATATCCAAGGTATTCCTTGTGGCGGTTTCATAAGTACGGATACCCCGCTCACAAAGGATCACCTGGTCGGTTCCACTTGCCATGAGGTATTCGGCCGCCATCAACCACTCTTCGATTGTTGCAGCCAAACCCCGCTTGAGCAACACAGGCCGTCCGGTCCTGCCAACCTCTTTCAACAATTCGAAGTTCTGCATGTTCCGGGCTCCGACTTGGAACATATCGATATAATCGAGCATCATGTCGACGTCCCTCGGACTCACGACTTCTGTTGTAACAGGCATATCGAAAGCGTCGCCGGCTTCTCGCAGATAGCGCAAGCCCTCTTCGCCGAGGCCTTGGAAAGCATATGGACTGGTTCTCGGCTTGAATGCCCCTCCCCGAAGAATCACAGCTCCGGAGGCTCTGACCTGGGCCGCAATCTCCATGATCTGCTGTCGGCTCTCGACAGCACACGGTCCGGCCATGACGACGATACGTTGCCCGCCGATCTTGACCTTGCCTACCTGGACAATGGTGTCGCTCTTGTTCAATTCCCTGGAGGCAAGCTTATAGGGTTTCGAAATGGGAATGACATTGGAGACACCTTCCAGGACCGCCACCTCGCGGATATCGATCCGATTGGTTCCGACAGCTCCAAGTACCGTCTCTTCCTGGCCCACGATTTCCTTGACTTTGAATCCGTTCTTCTTGAGGAAATCCTTGACTGCGCTTTTTTGCGCTTCGCTTATCTGTTGTTTGAGAATAATGATCATGGTAGGAGAAAGCTAAAGCTTTTGGGTAGGACTGTCAAGTTACGGGAGTGGAAACAGTTGCCGACAGTGCGACCATTCGGGTAGTATTGGATGGAGGGGGAACCGCATGGGACCTGACTGGGACGATATATTTGCAAGGATGGAAAAGGCGGTACGGGCCCAAGGGGAACACCTTCCTTCGGTCTCAACCATCGCCAGGGAGGCGGACGACCCGTTCCGCGTTCTGGTCTCGACTATGATCTCACTTCGGACAAAGGACGAGGTCACCGTAGCCGCATCCAGAAGACTGTTCTCGTTGGCTGATACCCCGCAGGCCATGCTGGCACGTTCACAAACTGAAATCGAGAAGGCAATCTACCCCGCCGGCTTCTACCGGATAAAGGCCGCCAATATCCTTTCGATCTCCAGGATTCTCATCGATACGTACGGTGGACTGGTACCATCGGACCGGGAATTGCTGCTCAAACTTCCGGGTGTGGGAGTAAAGACGGCGAACCTCACCTTGAACCTCGGTTTCCGTATCGATGCGATTTGTGTCGATACCCACGTGCACAGGATATCGAACCGGATGGGATGGATAGAAACGAGAAAGCCGGAGGAATCCGAGCTGGCATTGGAAAAGATCATGCCCAGACGCTATTGGATTCCATTGAACGAACTGCTGGTTACATTCGGCCAGCAGATCTGCAAACCGATATCGCCGTATTGCTCGATATGTCCGGTATCGGACGTCTGCGAGAAACGGTCGGTCGAACTTTCCCGCTAGCTGAGTATTGCTTTCGGATAGGTGGCTTCCACTACATTCGCGATAGGTTCCGCGCGTCCCTGGGTATAGAAGTGGACTCCCGGCACCTTGGCCTCCAACAATTGGGCTACCTGAGCGGTGCAGAATTCCACTCCAACCTTGCGGATATCGGCCGCCGTCTTGCACCGTTCTATCCGGTCCACCAACGACACAGGCAAATCGACCCTGAAGGTCTGGGGCAACAGGTCGAGGTCGCTCCTGCGTTGGATCGGTTTGATACCGGGAATAATCGGAACCTCGATTCCCGCTGCTCGGCACTGGTCGACAAACTCGAAGAACCGTTCATTCATAAAGAACATCTGGGTGACGATATAATGGGCGCCTGCATCGATCTTGCGTTTCATCATGGTGATATCGTGATTGAAATTCGGAGCTTCGGCATGCTTCTCGGGATACCCCGCGACCCCGATACAGAAGGACGTGGCAACCGGATCACGTAGCGTAGGGTCCAGGTATTCCCCACGGTTTATGGCCGCGATTTGGGAGACCATGCCGTCGGTATGGTCATAACCGCCCTTCGCGGCGATGAACCGTCGTTCTCCATGTGGAGGGTCTCCCCGCAATGCCAACACATTCTCTATACCCAGGAAGTTCAGTTCCACCAACTGGTCCTCAAGCTGTTCCTTGGTCTGTCCTCCGCAGATGAGATGGGGTACCACGGGGATACCGAAGCGATATTGGATCGCCGCCGCCAATCCGATGGTCCCGGGACGTTTGTGTGTCGTCCGGCGTTCGACCAATCCGTCGGGCCTGTCGACATACACCACTTCCATCTGATGGTTGGTGATATTGATATACGCCGGATTGTAGGGGAGCAAGGTCTCGATGGTTTCGTTGATCGCATCCATGGTGTGGCCTTTCAACGGGGGCAACAGTTCGAAGGTAAACAACGGCCCTTTCGCTTGTGCTATGATCTCGGTCACTTTCATCGCCATGGTCACTCTCCCTCTCCCACTATACGGGTTTGCATTGTCCTTTCCAGCTCCGATACGGGCACTTGTCTCCATTCGGCATAATCAGCCAATTGGTCGGTACCCAACGGTCCGAGTGAAAAATAGCCGCACCCTTCTCCGACGAAGTAGAATCCGCTGACGGATGCCGGAGGATCCATCGCATAGCCGCTGGTCAAATCCACTCCGATTCGTCGCTTTGCATCGAGTATAGAAAAAATAGTCGCCTTTTGTACATGGTCGGGAGCCGATGGATAGCCGACAGCCGGACGGATCGATTGCACGTTCCCATACCCCCACCACATCGAGGCAAGCCGCAGGTGCAACAATTCGCTGAAGGCTTCAGCCAAACGGTCGGTCACCATGGTAAGGAGCAACGCTTGGTATTCGTCTCCCTGTGCACGGAGGGCCCCGACTTTCCCACCTATTCCCAGCCCGGTTGTCGCGACAAACATACCGATGGAATCGGTTCGGTCGGGATGGATATAATCGGCAAGGGATCGGCAGGTTCCGTCGGTGCCGACACTCTGGCTCCGCAAGAACCGCATGGATACGGACGCTTCCCGACTGGTGTGGATATCGATGATATCCGGCCCGCTCGACTCGGCGGGAAAAATGCCGAGTGTCGCCTTGATCGACTTGGAGAACAGGCGCTTGATCTCCGGCTGTCCGAGCAATCGCATGGCATCGGCCACCAACCTTTCGGCTTCCTGGGATTTGGGTGGGACCTTCCAGGCTGTGGTCAGCATCGACCAATTCACTTTTGGTACCAAATCCTCCAAGGTGACATCCAATACTTCCCGGATACCGAATTGCGCTGGGGTCGGAGCGGGCTCCCGCTTCACGAATCTTCGTTTGGCAGCATCCCCGTACGTAAGGATTTTCCGACTACCCTTGGATTCGGAACGGCTTCTCACCGCGTGGTATCGCTCGGCAACCTGCTGCCGATATTCTCCCTGGAAGGAGGAGGACATGAGTTTGAGCGCGACCGAAACGGCATGGGAGGCATCGGTGGAATGGAATACTTGTCCAGGATACAGGGGCTCCAACCGGAGCGCCGTGTGCTCTTCGCTGGTGGTGGCTCCACCGATCATGATGGGCATATCGAGGCCTTCTTCCCGGAACAACCGGCACACGTGTGCCATCTCGGTCAAGGAAGGGGTAATCAAACCACTCAGACCGACAATGTCGGCATGCTCCCGCTTGGCGGCGGCCAGTATATCCTGTGGCGGTACCATGACCCCCAAGTCGACGATAGTGAAATTGTTGCACTTGAGTACCAGTGAGACGATATTCTTCCCAATATCGTGGACATCGCCCTTCACGGTAGCCAAGACGATGGTTCCGGCGGTGCGGACCGCTTGCGAGGAGGCAGCCTCGAGACGGGGCTGGAGAATGTCCACCGCCCGTTTCATGACCCGGGCGGAACGTACGACTTGGGGCAAGAACAGTTTTCCCTCTCCGAACAACTTGCCGACATGTGCCATGCCTTCCATGAGCGGACCTTCGATTATCTGCACAGCCTCCAAGTTTCCGGCTTCCACCAAATCATTGGCGAGATGGCTGTCATCACCCCTCAGAAGCGCATGCGCAAGGCGTTGGTCCACCGGCAACGATCGCCATTCCAAATCGGCCTTTGCCGGTCCGTCATGAGGGGTTTGTTGCAGATCGAGCGGTTGCATGGCCAACGCGATCAAAGCATCCCTATCGGTGGCTGGAGATTCGCCTTCGGCAAGAAGGGCATGTTCGATTACCGTCGCGGCATGTGGGGGGATAGAGGACGGATCGACCAGTGCCGCAGGATTGACTATCGCCATATCAAGCCCGGCATCGACCGCATAGGCAAGGAAGATCGCGTGGATCGCCTCACGGATGGCATTGTTTCCCCTAAAGGAAAACGAAAGGTTGCTGATCCCTCCACTTATGGAAACATGGGGGAATTTATTCTTTATCCATGCGGTTGCACGGATAAAATCACTTGCGTACCTATCATGCTCGTCGATACCGGTCGCGATCGCGAGAACATTCGGATCGAAGACAATCGAGGCCGGATCGCACACGCCGCCATCCACAAGCAACCGGTACGAACGTTCGGCAACCTGGCACTTGCGTTCGAAGGTGTCTGCCTGGCCCGTTTCATCGAACAGCATGACCACCATCGCAGCTCCCATGGAGGCGATATGCTTGGCCCGTGCAACGAATACCTCCGGGCCTTCCTTCAAGCTTATCGAATTGACGATACCCCGTCCCTGCAATTCAGGCAATGCCGCGACGATGACATCCCACGAGGAGGAGTCTATCATGAAGGGTACCCTTGCGATTTCCGGATCGGCAGAGGCAAGACGAACGAATCGAACCATCGCACCGGGAGCATCCAGCATGGAATCATCCATACAGATATCGATGATCGCCGCTCCTTGTTCAATTTGTGTACGGGCAATCGCCAATGCCTGGTCGAACTTCTCTTCCCTGACCAACCGAGCGAATTTCTTCGATCCGGCCACATTCGTACGTTCTCCGATTGCCAACAATTCTCCCGGTTTCGGATATGATAGCGGTTCAAGTCCACTCAATCGCAATCGGGGGACATGGCGGGGCATGCTTCTCGGTTTTCCATCCCGGGCAACTTTCACCAAGTGCGCGATATGGTCGGGAGTGGTTCCACAACACCCTCCTACGATATTCAGCAGACCTTCCTGTACAATGGGATCGAGCAGAGCCGCGACATGGGCGGGACTCTGGCTGTAATTTCCGTCGTTGTCGGGAAACCCCGCATTGGGATGCGCGCTTGTCCTGAACGGAGAAATTCCCGCGAGCTTGCGTATGAGGGGAATCATCTCCTCGGGACCTGTCGAACAATTGACTCCTAGGGAAAATAGGGGAAACGGAGAAAGCGTATCGACCAATGCTTCGAGCGTTTGCCCCGACAAGGTCCTGCCGCTTCTGTCGCTGAAGGTAGCCGAAACCATGATGGGTAGCGAGATCCCACGTTCCTCCATACAGGAGACCGCGGCGACAAGGGCCGCTTTCGCCACGAGGGTATCGAAGACCGTCTCTACGAGTAGCAGATCGACTCCACCGTCGATCAACGCCGATATCTGTTCGGTGTACATGTCCACAAAATCGGTGAAGACCACCTCGCGGTACGCCGGGTCGTCCACTGAAGGGGAAAAGGAGGCTGCCTTTCCTGTAGGACCCACCACGCCGGCAACAAATGCGAACCTGGAGGCATCTTCCCGTTCGATCTCCTCCACCGCCGACCTGGCGACCTCGACTGCGGCAAGATTGATATCGAACACATAATCGGACAGCCCGTACTCGGCCAACGAAAAGCGGTTTGCGCCGAACGTGTTGGTCTCGACGATATCCGCCCCGGCTTTCAGATATGCAAGATGGATGTCATGGATCAGGTCCCCACGGGTGAGGCAAAGCAGTTCGTTGCACCCTCTCGCAGGGGGGAGATCTCCAAACGTGACATCGCCATCGACAAGCGCAAGCCGTTGGATCATGGTCCCCATGGCTCCATCAAGCACCAAGACCCGCTTGTCGGCCATGTTGACGAAATATTCGGCTCGGGTCATGTTCGTCTCCTCCCCAGGTTTCTGGATTTGGCGAAGTGTATCAGTTAGGGATTGTCTACTCAAGTGTCAATACAGGAATCAAATGGTACGAAGGGACCTCATAGGGGTGTGCCTCCAACAAAGCGTTGACCACTTGCGTAACTTCGAACTCGTCGACAACGGTTTCCACCCGATACTCCTGTACATATTCCATCTCCCCGATGTGACCGAGATATGGATTTGCTCCTGCGGTAGGAAGGAATTGCCCGGTCCCCAGCACCTGCCACGAACACCGTTCATAATTCGACATCCGCCCGGCTCCAGCTGCAAACACCGCCTCCTTGACCTGTTCGACATGGCTCGCCGGAACATGAAATACCAACATGTACATGCATTACCCCCTCTATTGCTCCTCTCGATGGAACAATTTATGATGGCATCATCATGATACGTCTCATCGTCTTTCTTGGCAACAAAGGATCCCAGTACGCAAGGACCCGTCACAACAGCGGATGGATGTTCCTCGATTCGCTCATCGAATTTCCAGGTGCAATCACCTGGCAGGAAAAATTCAACGCCCTGTGGACCCGCACCACGGTCGGCAAAGTCCCGTGCATATTCCTCAAACCGATGACCTATATGAACGAAAGCGGCAAGAGTGTCGGTGCGGTCTCACGGTACTTCTCCCTGCAACCTGAGGAAATACTTATCGTCCACGACGATATTGAAATGCCGCTCAAATCGGCAAAATTGCAATTCGGTGGGGGGCTTGGCGGGCACAATGGCTTGAAATCGATCAAGGAAGCCCTGGGAACCACCGACTTCGTCAGACTTCGGATAGGTGTGGGAAGACCCGTACGGGAGGACGTCGCATCCTATGTCCTTTCCCGCTTCGCAACCATGGAGGAAGCCGTGCTTCCCCTTCTGTTCGACGAAGTCGGAAAGCTCCTGGAGCAGTGGTTCGAACAAGGATGTCCTGCCGAAAGCCTGCCGATAAAATTCGCATTGCCATCGTAGGCGTCTCCCTCGATGCAAGGGTTCACCACCCTCCAGGGCAAGGTATCTGGACTTTGGTGGAAAGGTTTCCTGTTGACGGAGATGATTCTGACGGCGATACTGGTAGAAGGTTCCAACGATCAGACCAACAGGGGGAAAGACAATGGGAGCAAGAGATTTCAGGATTGCGCTCAAGACAAGGCATGAGATCGAATATCAAGACCCCGTATTCGCGGTCGAAGAAAATATGGACGGCCTGTACGACCAGGCGAAAATTATCGCCCACCGGTTCAATTCGAAGCAGAAGGAACTGGGAAACGAGTCGTTCCTGTCCGCAGCGAAACTCAATGCTTCCGGAATCCTGCATCTCTTGTATCAGACGGTGGTTTCCCAATACCTGGTGGAACAGGACCATGACTTCTTCACGCGATTGACACCCCAGATCACCCGCAACCACTCGTGCCAGGATGTCCTGGTGTTCTTCGCACGGGAATTCCCCTCGCCGGTCCTGAATACGCTCCAACCGACCGCACCCTATTTGATGGAGGAGA
Organism: Spirochaetae bacterium HGW-Spirochaetae-4; assembly: GCA_002839335.1. Taxonomy (GTDB): domain Bacteria; phylum Spirochaetota; class Spirochaetia; order Sphaerochaetales; family Sphaerochaetaceae; genus UBA8525. The sequence continues at coordinate 96,041 of PGXU01000010.1, forward strand.
CCACAAGGGGGTTTTTCGTCCACCAGGTCATCATGGAGAACCCTGCGCTGGTCAAGGCCGCCAAGCCGTTGGTGAAACCGGAGGGGGTACGTTTTCCCCCCGCATCGCTTGCGCTCGCAGCACTTATGGGAGGGTTCACCAGGTCGGCACCCGGGATCGGGGAGAATGACGACGACCTGTTCTCATTCCTCACCAGCCCGGCGAAAGCGCATCCCGATTCCCTTACTGCCCAGATCTCCTATATCTTGAGGGAGTGGAGAGACCTCCTTCCCGAACGGTTGCGGACGTATCTCCTCCGTGCGATCGACTTCGTCCAAGAAGAGGAGAAACCCCGTTTCCACGGCGGTGGTCCCGGCATCGTTGGCGTTCCTTCCTACGATTCGAAGGATATGGAATACGAAGCCTACAGTATGGATCGCAACTGGATGCCGAATGTCATCATGTTGGCAAAAAGCACTTTGGTATGGTTGGACCAATTGTCCCGGATGTACGGATATCCGATCGAGACACTCGACCAGATTCCCGACCACGAGTTGGACCTTATGGCACAACGGGGATTCTCCGGGTTGTGGCTCATCGGATTGTGGGAACGCAGCGATGCTTCCAAACGTATCAAGAACCTGTGTGGAAACCCGGAAGCGGAAGCGTCTGCCTATTCCCTGAAAGGCTACGATATCGCGACCAGCATCGGCGGGTGGGCTGCCCTGAGGAATTTGGATGAGCGGTGCATGGCCAGGGGAATCAGGTTGGCAAGCGACATGGTCCCGAACCATACGGGCTTGGACAGCGACTGGGCTTTGCATCATCCCGAATATTTTATCCGCATGCAGTATCCGCCATTTCCGTCCTATACCTACAACGGGGAAGACCTTTCTCCCGATCCCCGGATCGAGGTAAAGATAGAGGACCACTATTTCGACAGGACAGATGCCGCGGTCACATATCGTCGGATCGATAGGGAAACCCGCGAGACTTCGTACATCTTCCATGGCAACGATGGAACATCCATGCCTTGGAACGACACCGCACAGCTCGATTTTCTGAATCAGAACACCAGGGAGGCGGTAATCCAGCAGATCCTCCACGTAGCCCGGAATTTCCACATCATTCGATTCGACGCGGCGATGACTTTGGCAAAACGGCACGTCCAGAGACTCTGGTATCCACAGCCGGGAAGCGGAGGCGATATCCCCGGCAGATCTGGAGCCGGCATGTCCGACGAGGAATTTGCCCAGATGATGCCGAACGAATTTTGGCGGGAAGTGGTTGATCGGGTCGCTGCCGAAGTTCCCGACACATTGCTTCTGGCCGAGGCTTTCTGGATGATGGAAGGCTACTTTGTCCGGACCTTGGGCATGCACCGGGTCTACAACAGCGCTTTTATGAACATGCTGAAGAACCAGGACAACAAGGAATATCGGGACACTATAAAGAACACCCTCTCGTTCGACCCCGAAATCCTCAAACGATTCGTCAATTTCATGAACAACCCGGATGAGGAGACCGCCATTTCCCAATTTGGAAATGGGGACAAGTATTTCGGGATATGCACGCTGTTGAGCACCATGCCGGGACTTCCCATGTTCGGTCACGGTCAAATCGAGGGATTCCACGAGAAGTATGGCATGGAATATCGTCGTGCCTATTGGAACGAATATCCCGACGACCATTTGGTCGGTGAACACTACAGGAGGATATTCCCCCTATTGAAGATAAGGCATGCCTTCAGTGGTGTCGAGTATTTCGATCTGTTCGATGTGGTGGATAACAATTCGGTCGCAGAATCCATCTTCGCCTATGTGAACGGAACCGAGGACCGTAGGGCGCTGGTCATGTACAACAACCGGTTCGAGCATGCCCAAGGTCGTATTGAGAATTCCGCGCCAAAACTCGTGCGTCTTCCGGATGGCAGCCGTATAGGCAGGACAAAATCGCTGGGAGAATGCCTGGGCCTTACCTTTGGCGGGCGAAGGTATATGCTCTACGAGAGTTTCCCGGATAGATTGACCTATATCGTCCCGTCAATGTCGATTTTCGATGAAGGGACGTGGGTGTCCCTCGATGGGTATGAAACCAGAATATGGTTGAATATCCGCGAGGTCGAGGATAACGAAGGTATTTACGAGGCTTTGTATCTGCAACTCGGGGGGAAGGGAACCTCCAATTTCGAAAGGGACCTTGCCGGTATCCGATTGGGACCCGTGCATAAGGCGCTCGACAATTTCCGGTCCCAAGCGATGCTGGGAACAGTCAGGGACATCGTTTCTTCCGAGACCATCAGAAGCAAGGATATCCGTAAATTCGTACTGCTTGCCGGTGAAGCCTATGCAAGACTGGCAGCCCTGTATGAAACGTTGCCGAATACCACTCGCTCTGCTATCGCGCCGCTGGTACAGGAAGTCCAGCCGCGGGACATGTTGCAAGAGATACAGAATCTCATCAGTTGCTTCGATCCACAACGGCCAACCACGGTTTTCGCTATCGGCGGAAAGGTCATGCAGGAATTGCCGATCCTGATACAAACCGCATTGTTGCTGAAAGTGTACCTTTCACCAGAATCCTCCCTGCAGGAGGCGGCGGAAATTGTGGATTCGCTGATGCTCGACAGATTCTTTTCCGACCAATTGCCTTTCCTTGCAGTGGAAGAACAACAGCTGGGCGAGATGCTCAGGAAAGCCGCGTATCTGGCGATTGGTACCAAAGAAGTTCTCCATGAGCTTGCATTCGCAAACCCCGTGCCGAGAAACTGCCTTGTCCGGTTGCTCGAGGATGCTGAATTCAAACGCTCGATCGGGTGGAACGAGTACCAACGCACCCAAT
>PGXU01000011.1 GCA_002839335.1 Spirochaetae bacterium HGW-Spirochaetae-4
GGTGTAGTACAAACTGATTTCGGAAAAGGCTGAGCTAATTCCTTTTAATAGTTGGATTAGTTCCGCTCGATTGTACTACCAACTGTACAACGCCAGCACCGGCAACGCGAAGTGCAATTATCTGCAAATCCAGGAGTTTCCTGCTGCCACCAGAAAGGCATTGGGCGTACATTAGAATCTTGAGATCCAGGCAATTGGATTCCCCAATCGGTGACCAAGACATGCTGGAATATCCTCACTTTGTATCATGTGAACTTCCTTGTGTCTTGATAGTTATTTATCATTATTGTTATAATTATTATTATTGATATTATACGCTCAAAAAAATTGAATCTCGCAAGACACAGATGTGGATTTTGTGGAAATTCTTCCTGTCACCGGATTTTCACAAACCCCTTCAAAAATGCCCTAATAGCCAATTTTTCACCCCGGATGTAGCTTTCCTTCCTGGTACCGATTGTCGTGGCAGGTCTATTCAATATCCTCAACGCCTTCTAGGTATAGCCATTCATAGACATTAGTATATTCCTTGCTTTTGCTAAAATGGCGTTTATCCTTTGCCAACACTCCAAGCAGTATCCATCCAAGATCTTTTCCTGCCATGCCCACTGGATCGTCTGCATCATTATTCTCGTGCCATTGATACAAGGCGATTAATGGAGTCCCTTGCCAATAGTAGTTATCTCCACCAAACAAATCTCTAGCTGCAAAACTTGTCCCTTTTTCAGATATTTTACAATGGCAATATACTGCACCTTGAACAAAGGCTTCTATCAACTCACGTTGGTTTTTATCAATTTGTGCTACAATACTACGCATTGTGTAATCGTTTGTTACCATTTATCCATCCCCCTTATGTTTTTGATCGTAAATAAATTAAAATAAATCATAAACATCACACCCCATAATATTCCCGATACCAATCCACAAACTTCTGAAGTCCGACCCCGATCGAAGTGGACGGTTTGAAATCGAAGTCCTGCATCAGATCGTCCACATCGGCATAGGTCTGGTAGACATCGCCGGGTTGCATGGGAAGGAACTCTTTCTTGGCGATCATCCCCAGTGCTTTCTCCAATGCTGAGAAATAGTCCATGATCTGCTCAGGTTTGTTGTTACCGATGTTGTAGACCTTGTATCGATCGCCATGCTCGTTCGGAACAGGCGGATTGGGAAGAATGTTGAGTATGCCTGCGACCACATCGTCTATGTAGGTGAAATCCCGCCACATGTCCCCGTTGTTGAATATCTTGATCGGTTCCCCTCTCACGATCCTGTTGGTGAATGAGAAGTACGCCATATCCGGTCTGCCCCAGGGGCCGTAGACAGTAAAGAATCGCAGACCTGTGCTCGGAAACCCATATAGATGGGAGTAGCAATGCGCCATGAGCTCGTTGCTCTTCTTGGTAGCTGCATACAACGACACTGGAGAGTCGACGTTGTCCGAGGTGCTGAATGGTACCTTCTCGTTCATCCCGTACACCGAAGACGACGATGCGTAGACCAGATGCTCGGTTCCGAAGTTCCGACAAGCTTCAAGGATGTTCAGGAACCCCACGAGGTTGGATTGCATGTATGCATACGGATTGTCGATGGAATACCGCACCCCTGCCTGGGCAGCGAGATGCAATACTATGGTTGGAGCGTATTCGGTGAATGCACCATCGAGTGTCTCCTTATCTGCAAGGTCCCCCTTGATGAAGGTAAAGTCGGGATAGCCAGAAAGCACTCCCAGTCTTCCCTCTTTGAGGGACACATCGTAATAGTCGTTGCAATTGTCATAGCCGATGACGACGCAACCCCTCTCAAGAAGGGCCTGGGAGACGTGGAACCCAATGAAGCCCGCGGCTCCGGTGACCATCACGATAGTACCGCTTTGCAGCGAATGCTTGTTATTCAATCCCATGCTCAATCCCTCTCATACAGATCCCGCGTGTAGACCTTGTCCCACACGTCCTCAAGTTCCTGTGCGTACCGGTTGGCAACGATCACGTTGCACACCTGTTTGAATCCATCCAGCTCCTTGTATATCTTGCTTCCAAAAAACTCATCCTCGGTGAAGGTGGGTTCATAGACCACCACCTCGATGCCCTTGGCCTTGATGCGCTTCATTACTCCCTGGATCGAGGATTGGCGGAAATTGTCCGAACCGGCTTTCATGGTCAACCGGTAGATGCCCACCACGATGCTGGAAGCATTGTTCCATTTGAAGCCAGCCTTCTGCAGTATCCTGTCTGCGATGAAGTCCTTGCGGGTCCTGTTCGCATCCACGATCGCGGTCATGATGTTCTGGGGGACATACTCGTAATTGGCCAACAGCTGCTTGGTGTCCTTGGGAAGACAATAGCCTCCGTAGCCGAAGGACGGGTTGTTGTAATGGGTTCCAATGCGAGGGTCCAGCCCAATCCCGTCGATAATCGACTTGGTGTCCAATCCCCTGACCTCGGCATAGGTATCGAGCTCATTGAAGAAGGAGACCCGCAAGGCCAAGTAGGTGTTCGCAAAGAGCTTGACCGCCTCGGCTTCGGTGAGTTTCATGATCAGTATGGGCACGTCCTTCTTGATGGCTCCTTCCGCCAACAGGGAGGCGAATGTTTCTGCCGCTTCCTTCAACCGAGTATCATCCAAGGGACAGCCGACTATGATGCGGGAAGGATACAGGTTATCCTTCAGTGCCTGCCCCTCGCGAAGGAACTCGGGACTGAAGAGGATGTTCTCCGATCCATACTTCTCCCTCACTTCAGCTGTGAATCCGACGGGGACCGTGGACTTGATCACCATGATGGCCGAGGGGTTGACCGCCATCACCTGCTGGACGACCGCCTCTACCGAGGAGGTGTCGAAGAAGTTCCTGTCGGGATCATAATTGGTCGGAGTGCTGATGATCACATAATCGGCATCCCTGTAGGCACTATCTCCGTCGGTGGTCGCTTTCAGCTTGAGATCGTGATGAGCGAGGTAGTCGCTGATCTCCGCATCGACAATGGGAGACACTCGCTTGTTGATCATATCGACCTTGGATTGGATGAGGTCGACAGCTACCACCTCGTGGTGTTGGCCAAGCAACACCGAATTGGACAAGCCGACATACCCTGTTCCTGCGACAGCTATTCTCATGGAAAGCTCCTCAATACGTTGGGAATCGGTTGATTATACTACATTCCCGTGGACTTGGCGATTTGTTTTGGTGAATGGGAGACCATTCCAGTCTTGTGCATCCGCACCATGTGCAATCTGGAATGCCCTTTCTTCATTATTGTTATCATTATTGATATAGTAGGCACAAAAAAAATATTCAATCAAGAATTCTATGTGGAGAACGAGGATTTCCTTCCTGGCACCGGTTTTCCACAAACCACTTCAGAAATGCCCTAGAAGCCCATTTTTCACCCTGGATGTGGATTTTCTTCCTGGTACCGATAGTCCCGATTGTCAATAATCGTCGTCAATGATGGTATCCGATTGTAATGTACTAAATTCCTGAAAATTGTTGTCATTAGTTATTTGCCTTTCCAAATTGTCTACTATTTCTTTTGATCTCTTAATACCCAAACCAGTCCAAGCATAGTCATGACGTATTCCAAGCAATTTATTCTCAGCCATAAAACTTACTGTCGCTTTTAGCTGAATGCGTCCTTGAATTGATTTAGTATTCCATAAAAATTTGGGAGAAAGTCTTACTCGATTTGCAAGCTTTAATCTATTTTTTGTAAATTCAACTTTATCATAATAAACAAGCATCCTAAGATCAACTTCCCCAATTATGCCAGATGGTACGAGATACCATTTAAATTCATCATAAACTTCATAATCTAATGGATTTGTAAATGGTGAAAAAAGTGGCTGAGTTCTCTCTGCAAAGATTTTATTGCAATTCCATAAAAATTTGGGAAAATCTTCATCGATCAGAATTCGAGCCCCTTTAGCAATTTTCTCGAGTTTTACGGCTGTTGTAACAGCTGGGCCAACAATAAATCTTACTAATGTGTGATTTTCGTTTGTTTCAATTATTTCACCATATGTCAAACCAGCTCTACAAAATACACCCTTTCCTAGTGCAAGTTGCATAAATTCAGCAGCAAATTTAATAATATTACAAATATCATCTGACCAAATAAAAGCGCAATCTGATAATTGAGATATAACTACATTATCGTATTTAATAATGAGAGAACTTAAAATTTGTCTAAACTCGGCAAGTATCGCAGCAGCTAAATATTGATGACTAAATTCATGTCGATATTTTTTTAGCCAAGATTGGTAATCTGATGTCGTTAATGATATCTCTTCTTTTGTGAGTGCTCCCATCCCAAGAATATCCACATAGAAAACAGCTGCTTTGTACTTCCTGATTGTTCCCATATCTACCTATACTTCTATAAAATATACTTTCGAAAACCAGTTTGATCTGAGTCCGTCTTGGTATCTCAATGTGGATTTTATGGAAGTTTTTCCTGGTTCCCGTTTTCCGCAAACCCCCTCAAAAATGCCCTGAGAACCCACTTTTCAACCTGGATGTGGATTTTCTTCTTGGTCCTGATTGTCGTCAAAAATCCCCACATAGCCCCTTTATCTGGATAATGTGATAATCCTACATAGTACCGATTGTCATAAGGAACTCTAAAATCACTTCGAGAGAATATTCAATCATTTCTGGCTTCATTCCTGGATAGGTCCCAAAGAAGAATGTATTGTTCATTGCAAAATCGGTATTCTTCAATTCGCCAATTACCCGTTTTTCAATCTCCAGATATGCCGGTTGCTTCGTAATGTTTCCTGCAAACAGATTACGTGTCTCTATACCTTTAGCAGCTAAATAGTTGGTCAGTTCTGTCCTTGTGAACGGTGCACCCTCTCGTACAGAGACAGGAAACGCGAACCAAGCAGGTTCAGAATTATATGTTGCTTCAGGAAGGATAAAATGGTCTTCAAACTGTTTTAACCCCTCATTCCACAACTTGAAATTATTCTTCCTTGCCTCTATGAACCGAGGTAACTTTTTCATTTGTGCTACACCAATGGCCGCTTGCATATCGGTCACCTTGAGGTTGTACCCGATGTGGGAATATACATATTTGTGATCATATCCGTGTGGGAGTTGTCCATATTGTCCGCTATATCGTTTCCCGCATGTATTGTTCTCCCCGCCCTTACAATAGCAGTCACGTCCCCAATCCCTGAAAGAAGTTACAGCTCTGGCTATGAGGTCATCGTTGGTAAACACCATTCCCCCCTCGCCGAGGGTGATGTGGTGGGCTGGGTAGAAGGAACACGTCGCGACATGACCGAAAGTCCCGACATGTTTTCCGTTATAGGTTGACCCGAGGGCATCACAACAATCCTCCACCAGGAACAAGTCATGCTTATGCACAAATTCCATCACTCTTTCCAGGTCATATGGATTGGCCAAGGTATGGGCGAGCATAATTGCTCGGGTATTCTGGCTCATTGCCTTTTCCAGATCATCGACTTTTATATTGTAGGTCCCAAGTTCCACATCAAGGAATACAGGTACCAAATTATTTTGAATAATTGGATTTACTGTGGTGGGAAAACCTGCGGCTACGGTGATTACCTCATCACCCGGCTTCAGTCGTCTTTCCCCCATAAGAGGGCTGGTCAAGGCCGTTAGAGCAAGAAGATTCGCCGATGATCCGGAATTGGTAAGCATGGCGTACTCGGATCCCACGAAAGCTGCAAAATCCAGCTCAAACTGTTCACTGTATCGTCCACTTGTCAACCAGAAGTCAAGACTGGAATCCACGAGCAGCTGCAGCTCCTTTTCGTCAAATATTCTCCCCGCATAGCGGACAGGGGTCTCTCCGGGTATATATTTGCGCCCAGCGTATCGGATGTCATAATATTCCTTCACCAGATCAGAGATTTCCATTCTCAATTGTGACTCAGTCTTCTTCACTTTCCTACTCCCATGCATCGATTATAACGGACTCTCTTGGAAAACCCGCATGTTCCAGACCATTCTGGAAAGCCCCGATCATAACCGGGGGTCCGGAAATGAAACATACTGCCTCAGTCATGCCAGCAATTTCCTCGCAAATCATCTTAATATCAAAAGGCCCCTCAACAATTTGGACATCGGCTTTCGTCCTAACAGTTTCCACGATTTCCTTATAGAGGTAATGATCAGCATCTCTTATACCATAGTAGACACGCAAAGGCGGACAGACATCCTTTCCAATTACCTCAAGAAAGTAAGGAATGAATGGGGATATGCCTGTACCTCCAGCGACAAATACTGCCGCTTGCCCCTGTTTGATATGCCTTTCCACAACAAAATCACCATACGGGAGCTTGAGCCACAGGGACATTCCCTCCGTTAGTGTAGCACTCATCTTTTGTGTATAATTTCCTTTCACACTATAGATGATCTCGATCATTTGGTCGCCTGGTTTGGATGCTATTGAAAAGACCCTTGATTCGGGCCAATAGCCCTCAGAAGGATCAAAATCCGACAATGTGAGGTGTAGGAACTGTCCAGCCTTAAACCGGATGGTTCGATTTGGAACTAAAAATTGCAACTGATAGACATCTTGGCCAAACTTAATAATTTTAGCCAGTTTCGCGAGAACCTTTGTTGGAGCCGGCATCTTAAACTCCTCCAATCGTTTGTGGGTCGATGTATTGTTTTCTCAGATGGTATTCGAGTGGGTGTCGGTTGATTTTAAGGAGTGTGTAGAATTTTGGAGGCACCATCACTTCGTCGTCACGGTATGGTCGTGCACCCCAATGGAGATATTCGTCTACTCCAACCAACCGCTCCACCATATTTCCCAACTCCCTCAAGACAACCTCCTCACCGGACAAGGCGATCGTCCCATTTCCAAAAAAGGAAAGATCTTCCACTTTGTTCGATATGAAGTCCACGACATCCTCAACACACAACAAGTCGAGGATTTGTCCTCCAGGGCTCAAATCCAGATGTTTGTGTCCAATGCACGCATCAATTATCAGCTGGACAATTTTCTTTCTTGTGTCACCACGACCGAATGTATCGCATAATTCAATGTTGGCAAAAGATAGGCCATGCTTGGATCCGTAGTATGCAAGGATTTCCTGAAATGCATTCTTGGTGGCAGCATACAGGTTCGCGGGGGTATCCTTCCCGGGTCCAAGGTGCTGCCACCTGCTCCCCAGATTGAGGATATGACAAATCCCACAATTCCTCATTGCTTCAAGGAGATTCATGCCTAGAGAAATGTTGGAATCACACAATCTGCCGATATCCTCTGAAGTATGTTTGTTGACATAAGTTGTCGCAAGATGAATGACCATCTGTGGCTGGAATTCCCGCAAGGCTGTGACAACATCCTCATATGAATCGCAGGATAGTGCTGGCAATCCTGGTAGCTTCACTGCGGCCTTTTCAATGGATATCTTTCGGGTCAACAGGCACACCTGATGACCTCTGCGAGCCAGTTCAGGGACAAGGTTGCTACCAATGAAACCGGTTCCTCCGGTAATGGCGATCTTCACACGAACTCCGTCTCATACTCATCGAACGATGGGAACAACTTGTCCCGATCCGACACAATCGGGTTTGATACGGGCCAAATGTATCCGAAGGAATCGAATTTCACTCCCTTGTCATACTTCTGATCATAACCAGTTGTCTGGGCATAATTCACAATGCTATCTTCCTCAAGTGACAAGAACCCATGGGCGAATCCATCTTTGATCAGAAGGGCACATCCATCATATGCCCGAATGATTCGTTCGAACCATTTGCCGTATGTCTTCGATCCTGCACGCAGGTCAAGCACGACATCCAGAATACTACCATGGGAAACCCATACCAACTTGCTGTGAGCCATCGGTGGGGACTGGAAATGCATTCCCCTGACCACATGTTTTCTGTTTGTGGAATAATACAGTTCCATAACCTCAAACTTTCCGATTCTCGACGATATGGCCTTTTGGTCAAAGGGTTTGAAGAACGTGCCTCTCGAATCGCTGTGGAGGGGATTCTCTATCAAGTACACCCCCCCGAATTCTGTTTCGGTTATATGCAAATTAAAGGTCTCCTCTATATGTTAAAATAGTCCATTATCTGTCTATCCGTCAAATCATCCACATTCTCTCCCGACAAGTACCCCTGCGTCCAAATCAAGGTTTTAGCAACCGCCTGCTGTATATTCCATTTCGGACGCCATTCGAGAATATTTTTCGCTTTCGAACAATCGAGCTTGAGAAAGCTTGCCTCGTGTGGTCCTCCATCACCTTGGATTCTCCATGTTCCGGCTCCCCATTCTTTAAAAACCATTTGGACAAGGGTACCTGTCGAGACGCATCCGTCCTCATCTGGGCCAAAATTATACGGACCTTCGTAGGACTTCTCTTCAAACTGTTTCATTGCCAACAGGAGATAACCAGACAAGCACTCGAGTACATGTTGGTATGGCCGGATCGAATGCGGGTTCCTCAACAGTAATTCCCTGCCGGCTGCAATCGCCCTGACACAGTCGGGAATAATCCGATCCTGGGCAAAATCTCCTCCGCCAATCACGTTCCCGCTTCTAGCGGTCGAAATTGCCGTGCTGTCGGGATCTGAGAAGAAGGAGTTTCGATAACTGGAAGTGACCATTTCGCTGCAGGATTTACTGTTCGAATATGGATCGAACCCGCAAAGGGTCTCGTTTTCCCTATATCCCCAAATCCATTCCCTGTTCTCATAGACCTTGTCGGTGGTAATATTCACGAAAGACCGTACTGAAGAAGACTTGCGGATTGCTTCCAGGATATGCACGGTACCCATCACATTAGTGGAATAAGTGTCCATGGGCTCATCGTAGGAAAGCCTGACTATCGGTTGAGCAGCCAGATGAAAAACTATCTCGGGCTTGAAATCGTACAACGTTTCATTCAAAGATCCGAACGACCTCACATCACCATGTATCGAACGAATCCTACTTCCTGTGTCGGTGAGGGCATAAAGCGAGGGACAGGTAGGTGGATCCAACGAATACCCTATGATCTCCGCCCCAGCCAGCAACAGGATGCGTGTCAACCAGGTCCCCTTGAAGCCGGTGTGGCCGGTGATCAGAACTCTTCTTTTCTTGAAGAATTCCAAGGATTCGATTACCACGTTTTCCAAGGTGCCTTCCCTTCTTGCCATAACCTCTCCAAAAGTTCCTTGTCCCTCAAGGTATCCATGCATTGCCAGAATCCAGCATGTTTGTATGCTTTCAACTGTCCTTCCGACGCTATAGTCTCCAGAGGGTACCGTTCGAATACACAATCATCCCCGCTGATATAATCCAAGATTCCTGGTTCCAATACCATGAAACCACCGTTGATCCACCCCCCGTCCTCCTTCGATTTTTCCTTGAAACTATTGATATTCTCATTCCCTTCAATATCAATCATTCCGAAACGCCCCCCCGGTTGGATGGCTGTCAATGTGGCGAGCTTTCCATTTTGTTTGTGGCGAACCACCAGGTCCTTGATATCCACATCTGACAACCCGTCTCCGTATGTTAGCATGAAGGGTTCATCTCCGATGTATTTTGCCACCCTTTTAATTCTCCCTCCTGTCATCGTGTTCAAACCGGTATCGATAAGCGTCACCTTCCAAGGTTCTGTGCTATTTGAGTGAACATCCATCGTATTCTCTCGGGTAAAATCAAATGTAACATCTGACATGTGGAGATAATAGTCAGCGAAGAACTCCTTTATCACATATTGCTTATACCCACAGCAAACGATGAATTCATTGAATCCGTGTGATGAGTAGAATTTCATGATATGCCAGAGGATTGGGCGTCCCCCAATCTCAATCATCGGTTTGGGGATCAAGTGGCTCTGTTCTGAAATTCGGGTACCGAACCCTCCGGCCAAGATAATAACTTTCATTTCAACCTCCATAAATCTCCATTCGGTTTAATAATTGAAAGAACAATTCCGATATAGAAGTTTGGATATTTGAGATAAAATCGCGTCAACTCTGAGAATTTGAAAGAATTGAAAGTTTCTACTTGTGTTTTTTTTATAAAGAAACGAAATAATATAGGCAAAAATAAGCGACCAGCAAATCTACTAGTATAATTAATACTCTCATTGAACACTGAACTTGTCAAACCAAATCTCTTGTAGCGCAGTAGCATATCAGTTAATATCGTGTAATAGATTAAAGGAAGAGATGAATTCCAATAGTTATTTCCATTATCAGTTGTCCAAGGTCTCTTCCCATCACCTACAACTATCAATGGATGCTTATATTCGATCGCATATCGATCCATAAATCCTGTTGCATAAATATAACAATGAGGATAAATAGAAGCTAAGGTATCGAATCCATCATAAGAAAGTATCTCAGATTTATCTACGCAATTCCAAATCTTGCGTCGGAAAATTCCAGTCATTATCGATCCAAGGAATACATTACCAGCCTTGAGGTTGATTATATCTTTAAATTTTTTAAGACAAATGCTTTCTTGATCCCTTTCACTTGAATTATTCAAACTACTTATATAACCATCAATATTTCTATTATCTATTTGATTAAGGTTCACATGAATTATTCCACAATTAATAAAATCTGTTTCGGGAAAATTATGAATAATTTGTACAATTTTGTGAACACTATCTCTCATGATAAAATCATCAGATCCAATTATCCAACAAAAATCACCTCGTGACCATTCAACAACCTTTAAAAAATTGCGTGACATCCCAATATTTTCTTTATTCCTATTATATATTATCGGAATTGAAGGGAATTTCTCCCTACATTCATAAACAATTTGCCATAATTGAATATCTGAAGCATTATCAGACACAACAATTTCAACATCCTTCTCCATTGAAAAAATTATGCTTTCACAAGCTTCTGTTAATGAAATTCTAAACAATTCTCCATTATTGTAAACAGGGATACAAATTGAGAGAAGTATTCTTGCCATCTATTTACTCCAGATTCCTTTTGCTGTCTCACTTATAATTTTTCTATAATGAATAGGATAAAAAACAGTACAAATTAGAGCGATTAATAAATTTGATATAAGAATACCAGATAGTCCAAAATTTTTGCCCAAATATAGAGCAAGAGGAATATTGATTAAAGAAGAAATGATAGCAATCCTCATCTGAAGACCTATTCTGCTAATACCATTAAAGAAGTGGCTATATATACTATTGTAAGCGTTTAATAATACCCAGAGACAAACGTAGATGCTTATATGAAACGGAATTTCTATTGCATTTCCAATCCAAAACCTAAACACATGTTTTGAAAAAATAATCATAATCAATCCTAATAAACATGTTATATACCAAAATTTCTGTAGGTTCAGGATAGTTTTTTTAATCCAAGATAAATCCTTTTTCACCCAAGCGTCAGTAAATGCACTCCAAATAGGAGTTAAAATAATTGAAAAACTCATCATAATGAGTGAGAAATATTTGAATACAATATTATATTGAGTTACGGTCTCGGGACCAAAAAGGTTTGTGATTATAATGTTGTTCGTATTATAAATAACCATGAATGCTATTTGAATTATAAAGAATTTTATTCCAAGATTTAATAATTTTGGTGAATTTTCAAAATTTACTTTTCTTATTGTAGGCCGAATTTTCTTATATTTTGTTGTAAAGTATACAATACTAAAAATAACTATTACAATTGTAGAGGAAAATCCAGTTATCATACTAATAATAACTAATGTCTTGTTTGTTGAAAAGTTCATATAAACTAAAAGAAGAATAATTGTAAGAATTCTATTCAAACAGTCAATCACAGATACTATATATGCTTTTTGATGAGCCAATAATACATTGTTAAAAAGTCTCAATACGATTTGAGAAAGTAAAAATATAATTAGCAACTTTGAGCTTTTTACAATCTCTTGGTTACTAATAAGAGCTCTTGATACGTTCAAGATTAAATTCCAGTCTACAATAGAGGCAATAAATAGCAAAATCAACAATACAGGAACACAAATTAATACTATTAATGCATAAGAAGTGCTTATATATGTTTGAGTGTTCTCATAGTCCTTGAGAGCTAAAAATCTAGCAACCTGATTCTGAAGTCCATTTCCTAACCCAAGGTTGAAAAAATTGAACCAATTAATAATTGAACTAACTGTAATCCATACTCCATATCTTGCTGTTCCTAAATATTGCAATTCAATTGGTACGATAATTATTCCTAATAATATACTTACTATTCGCAACCAACTAGAATGAAGAATATTAATAAGTATATTTTTGCTTCGACTGTCAATTCGTCCATTATTAAAAAGCATTCCATTAAAAATTTTCATGACAGTGGTTTCCCCCACACCGTCTCATCCACTATCTTCGCATAACTCTGTATCAGCTTCACAACCTTCACCGATACATTACCATCATGATAATCGTCAGGCATTTCGGTCAATTCTTGGTTGCTATGCATGGAGACTGCCATCTCAAGGGCTTGGGTAATGTCCTTGGTGGTTATGCCCCCGATTACCACGGTTCCTTTGTCCAAGACTTCTGGCCGTTCGGTGCTGGTTCTGATCAATACCCCTGGAAAATTCAGCATTGTAGATTCTTCACTTAAAGTTCCACTATCAGAGAGGACACAAAAAGCATTCATTTGTAGATTGTTATAATCCAGGAAGCCGAAAGGTTTTAGGCTTTGTACCAGAGGATGAAACTTGAATTTCCTTTGTTCGATGAATTTCTTGCTTCTTGGATGTGTGCTGTAGATAACCGGCATTTGATACTTTTCTGCCATATCATTGATCGCTGTCATCAGTGACAGGAAGTGCTGCTCATTGTCGATGTTCTCTTCCCGATGCGCCGAGACAAGTATGTAGTTGTTTTTCTTCAACTGCATACGATCCAAGACATCACTACTCAGAATACCCTGCATATGGTTATCAAGCACTTCTCGCATGGGAGAACCTGTGACAAATAGTGTCTTGCCGTCCAATCCCTCTGAGAGCAGGTACCTTCTTGAATGCTCTGTATACGGAAGGTTGATGTCGCTGATGTGATCCACTATCTTTCGGTTGATCATTTCGCTGACATTCCAATCCCAACATCGATTACCCGCTTCCATGTGAAAAATGGGAATCTTCAAACGCTTTGCACTGATAGCAGCGAGGGAACTGTTCGTATCTCCCAATATAAGGAGTGCCTCAGGTTTTTCCTTCTCCAGGACGTCGTAGCTCTTGGCAATAATATTCCCCATTGTCTCGCCAAGGTTCTTTCCGACACTTTCAAGATAATAATCAGGGGCTCGCAGACCCAAATCTTCGAAAAAAACCTGATTGAGGGTATAATCCCAGTTCTGTCCAGTATGCACAAGAATATGGTTGAAGTATTGATCACACTTTTTTATAACTGCGCTAAGACGAATAATCTCAGGTCTTGTGCCTAGAATCGTCATTATTTTCATTTTTTCTGCCATATTACTACTCACACCTTCTCAAATATCGTATCAGGATTTTCAGCATTGAAAGCTTCATTCGCCCACATAAACGTTATCAAATCGGTTTCACCCTCATTGATAATGTTATGTGTGTATCCTGGAGGAATATCCACCACCTCGAGTTTTTCTCCTGAAACATGATAATCCAGAACTTTATCAGTCCCTATCTTTCTGAATTGGATCAAACCTTTCCCGCTTACAACCAGAAACTTTTCATTCTTGGTGTGGTGCCAGTGGTTGCCTTTGGTTATTCCGGGTTTTGAAATATTTACCGAGAACTGGCCTCGATCAGCGGTCCTGATAATTTCAGTAAATGAGCCACGATTATCGACATTCATCTTCAATGGATACCTGAACCCGTCTTCTGGCAAGTAACTGAGATACGTACTGTACAATACTTTCTTAAAACTGTTGGACATATCTGGAATCGAGAGATCACTCCTGGATGCTTTGAACCCTTTTAGCAGCTCGACTATGGTTCCCAACTTGGCAACATGTACCGTCGGAACCTGGCAGAACCCATTCTTTAGAACAATTTGCCCATCTAACGCATTGATGAAACTATCAACCACATCATCGATATAAACCAAGTTCATAAGAACATCTGGATCGTTGACCGTAATTGGAAGATCATGGGCAATATTATGGCAGAAAGTAGCAACTGCACTATTGTAGTTGGGGTGACACCATTTGCCAAAGACGTTGGGAAGTCTGAAAACATACACCTTCGATCCATTTTCCTTGGCATATGAGAACAGCAGGTCTTCACCAGCCTTCTTGCTTTTCCCATACGGATTGTCCAATGCGGCTTGGATCGATGAGGTAATCAAAACAGGCGCTTTATTCCTGTTCATTTTCAGCAAATCAAGAAGTTGGCTCGTGAAACCGAAGTTTCCTTCCATGAACTCCTTCTGGTCTTTTGGTCTGTTGACTCCAGCAAGATGAAACACAAAATCACAATCGCCTGTATAGCCAGCAAGCAAAGTAGGATCAGAATCGATATCATACAGGTACAAGTCTTCAAACCCTCTATTGCGGAGTTCATACATGAGGTTTTTCCCCACAAAGCCGTTTGCCCCGGTAACCAATATCTTCATGTCAACGACTTTCCCATGCTTTCAATTCATCTTGGATATATTTCAGGCTCAGGAGCTTTTCCTTTATTTGCTCGACGGCCAAAAGTTGTGTATTGCTGGAATTGAATTCAGTCAATGTGTTCCGCTTCCCGTTGCCATCGACAAAATACTTGTCATAATTCAAATCCCGGTTATCGGCAGGCACGCGATAAAAGTTCCCCAAGTCCTGGGCATACGCACACTCTTCATTTGTCAACAACGTTTCATATAACTTTTCACCATGACGGATGCCTATGGTCTTGATCTCATTTTCAGCTTTGAAGAGTTCTTTCACGGCTTGGGCAAGATCGCCGATAGTACTGGCTGGCGCCTTCTGAACCAAGATATCCCCTGTTCGAGCGTGTCCATAGGCATATAACACCAAATCAACCGCTTCCTCCAAGGTCATGATGAAACGGGTCATCGCTGGCTCTGTTACTGTCAAGGGTTTACCAGATTTGATTTGTTCAATGAATAGTGGAACAACCGAGCCACGTGAACAGAGCACATTTCCGTAACGAGTCCCACAGATGAGCGTCCTATCTTCAGCAACCGTTCTCGATTTTGCTACGAACACCTTCTCCATCATTGCTTTGGAAGTTCCCATGGCATTGATTGGGTACGCTGCCTTGTCGGTGGAAAGACAGATAACCTTCTTCACCCCTGCATTGATGCAGGCTGTCAGCACGTTATCCGTACCAACGATATTGGTCTTCACCGCCTCCATGGGAAAGAACTCACAGGAAGGCACCTGTTTCAATGCAGCCGCACTGAACACAAAGTCGACCCCATTGAGAGCATCCCTAATACTTCTATAGTCCCGAACATCCCCTATGTAATATTTGATCTTTTCATTGTGGTAGAAATGACGCATATCATCTTGCTTCTTTTCATCTCGTGAGAAAATCCGTATCTCTGCAATTTCAGTATCCAAGAAACGTTCCAACACGGCATTGCCAAAGGAACCAGTGCCACCGGTGATGAGCATGATTCTATCTTTGAATTTCATTCATCTAATCCAACCTTAAATTTATAAATATTAATCTCTATTTTATTTTTTCAAATAGATTTAGATTATTTTTGTACAATAATGTTATATTTATTAATATATAAAATTTTCTATAAAAATTTAATTTAATTTTCAATATGTCGCAAGGTTAAAAAACCTCATTTATTTCAAAAGAATGGCGAAGTCAAATTCAATTAGGTTGAATATACCGCTTAATAATTAATATTGACAAAAAATATTGCGAGTTTATGTCAGTTCCCCTTTGTAATTTTCATTATGCCTTATTAATTATTGAAAGAAAATTCTCTTTTACGTTTCTTTCATCAAAATCCGGAAGAAACTCAACGACCTCATCGTAGCTCATCTCCTTATTCTTCATAGTCTTAAAAAAATTCTCAATCTTCTCTACCTTCTCAAGAATAGACCCTTCAAACTCATTGATTATCAAGGCAAAAGGATAATTTTCCAAATATTTTTTTGCGGGGTCATCTTTAATCTTTGAAAAGTGAATAAGGGGCTTCCCTAATCCCATATATTCAAATATTTTTGCAGGAACTTGTAGTTCAACAGTATTCCCCACGCTAAAAAGGACATCAGCTTTAATCATAGTAGAAATAGTATCAATATGCGTTGAATGTTCCTGTATAACAAATTTTGTATGGTTTCTATCAATGAAACTCAAGAATTCATTATCTTGATAATTTGTGAATAAGAGACAATAAAAATTTAAAGAAAGTTTCTCAAATATTTTTAGTGCTGGCATTGGATCTCTAATCTCTTTATAAAATTTACCTGCGTAAGCAATAAAAAATTCACCAACTACATTATGGTTGATTTTCTCATTAAGTTGATATAATTTTCGATAATCTTGCACACTGTACTGAAGGAAATGCATTTTTTTACGATATTTTGAAAATATATTCCCTTTATATAATCGTATTAGTTCTGGAGTACCAATTATTAAATTTGAATATTTCATAACACGTGATTCTTGATTCTCATATTTTTTTCGTTTGCTGTCCTCTAAATAAAAATTAAATGCATAAGGATCTAATTCGTAGATAATCCACTTAAGATCGACCATTCTTTTTTTTATTTCCAGACCGATTAACTGAGAAACAAATGGGTGTGAAATTGTTATCATTAAATGAAAAGCTGAAATCTTATTCATTCCCATAAATTTATATAGATTATCTTTAATGAAGCCACTGGGAAGGCGTTCAATAATTGCGGGTATTTGGTATCTTAAGTAAAATGGGCTTTTTAATATATTTTGGAAAACTCTATTTTTTATATACTTAGGATGAGATTGTATGAAATTTTCAATTTTATTTATATAGTATGCATATCTGTCAGGAATTCCATTGATTTCTACCCCATTAACAATCATTCTGTATGGGATTTTAGTATTTTGGGGTGTATTTGTTAAAATTGATACTATATGTCCTTCTTCTTGTAATGATAACAATAATGGCGTAATACAATTTGCTGTTGATGATGGATAAGGATAATAATTCCCAATAATAACTAAGATATTCATCTAAATTTAATTCCTTCTTTTTAATATTTTCTTATCCTAGCTTGTTAAGCTGAGCCCAACGAGTTGCACTAATTTGCAAAATATACAAATATTCTTTATTTCTAAGATTGATTTCAAAAGGCATCAGAGTCTTATACAAATTTTTATGAGATCGCCTATTGTCCCATAAAGTTTCTCATACTTCCACCAGTTTCCGCACCCCGACGGGTACAGAATACATCGACTCACCTATGACTGGAAACATAACATATCTTATTAAAAATATTAGGTTCAATCCTATTTGAAGATTCATAACTGTTGGAATTTATAATTTTTGAGTGAAACTGGAAATTTTCTTTGAGAAAAAATAAATTGATCTAAACAGAATGTTTTTCCCAAGTTTCGCGACGACAATAAACATCAGCTTTATACTTCTCTTTCTAATTTTTAAATTTTTTAATAATTCATTTCGATGGATTGCAAGAATTTTAAAATTTGTTTTTACTGACTGATCGCAACTTACAAAAAAATTCAGCCACGTCCAAAAAAAAACATTTGATAATGTAAAATTATTATTATCTTTGAGAAAATAATATATTTTCGGGATTCTATTTACATCCTCTATTGTACGTGTCCTAGATAATGAATTATCATCATAATTTATTTTTATTGTAGATATGTTATAGTAGAAGACACTTTCACTATGAATAAACAAATCGATAAAGAACAACCAATCTTCGAATAACTTTTCTTTATTATCGAAAGTTTTATTAACTATTACCTCTTTCCTAACACAAACAGACCCACTCCCTCCAAAAGGAAAATCTCCATTGATGGCAAAAGAATTTTTATTCTTTACTCTGAAAAAATTCTCTCCTATTAGTGAAAGGGAATTTTTCACTTTTTGATACTCCGGTTTATCATGATGCCCATAATAATCCCTTTTTAAAAAAATTATCTCTGGTGAAAACTCAATAATATATTGATTAATTTTTTCAAGAAATGTAATTTCACTAAATTCGTCATCCGCATCTAAAAAAATTACATAATCCCCTGATACTTCTTTAATGCCTCGGTTCCTTGTATCTCCCACGCCTAAATTTTTACTATTACTTATCATACGAAAACAAAGATTTTTCATAGCGTTTATTTTTTCTTGAGCGACTAAAAAACTGCTATCTGTACTTGAGTCATTTATGACAAGTACTTCAAAATTTTTATGTGTCTGAGCTTCAATACTTGAAAGAACCTTGTCGATAAATTGTTCCTTATTGTACAGCGGAATAATTATTGAGAATCTTATAGACCTTTTTGTCATAACTTCTTTCATGCTTTATTAATGTTGGTAGTTTACAGCTTCAGCCAAACAAATTTCGAACCAATTTTTTGACTTCACTTTTCCATCATTTTAATTCAATCAAATTTTATTAATTTACTTTAAATTATGCTAATACTCACCAGAAATGATAGAATCCCACCAGTTTCTATTTTCAAGATACCAATTTATTGTTTTCCTAATCCCATCCTGAAACTTTGTCTCCGGCAACCAACCAAGTTCATTATGTATTTTTTGTGGATCAATGGCGTAACGCATATCATGGCCTTTCCGGTCTATCACATATTCGATTAAATTTTCTGATTTTCCCAATTCATTACAAATCAACTTAACGATATCTACGTTTCTCATCTCATTATGACCACCAATATTATAAATCTCACCAATTCTGCCTTTATGAATTATTAAATCAATTGCTTTGCAATGGTCCTCAACGTAGAGCCAATCCCGAATATTTATCCCTTTCCCGTAGACAGGAAGAGGCTTGTCATTCAAAGCGTTTACAATCATTAGTGGAATTAGTTTCTCTGGAAATTGGTATGGTCCATAGTTATTAGAGCAACGAGATATAGTTACTGGAATACCATAAGTTCGGTAGTATGCGAGAACAATCATATCTGCAGAAGCTTTTGATGCAGAATACGGAGAAGAAGCATGAATCGGTGTTTCTTCTGTGAAAAACAATTGAGGCTTATCTAATGGCAAATCTCCATACACCTCATCTGTGCTCACTTGATGATATCTAATTATTCCATACTTCCGACAGGCTTCCATTAAAATCTGTGTTCCAAAGATATTGGTGTGTATGAAAATTTCAGGATTTTTAATACTTCTATCAACGTGCGATTCTGCTGCAAAATTGACTACCATATCAGGTTTTTCGTTTTCAAATATCCTATAAATCGTTTTCTTATCGCAAATATCTGTCTTATAAAATTTAAAATTGGGATGTTTTATAATTGAAACTAGTGTGGATATATTCCCAGCATAGGTTAGTTTATCGATACATATAATCCTATAAGTCGGATATGCTACAAGCATATGGAATATAAAGTTTGAACCAATAAATCCTGCACCGCCTGTAATTACTATGTTCATATCATGAATCTCCTTGTATTCAAGCTAGAAATCAATTATTTCAACAGATTGCTATATATTTCATTAAAATGAAGCACTTTGGCATTCCATGTGTATCTTCTTGCATATTCGCGAGCCTGCAAGCCTTTTTTCTCCAACAATAGATCATTATGGATCGCTTCATAGATACAGTCCTTAAAATTTGCAATTAGATCTTCTTTGGTTTTACCATCATAGAGCCAAGCACACGAACTATCTGCCAAAATTTTGGCACCAAAATGGTTAGCGGCTATTATTGGTTTACTAGTTGCCATTCCCTCAATTAATACAGTCCCAGTTGCTTCACTCAAACTTGGTAAAATTACTGCACTACAAGCAGAATACTCATCAACCATTCTATTAAATGGAACTTTCCCAAGAAAAATTATATGTTTTTTTAAAAATGAATCTCTTTCAACTATACCTTTAAGATGCTTCTCAAAGTTTCCAGTACCAGCTATACGAAAAGAAAAATCAATTGAAGAATCGATATTTCTTGGAATAGATTCAAATAATAGTTTATGGCCTTTACGGTAAGTTAGTCGTCCTGGTACAAAGAACGTTACACATTTTCTTTCATTACTTTTTGCAGTTTTATTAAAATTTTCAAATGAAATACCAATATCACAATGATATTCCCACTTGTTGTTTGGAATACTGATATGGAATCTATCAAACGAAGTCTTGGTTTCTTCGTTTGTAAATATCACATAGTCACATCTTTTAATTTTACCACTCATTTTTAATAAGAGGAAAGATACTGTATTAAGAACTCTTCTTAGTGATTCTGAAAAAAAATGCCCTTTTGTATATGCACATAAAGGTTTTGGTATTGGGAACCCGCCCCCAATTGGACCTGCAACATAATGAACTTTTGGAATCTTTCCATAATCACCTAGAGCCCGAAATTCAATCGGAGCAACCTGATGAATCAAATCAATAGAATTCTCACTACACACTTTTCTTGCAAGCCTTAAGGCTCTCTTTTGCCATAAAATTATCCTCAAGGAGTAGAACAGCCCAGAGAACATCTTTTTATATATTCTGGGTATATCAACAAAGAAAAACTTTGTCTTAATGTCAGGGTAATCTTGCAAGTATTTTAATATTGTAGATCTATGTTCTTCCTTTGTTATAACATATACAATATTGTTTAAGCCTTCACTAGTGATAGGAATATTCCAACCAATTTGGTCCTCGCTCCCACTGAATGGGTCACATGAATAAGAAATATACAGTATTCTCACTATTAGCAGTCTCCTATAATTATCAATTTATGCTGAGCCCAACGAGTTGTACCCCTTTTGTTAGACGTAAAACTAACGGAGGAAGGTATCATGAAATTTACAGGACAGGAAATTGTTGAAGCGATAACACGGGTTATGAATTCTGTGCACATAGTGCACCGCCGTTCCGGGCTGAATTGCACCAGTATCCGCTGGGAAGTGCACCGGATGGAAACTTTAGTCTTTGAAACTGGGGAGTCTGTTTTCTCAAAATGAGATGGTTCATGATTTCTTGTTATTGTACCTGCGAATATCCTCCCCAGCGATGTTGAGGTAATAATTATTGATGACGTATAGTCCCATGATGGACCGTCCCAACGCTTTCACATCAAGGATCAAAGACTATTCCTCTTATCGCGTTCCGTTTCGTTGTAGCACAGCATCTCCTTGATGCAGTCGTTTTCATATTATTTCGGGGATTGGATACCCAATCCAAGCTTCGGTTGCCCTAGCGATACAGGTCAGCACGGTTCGTCTATTACCCACCATATCGGATCCAATGAAATTGGTGCTA
Source organism: Spirochaetae bacterium HGW-Spirochaetae-4 (assembly GCA_002839335.1). Taxonomy (GTDB): domain Bacteria; phylum Spirochaetota; class Spirochaetia; order Sphaerochaetales; family Sphaerochaetaceae; genus UBA8525. The sequence goes on from PGXU01000011.1 coordinate 21,334, forward strand.
CATTCTTTCGACTTTATCGTACGGCTGCACTGCTAGACAGTCATTTTTAACACTTTGTGTGAAGTATTTACGCTGTATAGTGTGTTGCTTCGCTCTCTAAAAGGACACTTCGCTTAGAGATAATATTTAGTGGTGCACTTTGCTCCGTTTGCCGGTGCAGTTAGGTGCGGAACGGCGGTGCAGTTATCGCGTAGAACTCAGTTATCGAAGAACACCATACAATTGGTCATTCGGCAAGGGCAATCGGGATGTCGTCATCACAATTAAGAGTTTACGTTGGTAGAGTTCGTTAGCATGGATATGGCTGCGTGAAACACAGGAAAAAGAAACAGTATCATTCTGGTAGTTTCAAAGTTCAGGTTAAAGAATATTTAAGTGAACACAGACTCTCGTGCTATGCAACCGAAGTCCATTTCAATCTTACAAAGTCACTTGTTCAGGTGTGGGACCATGGATGCGTAGGAGAAGGTCTAGACTCAATATTTGAAGACCGTAGAGGGCGCAAAATGGATTTAAAACGTAGTGGCAGGCATCCCAAAATGACAAGGCAGGTAAGAGAGAATTATGATACGCTTATAAATCAAGACAAAAAAATGCCTGAAGTTTAGGTGGAACTCTCAAGCCACCTCCTCGTAGCGCTGGAACGATTCGTACCGTTGGTTAGGCGTCTCGTAATCCATTGCCGGATGATATCGGTCCCCGTTGTAGAACCGGTAATATTGATCCAATCCCTTCTTCAATGACTGGACATCCTGATATCCGAGGAGGTGGATGTCTTCGTACTTCACCGTCTTCCGCAGCCGCTTTGCGAAGATGTTATCGCGCAAGGCACCCTTTCCATCCATGCTCAGACGCGCATGATGATGCTCCAGTATCCCTATGAAGACAGTTCTGGTGAACTGGCTTCCGTAGTCGGTATTATCATAAATTCATGATAGTACCAATCAGGGCAGCCAATAAACAGCGTCTCACTTCATGGCGCTTGTATCCCAATTGGGAGTTGTTCAAAGCATGAGTAAGCGGGGAAATCCATACGACAACGCGAGTATGGAATTCTTCAACAAAACATTGAAGCAGAAGTTGGAGTATGGAACAAACTTCCCCACTATTGCAGATGCGAAGCACGAAGTCTTTCAGTATATAGAAGTGTTCTACAACAGAAAGAGAATTCATTCTGCATTGAGCTATTTGTCACCAACAGAGTTCTTACAGGTTACTAAAAATACTAAACTTGATGTCTAGTTTTTCTTGACCAGTCCAATGATGTCAAACTTTTGGGGTTCACATCACTTGTAAGGCTAGCATAATTCAACGCAGAACGAAGTCGCATTACAAACGCAGAGTTCACTAATTATTGCCAGAAAAAATAATAATTCGAAATACCATTATTGTCAAAATAACTATTTCTAAAAAGCATTACAAACATTGCTACAACAAGAACTGCTGAGATCAATTTTTTCATTTTCATTTTCGCTATTACTTCTGGTAGGGAAATAATTAAAAATACACTGTAATAATAAACTAGTCTATGCACAATACCGAATTTTTGACCACTTAAAGAAAAGGTAATCGCTATTAACAACAAAGCTGCATTCTCACAATATTTGTTATAATCAACAACTGATATAACCTTTGTTTTAAAAAATATCAGATAAAGATAAAATATTTCGATACAAATGAAAATCAAATCTTTGATATTAAATCCACCCTCATTTAAAAAATAAGGGTTATTAACATAACCATAATATTTCGGAACAGCTGAAACAATCATATCTAATATATAATCTTTCGCAAGAAAAAAAGAGGCACAAAAAATAAAAATTATCAGGAGGCCTTTTCTCTTATTTTTTATAATTCCTAATAATGGAATCAATAGTAAAGATATTGCAGTAATATGTGTTGAAATTGAAATAAGAATAAGTAGCAAAGCAGATTTTTTTTTCCCCTTTCTAATTAATGTTAAAGCATTAATACCAAAGCCAATCGCCAACCATTCACGCATCAAATTCATGGATTGAATAAAAAACATTCCTAAAAATATGACTGTACTTAAAAAAACATTTTCCGAATTATTGAAAATGAATTTTGAAAATAGTAATGCAATTAATACTCCATTGATGATCAAAAATAATTGGTAATTACTTGAAAATTGTAAAGATATCCATGCAATAATATTGATTGTTATTTCCAGACTGTCTCTGAATACTGCATTATTTTTAACCTCATAAAAATAGTGAAAAATATATGCGTATGTATCCTTTCCAACATCAATACCTCTTAACCCAATAAGCATAGAAATAAACGTGAAGACTACAAATAAATAAGCTTTTTTAATATTCCGTTTTGATACCAAAATTCTTCCGTATAAATCATTGTTTTTTTTAAAAACAAGAAGCGGTGATAATATAATCGATATAAAAAACAAAATATAATAATATCTCATATGTTACATTGCGCGATTAATATATGAAATTACAATCACTATCATTCAACCAAGGAGATTTAATATCTTTTTCTGAAAGAATAGGATTATTCACTCCCCATTTAATATTTATGGTTGGATCATCATACCGGACTCCTCTGTCAAATTCCTTGACATACAGATTATCGCATCTATAAATAAAATCTACATTATCTGTCAAAGTGATGAAACCATGTCCAAATCCTTTTGGTATAAATAGTTGTAATTTATTATCTGCAGTGAGTTTAACAGAAATCCACTTTCTATATGTTGGAGATCCCTTACGGAGGTCAACAACAACATCCATCACGGCACCTCGAATTACACGAACAAGCTTAGCTTGCGCCATCGGGTCTATTTGAAAGTGAATACCTCGAATAGTCCCCCTTTTCACAGTAAAACTCTGATTGTCTTGAACAAAACCAACGTTAATTCCCAAATTTGCAAAGTTTGCCGTGGACCAAGTTTCCATAAAGTATCCTCGATGATCACTAAAAATCTGTGGTTCTAAAATCAATACGCCTGGAAGGGCTGTTTCTATCTTTTTCATATTCTTTTACATCTTTGTTCTAATGTCTTGAATTTCACCTTTAAATACTTTTTTTAAGTATTCTCCATAAGGGGACTTTCCATACCGGTCGATGGCTCTCTGGAGTCCTACATCATCTATCCAACCATTTTGGAAAGCAATTTCTTCTAAAACAGAAATTTTTATATTCTGCCTTTTCTCCACCATTTGAACAAATGTCGAGGCATCGATTAAGCTATCAATTGTACCAGTATCCAGCCAAACAAAACCGCGTCCAAGTAACTGAACATTAAGCTTATTCTGCTCAAGATACATTGCATTTAATGTGGTAATTTCAAGTTCTCCGCGAATAGAAGGTTTCACAGCATGAGCCATCTGTGCTACGCCCTTTGGATAAAAGTAAAGCCCTGTAATGCAATAATTTGATTTTGGCTTCTTCGGCTTTTCTTCAACAGATAGTACTTTCCCATTTTCATCAAACTCAACAATGCCGAATCGTTCTGGATCGTTGACATAGTAGCCAAAGATAGTTGCTTTACCACTTTCAGCAGTAATAAAAGCATTATGAAGGATGTTGCTTAAGCCATTCCCATAGAAGATATTATCACCTAATACCATTACACAAGAATCTTCACCAACAAACTCTTCTCCTAAAATAAATGCTTGTGCTAATCCGTCAGGACTAGGTTGAACTTTGTAAGATAGCTTGATCCCATACTGACTTCCATCACCTAATAATCTTTTAAAATTTGGTATATCGGTCGATGTTGAAATTAACAGAATATCCCGAATGCCTGCAAGCATAAGTGTAGATAAGGGATAAAAGACCATTGGCTTATCATATATGGGAATTAGTTGTTTGCTAGTTACAATAGTCAATGGATAAAGTCGAGTGCCAACCCCACCTGCAAGAATAATGCCTTTCACCTTTAGCCTCCTCTCAATTGAAAATCTGAGTTCAATCGTAATTTTTCATTGCTCTTCTATATATCTCAATAAAGTTAGACCAATGTAGATCAGGTGAGTATTCTTTTTCACATTTAGCCCTTGCATTCTGCCCAAGCGCAACACAGAATACTGGATCTTCGTAAAGAATTCGGATACAAGAGGCTATCTGTTCAACATCCTTAGGATTAAACAAGAGGCCCGTTTTTTTGTCTTCAACTATTTCTGAGAGACTACCTAAATTTGAAGCAATAACGGGTTTCCCAAAAGAATAAGCCTCTAGTATGGCATTTGGAAGATTCTCATACCAAATTGCGGGGCAAGCAACACACATTGCCTCAGAAATAATTTTGTTAAGATATTTTCCATTTTGAAACCCTAAATATTCTACCTTCTTTTCCAGGTTAAAACGCTTGATGAGATTAGCAAGTTTTATATCGCAATCCTCTCGATCTCCTGTTATTGCAACTTTAACTGGAATATCTTGTAAATATTTCATCGCTTCTACAACATAGATAAATCCCTTTTCAGGAGAGAATCGCCCTAAACATAAAACGTAATTCTTATGTTCTCTTTTGGTTTTAGTTTGTGAACAATCAATAAATGTCGGATTAACAAACATTTTCTCTTTTGGGAAATAACCAGATTCGATAAACTTATCTTTCGTATATTTGGGAGGGGTAATAACAGCATCAACAAAACTATAACTCTTATGATTCCTATGATAGCGAAGAGCGAGCATTCTGAGGATAGATAGAGGAATAGAATTATGTACACATCGAAATTTAATTCCGTTACTATAATCGCCATAAATACATTTTTCACAGATATCATACCCACGCAAAAGAGTATTTCGACCACAAAGGAGTCTAAAATCAGAGAGCCGTAAAATAACAGGAACGCTATTATTTTTTGCAACTTTAAAAATATCTGGTGTCAAGAGACCTGGTATCAAAACATATAATAAATCCGGCTTTTCTCCTTTAATCAACCGACTCAATTTTCTACGAGCTTCAAAATTATGAAACTCATTTAAAGATCCTTTTAAGATTGTTATTAATGAAAGATGCTTGGAATCAAATCTACCAAATTTTTTATAGTATTCTGGACGTACAAAAAATGTAGAATAATCACTTTCTAGATTTTGCACATAATTCACAGAAAAGGGAATTACCGTATTCCCATGTTTTTCTGCTAACTTCATAAATTTAAATAAGTATGTCTCTGGACCGCCCTGAATATAGAATTTGTAATGTGCTAGAATAATCTTCATCGGCTATATATCCATGCAAATTGGGAAAATTTTTATCAACGTATTTTTATTACCTTCGCAGGGACACCACCTACAATCTCATAATCCTTGATATCTTTTGTTACAACGGCACCTGCTGCAATAATCGCTCCTGTACCAATTCTCACTCCATCAAGGATTGTTACATTAGCTCCAATCCAACAGTTATTACAAATAATTATTCCTTGACGATCAGTTCCTTGATCTCGAATAATTATTTCTTTCTCTTGACTCTTATGATTTTCTGAAATCATTGTTACAGCAGGCCCAATAATGACATCATTTCCAATTTTAATGCTCCCACGAACAGAAATAAAAGCTCCTTGAGATATACCCACATTGTCACCAATCGTTAAAGATTCACCTAAGTCTGATATAACCCCTGTACATTCGATTGTGCTATTTCTACCAAAAGAGAACTGTTTTCCAATTACAACAACATTACGACACATAGCATTGATATAACAATAATCATTTATTGTTGAACCGTTACCTATAATGATATTCTTACCGCACTTTATCTTAACCCTCTTACCAATAAAAAGTATTTTCCCTGTCTTCTTGAACCTAAGTTTCAGAAAAAGACCACGCATTGCCATCAAAGCTCGTTCGTACAATAAAACAAGAATCTGCCCTGTGGTTAGACTTTCATCAAGGTGATATACGGTTCCTTTTATTTTGCATATCAATTTTTCTATTTGCATCTTCATATCTTAACTCCAAGCCATACCTTTAACCCATTCTGCAGTCTTCAACACCGCGTCTCTAAAATTCCATCTCGCAAGATATCCAGTTTCACGATAGAGACGGTGAACATCCACACAACTGTAATCTACATGGAAATCCTCTTTATATGTACCAAGATTAATATTTACACCTGGTGCGATAAAATCACGAACATCGGAAACGATTTGTTTCAATGGCCTTCGCTCATTATTTCCAATATAATAAACAGCATCCGATTGTCCTTTCTCACCAGCAAGAACTAGTCCGTTCAACGTGTCCTCAATGTAGTTCCAGTCATAGAGATGTACACCTTCAGTCAAGTCAAGAGATTGTCCAGAGATGAGGCGATGAATAAATAAATTTGTAGAACGCTTTGAATAATCACCAGGGCCAAAAGTATTAGCAAATGCAACACTAATGAACTGTATTCCTCTCTGCGCTGCTACAGCCTGAGCAAAAATTCTTGCAGCCTTTTTTGCACTCCCATATACATTACAATAGGCGCCCATGTCATGAGTTTTTGTCTCATATTCAGAAATCATATACTCTGAAAAAGACGTTGAGTATACAAATCTCTTGCATCCGATTTTAGCAGCCTCAGAAACAGCATCACACAATGGTTTGATATTCTTAATCTGTACAGTGTAATCATTAGTATCTTTTCCATACCCTCCCCAAGCAAGATAGTAGAAAATATTTACATTCTTTGCCGCAATGAATTCTGAGAGCTTATAAAAATCTTCAAAGTTAGACTTTACAACTGTTAGTTTAGAATACTTCTCTTCGTATGAATCCAATGTTTCTGGGTCAGGGACAATTGCGCAGACCTCAGAATCTTTGTCAAGATAATGCTTCAATAGGTGTTGACCAATAAATCCAGATGCGCCTGCAATAATAATGTTCATATCGCACCTCCAACTATTACGCTTTTTCTACTCTGTCTTTTTGAATATCATTGAAAAGTTCAATATATTTCTCATTAACCTGAGACCAACTAAATTGTTCACTCATTCTCTTCTTTGCTCTAATACCAATTTCGATTCTTTCCTCCATAGGCATAGCATCAACCTTGGCAATCAGTTCGGACATAGGATGATTTTCATCAAAATAGAATGCGGTATCATCTGCACCTTCTCTACTAAATGGACAGTCACGGACTAGATTAACGTTTGTGGTTGCTAGGCCTTCTAATAAACCTGGGTTAGTGCCCCCCATAGTATGTCCATTAATATATCCTCTTGCTTTCTGTCTTAACCAAGAAAGTATTTCTTTGTCATATACTGTACCAACAAATTTAATCCGATTATCCTGTTCAAAAGGAATCTTTGACTTTAGTATATTAAAGAAAGCCTTTTCCTTATCCTGATTAGTTACAACGATTAAGTCACAGATTGTATCACTTTTTAGAAATTCCTTAAGAATCATCTCATAGCTATTTTCTGGTAGCAACCTATTAATTATCAAATAATAATTATCAAATTTAATACTATATCTTTCAAAAAAAGACTTCACGTTATCTGGTATAGGACCATTTAAACTATTAGTCTTATTTGTACCATAATAGATAACACGCATATCACATGGCTTTTTTCTAGAGTCGAGTTTATCTTTGTAAATACGAAGCATTTCCTTTGCATCGGCTACCAAATAATCCATTACAAATCTATCAAAAAAGAACCCGTCGATTAAAATATATAATCTTCTGAAAAAACCATATTTATCTCTTTTCCATTCTATACCATCAGTATTTTTAACTACTGCAACTCGATTTCTCTTCAGCATCGGAAGTTTTAAAAAGAAAAAGAAACCAACTCTTGGACCAAGAACATAAAGAATTGGATTTAACATGTGAAATTTTTTTATATATTTAGGAAGTTGTTGAATCGCTTTAGCATTTGCCTCAAGCATTTGCAAACTACCCTTAAGTCTAGTCCGAACCCTTATACATTCTATTTTATCTATTTTTTCAAATTCTGGTTCATTTGGTTCAGTAGACACTTCAATTACATAAAACTTAGTATTCTGATCTATCCAGTTATCTATCATTCCATGGATTAAAGTCTCCCATCCTCCATATTTTTTTATATAACCTCGACTTCCAATAATTATTACATGATGCATAAAAACCCCTTAAGCTCACTCACGGTATAAATAAATTCTTTTTGTTCATTTCCATAAATAGAAAAATCGGTGAATACTAGCTCAACAGGGCATGAAGATAAGTGGCTGTGTGCATTTTTTTAGTGGGAATTTCAATTCCCTAACATCATAACCAAGGAATCGTGAAAATCAATAATCTGGTATTGATATTCGAAAGTCCCAGATAATGCGTTCTTATATACAAGGCTCCCGAACAATTTATTAATACTTGGAGAGTAAAAAAACGTTAAGGAAACCAGAGGATCAAACAACCTACTAACGAAAACTTTTCTTCCCATTAAGTTTGCCACTTTGCTCACTATCTCTACTGTATCCGCATACTCTTCATTCTGTGGAAAAAAGACCCCTTGTTCATTATTTGTGATGACTAATCTAATGAATTCACATAGATTATCAATATACAGCATGCTTCTCTGATTGTGGTAGGCAGGAAATATTGGTGTTTTCTTTGCCAGTGCTATGAGTTTAGGAAAGTTTCCTTTTGATCCAGGGCCATAAATCATGGGAGGCCGTAGAATAACGACCTTGAACGTATCATTTTCCAGCTTCTGAATGCCAACCTCTGCCTGCAATTTACTATCGCCGTAAAAGCCATTCGGCTTAGGTACTGTATCCTTTGTTATAACAACTGGTTTCAACGATTTGCTCTCGCCATAGACAATAATACTGCTCATGAAAATAAATTGTTTCACACCAACGTCTTTCGCATGCTGGGCGGTCTCGATAGCCAATTCGGTATTCACCTTGTAGTACAAGGCTTCCATGTTCCTCTTGGCGTTCACATGCGCAATCCCAGCCACGTGATACACGACATCATACGTAGAGAAATCCTTGTCCCTCCAAGAGCCGTCTATCATATCAATGGTATCGACCTGGTACTTGTCCGGTTCACGCAGCAACCATTGTTCTACATGGGTGCCAATATAACTGTTTGCTCCTGTGATAAGGATACGTTTCATGCTTGTGTGATATCCCCTTCCACAACCCCATCCCCCTTCAGCACCGACACAATACTGCCAACAAAGCACCGGATATCCATAATGAACCCGAACTTCTTGACATACTCGCCATCCAACTTGGCCTTCTGTTCAATGGTTATGGAATCCCGCCCATTGATCTGGGCCCAACCGGTAAGTCCGACCGGAACATCGTTGGCTCCATAGACATCGCGTTCATGGATAAGATCGTACTGGTTCCAGAGTGCGGGTCGTGGGCCTATGACGGACATATGCCCCGCTATGATATTGAGAATCTGTGGCAGTTCATCCAGACTGGTCTTCCTAAGGAATTTCCCCACTCTGGTAATGTACTGCTGGGGATTCTTAAGCATATGGGTTGGAACGTCATTGGGGGTCTCGACCTTCATGGTTCGGAATTTGAGAATCTCAAAATGCGTCTTGTGGATTCCAAACCGTTTTTGCTTGAACAGGACAGGCCCTTTGGAATCGAACTTGATGGCAATGATGAAAATCAGGAAAACAGGGGACAAGACAATCAGCGCGAAAAGCGCACAAATCAGGTCGAAACCTCGTTTAACTATTCTATAGACCATATATCCCCTACACCATCCCCATCACATTCACCCACTCGACACCAAGTCTCTGCAACAGTGGCTCGACCTCCGGATTCCAGATAAGAACCGGTGTACTATTAGTACGAGGAAGCTGCTGCTTCAATTGCTCCGTAGTGGAATACACGGTAGCGGGAATTATAAAACTCTCAGATCGGACGAGTTCATGGATAACCGAATGAAGCTCGTCATGTGGCCCGAAGAAATACAAATGGTCGGCGTCGCTGGACTGGGCAAGGGCATTGGCAACGAAGACGATACGGTTACGCATATGGTTGACCTCGGCAAAGGTCCTGGCCATGTAATGGTAGGTGCGCTCGATCTTGTTGGCGAGGCCAGCAGGAGTAAGGAAGTACTTGACGGAATTGGGCTGGAGACGCTCGACCTTGACGAATCCTTTCTTGATGAATTTCTTGACAAGAAGATTAATCGCCCCAAGGGACATACCAACCTGCTGGGAAAGTTCCCGCTGCGTTGCTTCCGCGTGCTGGTCGATATAGTTGAGAACCGATAATTCTCGTGAATTATTACTTGACTGCATGATTATTACTTTCTTAAACCATGTTCAGAAAATGAACAATGGAAATGCACCGGAACAACCCGACACGAGTTTGCATGCCAAGTTGAAAAAGGAAAAACCCTTAAATACCTTTAGAAGCAGCAGGAGGAGGAGACACAGGGAAGAGGAAATCCCCTAGGAAGGATTTCCAAGAAGTGGAGTACGATCATCCTACCAGGTCACGTCCACGCCGAAACGTTGAACGGATGATAGGACTCTGTCCCTACCCTTAGATACACAAAAGGTGACCAGGGCATTACGCACCGTCACCTTTCTTCTTTCACATCAACTAATTCCGCTTTCGGGGCACTTGGAATCATTACATATTCTGCCATATGTCTTATCAATTTCCACTGCGAACATGCCTGCCACCCCTTCTCAGTACATAGCCGATCTGCAAGAGCAACCATACCACAGAAAAAATGGGAATACAATAAGAACCATATTGGACCGATTGCAAACCATTATCGGTTAACAATCCATAACAGACCTTGTTGAACGTACCCAATTGCCTACCTCACAACTATTTCTGCATACATAACACTCGAGATGACATATGCGTTACATTTTTGGATCGGTGTGACGATACCGTTGCTACTCATTCCATATAAACAAATTGGCAATATATATGATGAAAATTGAAAAAATTCGTAGTTCTTCGACAGTTGCGAATGTGCTACCAACCTTAAGGTGCCAGGCATGAAGGAGCCAGGCTCCTTCAAACTTTGCATCCCTGGCACCGTTGGACATTTATAAAATATCTTTATAAAAGTATCTTTTTTTGTTGACAGCGGCACTTGGCGGTGGTAGCGTCGAAGTGTAGGAACGGACATGGGACCTGTGTCCGTATCGCACGAAAAAAGGAGATACCGTATGAAAAGGAAAATCATGATTGTATGTGTGATTGCCTTTCTTGTTTTCCCGACATTGCTGTTCGCAGCAGGGAAAGTCGAAAGTCCCGCCAGTGCAGAAAAGACATTCAACATCGTATTCACCACAGCATCTGTAACCGAGGAAGCCCACTCCAAGGTATTGGTCGAGTTTGTGAAACCACGCCTGGAAGAACTGACCGGTGGTAGGGTGACACTGGAAGTACACGATTCGAGCTCGTTGTTCAGCCAAGACGACGAACTGCCGGCGACCATCCGCGGAAACGCGACGATGTGTTACACGGACGGAACCTGGCTTGCGACCTACATGCCATCGACGAGCATGTTCAGCGCAGGGTACATCTTCAAGGACCTGGACCACATGAACAAAGTGCTGAACGGACCGATCGGAGAGGAACTGTTCGAGAGCGTGGCGCAGAAAGTCGGTGTACGACCGCTGGCCTCCTATTACATCGGATCGCGCACGATCAACCTGAAGAACCCGAAACCCGCAATGACCCCGGCCGACCTGAAGGGCGTGAAGCTGCGCATGCCGAACTCCGAGGCATGGCTCATGCTGGGCAAGGCATTGGGAGCTAATCCGACACCCGTGGCATTCTCCGAACTGTACACCGCCCTGGCAACAGGAACAGTCGACGGACAAGACAACCCGCTGACAGCGACCGAAGAAGGCAAGTTCTACGAAGTCACCAAATCGATCGCCTTGACCAACCACCAGATCGGTACCGTATGGCCGGCGATCAACGAAGCGTTCTGGCAGTCGCTCGGACCCGAGTTGCAGCCCCTGGTCAAGCAAGCCTTCGTCGAGGGAATCGAATACAACAACAACATCGTCAAAGGCAAGGAAGCCAGCCTCGTGGCGTTCTTCCGCTCGCAGGGCCTGACCGTTGCGAATCCCGATGTATCGGCATTCAAGAAGCAGGTCAACGACTACTATCTGCAGCAGAAGGATTTCATCAAGGATTGGGACATGGACCTCTTCGACCGCATCAAGAAGATGGCCGAGTAGCACGTACTATAATGTAGGAACATGAACTTGACTTGGAGCGGATCGGACAGATGGCAAGACCAAGGAAGCGAAGATATTACTATATCTGAGCTGACGAGAACGTAGTCCATCTGTTCGATAGGCCCAAGAAAAGACATGTTCAAGGGGAGGAGATCACAGTGTCCAAGAAGCTTGCCTCGGCGATACATATCATGGAAACGGCAATCGGCATCTACGTGCCGGTCACCGCGTTCCTGTTCATGTTCATCGCATTCTGCCTGCAGATCTTCTCCCGCTACTTCCTCAACCACCAGTTCGAATGGACCTACGAGTATACCGTCATAGGATTCATCTGGACCGTCGCATTCGGCGCGTGTGCGGCGAGCAAACGGCGCGAGCACGTCTCGTTCAGCCTCATCTACGACCGCTTCGGCCAACGGGGCCAGGCGATCATGAAACTGATGGGCAACACGATCATCATCATCGCCTTCTGCATCATGTTCTACCCCGCGTTCGACTTCATCCGTTTCATGGGAATCAAGACCACCCCGGTGCTCAAGATCCCCATCAGCTACGTATACGCACCGTTTCTCGCATTCCTCACCTTCTCGATCCTCTACCTTATCAAGGACTGCCTGATCGCCATCCAGACACTCCTCTCGCTCAAGCAACATAAACCGGGAGGGCTGCAGTAATGGACCTATCGTTGTGGATCCCCATAATCATGCTGGTGCTGACCTTCCTGCTCAACATTCCCGTCACCTACGGCATGTTGGCCGCAGGCGTCTACTACCTGCTCTACACCGGAGGCGATATCGGACTCATAGTCGGACAGACGATGGGAACGCTGTACACCGGGTATGTGCTCATGGCCGTACCGCTGTTCATCTTCACCGCAAACGTGATGAACTCGGGCAAGGTCACCGACGCCATGTTCACCTTCTCCAAAGCCCTCATCGGTAGACGCCGTGGGGCCCTGGCGTATGTGAACGTGATCGTATCGCTGATCTTCAGCGGTATGACCGGCTCGGCCATCGCCGACGCCGCGGGAATCGGCAAGATGGAGATCGAGTCGATGGTCAAGGACGGCTACGACGCGCCGTTCAGCTGTGCCATCACCGCCGCCTCGGCAACCATAGGCCCCATCTTTCCTCCGAGTATTCCCTTCGTCATCTACGCCATGCTCTCGGGAACCTCTGTCGGAGCGCTGTTCCTCGGCGGCATGGTCCCCGGTATCATGCTGGCACTGGTACTGAGCATCTACGTCTGGTACATCTCGCGCAAACGCGATTATCCCAGGGGAGAATCGTTCACCTTCATCGAATTCATCAAATTCTCCATGAAGGCATTCCCCGCGCTGCTCACCCCCGTGATCCTGCTGGTTGGCATCTACACCGGTGTCATGACACCTACCGAAGCCGGTGCCGTGGCAGCCCTCTATGCCCTTATCGTAGCCCTGTTCGCCTACCGGGTCCTCGGCTTCAAAGCCCTGCTTGTCACCCTCAAGGACACCGTGATCGGAGCCGGGCAGATAACGATCCTCACCGGAGCCGCCGCCGTGTTCACCTACATCGTGGCCAAGGAGAATATCCCAGCCATGATCTCCCAGTACATCCTGGGAATCACCGACAACAAGTACGTGTTGTTGCTGGTCATAAACACCCTGTTCCTGATTCTCGGCATGTTCTTGGACACCGCAGTGCTGCAGTTCGTGTTCCTTCCCATGGTCATACCCATAGTCAGGATGTTGGGGATCGACATGGTCCACTTCGGTGTGCTGATCTGCCTGAACATGATGATCGGCCTGTCCACCCCACCCTTCGGCTTCCTGCTGTTCATAACAGCCGGAATCTCGAACACCCCGTTCGTGAAGATAACCAAGGAGATACTGCCCATGATCGTGGTGCTGCTGGCACTGCTCATGGTCATTACCTTCGTTCCCGATATCGTCCTATTCATCCCAAACAGGATGATGGGATAGACCCGATCAACCAATTCAATTAGGAGGCTGCACCCATGAAAGACCTTGCACACCATATCGAGACCTACACCGCCATGCTCGGCGCCGAATCGCTTCAATTCCTGGAAAAGGCCGCCGACGCGATCGTCGAGGCGAAGAGCCGCGGAGGAAAGGTCGTCGTGGCCACCGGAAGCGGCCCCAATCTGCATGAGGGAGTCACCACACTGATCGCCCACCTCATGGACAAGGGAATCGTCGACGGGGTGACCACCAGTTCGGCCGTCGTGGCCCACGAGATGGGCGGCGTGCTGGAGCGAGTCAAACGCATCGTCGTCTCCAAGAGCGAACTCGCCGGCCTGCTCGATCCGGCCCGGCTTCCCCGCGGCGACGTCTTCGAGCTGACGATCATGGATGACGAGGAGTGGGCCCTGCTGCGCTCCGAGATGATCATCGATGAGCACGTCGTGGCGATCTGCAAATCCTGCGAAGGCCAAGTAATCATCAAGGCGGCCGGAAACATGGCCTACCCCATGGGACTGCGCACCGAAACCGTATCGAATACCGTACTCGAGATCGCCCGCGCCTGCGGCAAGCCCTTCGAGGAGGTCGCGGGCTGGGGATGCGACAGGCGCACCATGCTCGGTATCGGAGCGAAGAAACACCTGCCGGTGTTGGTGAGCATTCCCCAACTGGTGGGAGGCGGATATGTCGGCATCGCCGTCGGCGACAGCATCTCCATAGCCGAACGCAGTGCGCGTATCGCCGACATGCTCGGCTCGGCCGACGTGATCATCGAATCGGCGGTCGCCTTGACCCAGGAGATCCACGACGGACCGTTCGAGACCTATACCGGGCACGGTATCTGGGCCGATTGGAACGGACTGCGCACCTACAGCCTCAAGGGCAAGACACTCATCCGCTTCGACCTCGACGAGAACCTGAAGAAGGCCTGGGACATGGACAAGCACGGTGGCGATATCCAACGCGCTATCGACGAGGGCCTGCCCAAGACCAAGATGTCGAAGATTCCCTTCCGCATGGAAATGTCGGCATTCAGCAGACTCGAATCGAGCCTGCCGGTTGTCGGGGATATCGGGGTCATCTGGCCGATCCTCGCGTACAAGGTCGCCAAGCGCCTGGGAATCGAACTCGAGTTCCTCTCCCACCCGCAGCAGACCGAAGAGGGCAAGGCTCTGCGCGACCATATTGTAGCCGAGATCAAACCGATGGATCTCCAGGCGATCCGCCGCACTTCACGCATCACCGACTTCAGCTGAGAGGAGAACACACCCATGACTACGATCGGTATCATTCCCGCACGCTACGGCTCATCGAGACTGCCCGGAAAACCCTTGAAGATGATCTGCGGCAAACCCATGATCCAACATGTATACGAACAGGCCATGAAGGCCACCACCCTCGATTCGGTCGTGGTGGCCACCGACGATGAACGCATTGTCGCTGCGGTCAAGGCTTTCGGTGGAGAGGCGTTCCTCACCTCGCTGGACCACAAGACCGGCAGCGACAGGATCGCCGAGGTCGCCGCCCATATGGATTGCGACATCGTGGTGAATATCCAAGGCGACGAACCGCTGATCGAACCCGAGATCATCGACGAGTTCGTCCAGGAGATGCTTAAGGATCCGAAACTGGTCATGGTCACCGGGTGCCACGAAATCCACGACGAGCAGGCCCTGCAGAACCCGAACGTCGTGAAGGTCGTCTCGAACCTCCAAGGCTTCGCCCTGCTCTTCTCCCGATCGCTGATCCCCTATCCCCGCTACACCCAGCGTTTCGCCGCCTACGAGCATATTGGAATCTACGTGTACACGAAGGATTTCCTCATGACCTATATCACCCTCGAGGAGACACCGCTGGCAGCCACCGAATCGTTGGAACAGATGCGCGTGCTCGAGCATGGGTACGCTATCAAGATTGTAAAGACCCGTTTCCCCTACGACGCGCTCAGCGTCGATACCCAGGAAGACCTGGAGAACGTGGAACGGATCATGCTGGCAAAGCAAGAGGCCCACTGATGGACAAGACACTTCCCAATGGCATCCATGTGACCATGATCACCCCCTTCACCGACGACAACAGGATCGACTACGCAGGCGTCGAAGGGTTGCTGCAGTGGTACGCCGACCACCAGGTCGACGGCATATTCGCCCTCTGCCAATCCAGCGAGATATTCTTCCTCTCCTTCGAGGAGAAGCTTGAGCTGCTGCGTTTCATTGTGAAGAACAAGCCAAAAGGCATGTCCTTGATCGCCTCGGGCCACACCGCCGACGATATCAAGGGCCAACAGGTCCAGGCCGCGGCCATTGCCCGGGAAGGGATCGACGCCTATGTGTTCATCTCCAACCGGTTCGCCGCAGAGGGCGAGGATGACCGGACGTTCCTGCGCAACGCGAAGTTGGTGGCCGATTCGATCGCCGGCTTCCCCTTGGGAATCTACGAGTGCCCCTTCCCCTACAAGCGGCTGCTGTCACCCCAGGTGCTCACTTCGTTGTTGGATATCGGGGACTTCCAGTTCCTCAAGGACACCAGCTGTTCTGTCGAGCAGATGCAGGCGAAACTTGTCGCAATGAAAGGAACGAAGTTCAAGCTGTTCAACGCCAATTCGGCCACGTTCCTGGAGAGCCTGCTCATTGGAGCCCATGGGTTCTCCGGAGTCATGGCGAACTTCCACCCCGAGTTGTACCAGGCCCTGTACAAAGTCTTCCGCACCGACATGGATAAGGCCCAGAGAATCCAGGACGTGATCGGCTGCCTCTCGCTTGTCGAGAACCAGATCTATCCGACCAACGCGAAATATTACCTCGGGACCATGGAGCGCCTCGGGTTCGGCTACCATACCCGGTCCAAGGATCCCAAGGATTTCACCCGCAATAGGCAGCTCGAGATCGAGCAGTTGTGGGCATTGACTCAAAACTGGAAAAACCGAGAGAATATGAAGCACCTATGACTAAGAAGAAATTTATCCTGGGGGTGATTCCGGTACGCTACAACTCGACCCGATTGCCCGGAAAGCCTTTGTGCGACATCTGTGGCAAACCCATGGTCCAGCGCGTGTATGAGATCGCCTCGCTGTCCACGCTGTTGGACGACCTCGTGGTCGCCACCGATGACCAGCGCGTCTTTGATGCGGTCACCGCCTTCGGGGGCAAGGTCGTCATGACCTCGAGCGACCACATGACCGGTAGCGACCGAATCGCCGAGGTTGTCGGTTCGTACCATTGCGACTATGTGCTGAATATCCAAGGGGACGAGCCGCTGTTGATTCCCGAGATCATCGACGAAGTGATCATCGCGCTTGTCACCGACAAGAAGCAGGTCATGACCACCAGCTGCTACCGTATTACCGACGAATCGCGCATCGACAATCCCAGTGCGGTCAAGGTCGTCGTCGATATCGAGGGCAATGCCATGCTGTTCTCCCGCGCACCGATTCCCTACCCCCGCAACCGCGAGTACCATGCCATGCACGAGCATATCGGGGTGTTCGGCTTCCGCAAGGATTTCCTGCTCAAGTATGTCACCCTTCCCAATACACCCCTCTCGCTCACCGAGTCCCTCGAGCAGCTCAAGGCGATGGAGAACGGCTACCGCATCAAGGTCGTGCAGACGAAGTACAACTACCAGCCCCCCAGCGTCAAGACACGCGAGGACCTAGAACAGGTGGTAAGGATACTGTCCTCCTAAGGGTGAAGGGCGCCAAACGCCGCCACGCAACGCTTGAATCGAAGGCCTTACTCGAAATTCAGCTGATTAAAGTATTGCGCATTCATCATGAGACACGCCCCATACGAGCAATCGCTCGGCGAAGTCGTGCCCAAGATGACGACAGGGGCCGTGGGAAAATCCTCAGGCAGGTACTCGGCGATATACAGCTCCAACAACCGCTTGAATTGCACGTCGGTACTGTTGAACACTCCCGATAGGACAATAGTCGCAATGCCTTCGATCTTGATCACATTCGCCAAAGCCACAGCCAACATGCGGATCGCCTGGTCTATCGCTACCCGCGCCGCCTTGTCGCCCTTATAGCTTTCGGCCAGCACGGCATGGAACAGATCGTCGTCCTGTTCCAGCGCGGTGTTCCACGTCGACCCCAGCTGGTGCGCAGCATCGCGGTACGCTTGCAGCAAGCCATTTCCCGACACATACGATTGCAGGCACCCCTGCTTACCGCACGTGCACGCACTGCCGGCTACATCCATGGTCATATGGCCGAAATAGGTCCTGTGCGGAAGATCCTCGGCGGCATCGCACGGACCGCGGTACATCGATAGGCTCAATTCCCGTTCGAACAGGATGAAGATGTATCGCTGCAGCGACGAGATATGGTAGCTGCGCCGTTCGAGGAAGTTGAGCACGATGCGGTCAGCAATAGTACTCGTCGGAACCTTCAATGCGGCTTCCAACTCGTCGCTGAGCAGTTGGGGATCGATGTCCGTCCCTTCGGGATAAGTTACACAGATTTTCACCAGGCTGGAGAGTTCCAGACGGGTCTTCTTCAAAATCTCCCCCACCAACGGTACAAGGCGGTGGGCGATCGACCGGTGCTTGTCAGCTTGATTCTCTCCCGCCGCTTGGGCTGGAATCGCCTCGGTGGCGTGGAATATCTTCCCGTCCCGGATGTTCGTGATGGTGATATCCACTTCATCACCGTTCAGGTGGAGCGCAAGCACATACCGCACGATACCGCAAATGCCAAACAGTACCGCTTGGCGGCCTCCAGTTGTCGGAGCGTACGCGATCTTCTCGACATGCGAATCCTTCTCCAGGTGCTTGATGATTCCCAGTACCGTCGGATAGGTGAGCGCAGACTCCTGTACCAGCGTGTCCAACGATACGGGTTCCAGCTCCTTCACGAGCAGCAGGATACGTTTCGTGTTTCCCGAGCGCACGAGCTTGTTGTTGCGCCGGGTAGCGGGCAGTGGCTTTTGCTTTTCCTGTTTTGGCGTTTCATTGGGACTTGCCATGGGTGTAGTATACTGCAAAGTGGCAAAAACTGGTATAGAAACACGAGGTGTGCTACAGTTACGCACAGGATGGGATCGTTCACACGCGAAATTATGGAGCAAATCGTATGGTATGCACACGCAACGATTGGACAGCAGAACTCTTTGGACGTGGTGCGGCTCTCGTCGGTGTGCTCCTGTTGGTGGTGGCGTCGCTGGTGTTCGCACAAGAGTCTGCACAGGCCTCGCGTCTGCATGACATGCTCACTGCCGAGGAGTCGGCGTGGCTTGCCGAACATCCGACGATCACCGTTGCACAGGATCCGGGGTGGCCTCCGATAGAATTCACCGACGAGCACGGCGAACCCTCGGGAATGACACTGGATTACCTACAGCTGTTGGAGCAACGCCTCGGGGTACAGTTTGTTCCGGTGACGGGCTTGAACTGGCAGGAAGCGTTCCAGAAGCTGAAGGCGTGGGAAATCGATCTGACGCCGTCGGTGGCCGCGACACCCGAACGGGAATTCTTCTGGGCCTTCACCAAGCCATACATGGAGATTCCCATCGTCATGGTGACCCAGACTGATGTCGCCTACATTCGTGATATGAGCGAGCTGGACGGCAAGCGCGTCGCGGTGGTGGAGAACTACGCGGTATTCGACTGGATTCCCAACGACTACCCCGACATCGATCTCGTGCCGGTACAAGATGTACAGGAGGGGCTGCAGCGGTTGCAGCAGGGCGAAGTGTTCGCCTATATCGAGAACATGCTCGTGGTCGGGCACTACCTTACCAAACTGCAGTTGTCCACAACCCTGAAGATCGCCGGCACCACACCGTATGTGAATGCCCAATCGATGGCCGTGCGCAAGGATTGGGAGATCCTGGCCGGGATCCTCGACAAGGCGCTCGCCACGATCGGGCAGGACGAACGCGATGCTATCTACCGGCGGTGGCTTCCCGTCCGCTACGAATACGGTGTCGACTACACGCGCGTTTGG
This sequence comes from Spirochaetae bacterium HGW-Spirochaetae-4, assembly GCA_002839335.1. Lineage (GTDB taxonomy): Bacteria > Spirochaetota > Spirochaetia > Sphaerochaetales > Sphaerochaetaceae > UBA8525. Next base: position 41,381 of record PGXU01000011.1, read on the forward strand.
CAGGCGGCGGTTGTGGTCGCCCTGGTCCTCGTGGCCCTGGTCTTCTGGATATTGGTGTTGCAGCGGGAGATTGGACGGCGCAAACGGGCCGAGAGTGCGTCGGCGGAGAGCGAACGGCGGTTCACCCAACTGTTCGAGTTCGCACCGCTGCCCATGGGGATTGTCAACGCTTCCGGGGAGCTGGTCGCGGTGAACCACCGGTGGGAAGCGGTGTTCGGCTATACCCTCCGGGAGGTACGGACGGTCGGGCGTTGGTATGAACTCGCCTTCCCCGATGCCGAGTACCGCCGCATGATTCAGCAGGAGGGGATGACGTTCCCTACAACCGGTAGGACCAAGTACAACGATTACCAAATCACCTGCAAGAACGGCGATGTCAAGTCGATGGAGATAACCGGGACCAATTTCGGCGACGAGATCCTGACTGTCTTTTTCGATGTGACCGAGCGCAAGGCTGCCGAGAACGAACACCGCCGCCTGTTGCTGGAAGCCGATGAGGCCCGCCGGATAGTCCTCGGAGCGCTGGAAGACCAGCAGAAGACGCGCGAATCTCTGGTCGCGAGCAATGCGACCCTCCATGCCGCCATAGACAGCATGACCGATGCCGTGTTCGTCTCCGATACCGATGCCAACTTCGTCCTGTTCAACCAGGCGTTTATCACCTACCACCGCTTCGCCGACGAGGCTGAGTGCAAGAAGACCCTGGCCGAATATCCCGCTATCTTCGACATATACCTTCCTGACGGCACCTTGGCCCCACTCGAGCGGTGGGCGGTCCCGCGTGCCCTCGCCGGAGAAAGCGTCACCCATGCCGAATATACCCTGCGGCGCAAGGATACCGGCGAATCCTGGATCGGCAGCTACAGCTTCTCGCCGATTCGCGACCAACACCAGGCTATTGTCGGTTCGGTCGTCGTCTGCCGCGACATCACCGAAAGCAAGAAGGTTTCCGAGCGGCTCCTCTACCAGCGTAACCACGACTATCTCACCGATGTGTACAACCGCGGGTATCTCGAGCGGGCCCTGGAACGCCTCGATGGGCCGGAGCATCTGCCGGTGTCGATCATTATCGCCGATACCAACGGCCTGAAGCTCGTCAACGACTCCTTCGGCCATGAGGCCGGCGACAAGTTCTTGCGGCGGACGGCCGAACTACTCACTTCCGTTGCGCGCGATGGCGATATCGTTGCCCGCTACGGAGGCGACGAGTTCGTACTCCTGTTGCCCCACACCAACGGTACCGAGAGCGAACGCATCATGCGGGAGATCGAGTCGCTCATCAAGAATGTCCGCGTCGATTCGTTCCAGTTGACCATCTCCTTCGGCTACCAGACCCGGGAATCCATGGAAGACGACTTCGCTTCCGTGTTCCAGCGCGCCGAGGACATGATGTACCGCCACAAGCTCTACGAGAGTTCCAGCGCGAAGAACAAGACCATCGGACTGGTGATCAACTCCCTGTTCGCCAAGAGCGACAGGGAATCGCAGCACTCCAAGCGCGTCAGCGAGCTCAGCGAGGCCATAGCGATCAAGATGGGCTTCCCGTCGGCGGAAGTGAACCGCATCCGCGTCGCCGGCCTCATGCACGATATCGGCAAGATCGGTATTCCCGAGCATATCCTCAACAAGACCAGTGCCCTCACTTCCCAGGAGTGGGAGGAGATGCGGCGCCATCCGGAGACCGGATACCGCATACTCGCCACCGCCAGCGAGTTCATCGATATTTCCACGATCATCCTAGAGCACCACGAACGTTGGGATGGCCTGGGCTATCCCCGCGGGCTCGCCGGTGAGGCGATTTCCATCCAGGCACGCATTATCCACGTCGCCGATGCGTTCGACGCCATGACCAGCGAACGCTCATACAAGCGCCCCATGGAGATTGCCGCCGCCATACAGGAGATACGAGACTGTGCCGGGACGCATTTCGATCCGGAGGTTGTGAAGTTCTTCGAAAGTACCTGGTACCAAAGTTAGGTTTTGTATACAAAATGGGGAAATGAACTTGGTTCATGCCTAAAGATATAAGAATTCCCTGAATAAGGCGAAAAGGGAGCCAAGTAGGAAGCCTGGCACCCAGGATTACCTGGCACCCAATTGTGTGGCGTCGTCTTCCTTGCACACTCTTCAAGCAACCACCCGCCATCAGGTGGGAGGGGGAAGAACCTTGGTTTTTATATCGTCCTATGGCATCGATGTGGGATCAGTAACTCGGCAGTTTGCTAAGCGTTGAAAAAATGGTATATTTACATTGTAGGAGGAATACCAATTGGCTCGAAAAATTATTCGTGAACACAATGCGACTAAAAAGGAACGACAGGAGTTGTTTTCGCAGGCTGGTAGCCGCGCAATCAATGCCGCACGAGCAGCTTCCTTACCGCTTACATATGTTGAAGGAACCACGATTGTCCGTGAAGAACATGGAAAGAAGACCATCATAGGAAAAGTCGGCCCGAGAATGTCAGTCATCCAGAAAAAGATCAAGCTTTCGTAATAATGAATAAAAGACTTCGAATTTTTGCAGGACCCAACGGGTCTGGAAAAACTTCATTATACACATACCTTACTACCCAACACTATTTTCAACCCTATTTTTACATTAACGCCGATGTCATTTATAATGAGTTGATTACAACGGGTTTCAGTGTTTCAAACTGGCCGATAGTCTTGGAAAAAGAAGTGATAATCGAGTATTTCAAAAATTCTACTTTTTCGCTGCATCTGGATATCGATGAGGTATCCGAGGGATTGTCTGTCAAAGATAATAGCCTGTCTTGGAATAAATCGGAGCAACGGATAACCTATGTTTGTGCGGCATTGGCAGATTACCTGCGGCATGCGATGCTACAGTCCAATTCCTCCTTTTCCTGTGAAACCGTTTTTTCCCATGTGTCAAAATTGGAATTTATGAAAGACGCAAAATCGCAGGGATACAAAGTCTACTTGTATTTCATTTCTACCGAACAACCATTGATAAATATTGACAGAATACAAAACCGCGTCGATCAGGGTGGACACTCCGTTCCGGATGAAAAAATCTGTTCACGGTATTACCGCACTATGGATAACTTGCTTTCGGCTGTTAGACTGGCTGATAAGGCATATCTCTTTGATAATTCCGGGATTGAGGATGGAAAAATGTTCCAGAATTTCGCAGAAATTCAAAGAGGTGAAGTATCCTTGCTTACAGATACCACACCTGCGTGGTTTGAGGAATATATCCTTAATCGATTATAATCAACCGTAATGGTTATTATTCCAACTTCATTCCCAGTGCCTGGCACCAACTTTAGGCACCAACTTTGGAATGCATGCCGATGGGATTTGCTTGATGCTCTATACCTATGCAAAAAATGCCAGGGAGGATCTGACAAAAACACAGCTCCAGAGGCTTTCTGCATTGGTCAAGAAGGAGTTTATATGAACGAGAAGGATTTTGATTTGCTGTTGGAGAGTGTCAAGGAAGGTGGGGCCGTTCTTCGTAAGGAAAAAGAGCCTGCTAGGAAATTCGTTTTCTCCGCGCCCGATCTCAAGGCGATTCGAAAAATGCTAAGACAACCCAAATTGAATTCGCAAGGATGATTGGGGTGAGTGTCGGGACTTTGAGAAATTGGGAGCAAGGGAGAAGAACTCCTGACGGCCCTGCCCTTGCGTTGCTGAAAATCGCTTCTGTCGATCCTGAGTATATCAAGACGATTCTGTCTTCGTAGGTGCTTGGTTCTCTTTTTGATTGCCAAACGAAGCGAGTGCAGGGAACGTAAGGTGACCGAAGGAACCTTTCATTTTTGTCCGCACCTCCATGTATATCCACATTATGGGAGGAATACCAAATGGCTCGAAAAATTATCCGTGAACACAATGCAACCAACCAGATCGAGAACTCCATTTCAGCGGAATCCGAAGAGATGCCAGCTGTGGTCGGAGTCAACGAAAAATTCGATGCACTACGCGAATTCCTTGCTTTCAACAAAACAGAATGGTCTGAAATATTTGGCGTGTCACGAGTGGCCATCTACAGCTGGATCAAACATGAAATGGAACCATTGAAAGAAAATTCGGAGAAAATTGCGGCTATCTTCCACTTGGTGAAGGGTATTCCCAATCGCAACGGAGGGGATGCCATTTCCAGGGGATATCTGATTCAACCGATCACCCGATTGCAAAAATCGGTATATGAGTTTTTCAAGAGCCCGGGCGAGGAAATTCTAGCCATCGAAGATTTGTCGGATATCTTGCGAGGCTTGTCGTTGATGACACAAAAGAACAACGATCGCATGAAGCGAATCCCAGGGGGCAGCAAATATAGCGAATGGAACCTCGATAACAACTTGAGAAATTTATCACGATAGGGATTCTATGTATGTCGAAATGAACCAGAATGCACATTTTTCAGCTTGCAACCCAGCGAATCTCTCCGTTGATAATTACGTGTGATAGTTCAATGTTATCATTGAAGATGCAGATATCAGCGTCTTTGCTTAAATCGAGAGATCCTTTTGTAGCGTCAATACCCAAAACCCTGGCTGGATTAATCGTCATCATACTGACAGCCTCCTCGATACGCACCCCGACCAATTTGTACATTGTGCGGACGCATCTATCGGAGGTACAAACGCTGCTGGCAAAAGACAAGTGGTCTGGGGTGAATGCAACACCATCTTCGATAACTGAATCCTGCCCGTTTTTGAGACTGCCCAACAACACGTGTTGGCCGTCCGCCATCCCTGCTCCCCGTGACGAATCGGTGATCAATGAAATTTTATTCATGGGTTTACATTTCAGAATCAACTTGAGCAATTCAATCGGTAAATGTTTCCCATCTGCTATGATTTCCACAGTCATATCGTCAATCAGATAGGCACTCTCCACTACACCAAGATATCTGAATGCGCTCTTACGGTGGAGAGTGGACATTCCCGAATAGAGGTGGGTGATATGGGTATATCCTCGCTCGAATGCTTCAGCAACCTGTTGGTACACCGCGTCGGAGTGTCCTACAGCCGCCAAAATATGACGACTTTTTAGTTCTGCCACAAGTGCATACTCCTCATCCAATTCGGGAGCAACCGACATCCTAACGATATCGTCGGAATGATTGAGGATTTCCAAATAATGCTTCTTTGTAGGGACACGTAAATATCTCGGGTCCTGAGCTCCTCGTTGGGACGATGCGAAGTAAGGGCCTTCCAAATGGACTCCCAAAAGGTTTGGCCCATCAGTCAACATTTCCTTGGCATGGCGGTAAACATCAAGGAAATTAAAAAGATCTTCATCGGTCGAAGTCAACGTTGTCGGGACAATTGAAGTAGTACCATGCCTCATATGGGTTTTCGCTGCTTCAATTATTGCTGTCTCGGTACCGTCCATGAAATCGTGACCACCGCCTCCATGCACATGCATATCGATGAAACCGGGACTAACATAATTACCCTTGGCATCCAATATTTGGCAATTGCCGGGAATCTCTTCGCCTTTGAAGAATGAAACAATCTTCCCACCTTCCATGACCAGACCAATGTCAGAAATAGTTCTGAAAGGAGTCACCAGTTTTCCACCAACTATCGCGGTTCGTTTCATATCCAACCTCCAGACGGGTAACAGTATTATGCAAGCAACGAAGCGGCATCCCTATCCAACACGATGACACAGTCAGGATGACTGCGTAGGATTGTTGCCGGAACCATCGGGGTTATTTCAGAACTCTCCAATGTATTTTTTATCGCTTTCGCCTTGCGGATGCCAGGAACAGAACAGATAATCTTATTTGCCTGAAGAATCTGATGGACTGTCATCGAAATGGCTTTCTCAGGAACCTCTGCCAACGAGTGGAACCATCCTTCCGAAACTTGTTGCTGTTTGCAATCTTCATCCAAATCCACCACGATATAAGCATCATCGATAAGAAAATCGGCCGGGGGATCATTGAAGGCAATATGGCTGTTTTCACCAATTCCAATGAATGCGACATCGATTGGTTTGGTTCTCATTGAGCGGGTAAGTTGCTCGATGTGCTTCTCGATATCATTCTCTCCATCGACATAGTGAACCTCTTTGGGATGGACTATATCGACGAATCGCTCCTTCAGATATTTCCGAAAACTGGCGACATGTGTTATCGGGAGATTACAATATTCATCCAGATGGTACATTGAAACTTTTTCCCATGCAACATCCATCATCACCAGATGACGGAGCATCTCGAATTGAGAGGCTCCGGTAGCAAGGATAATCCGGGCCTCACCATTCTTCAAAATCGCAGCCCTGATAGCTTCTGCTCCAACAGTAGCAGCATATTTTCCCATTTCAACTTCATTCTCTTTCGTAAAAACTTCCATGTTAAACCTATCTTTATATTAAAATTTTTATTATCACAAATTCCCGTTCTCATCGAACTCCAATTCCTTAGGGCCCCCAAGAATCTCTATGTCGGGATTCCTGCATGCATCGTCGAGCATGCTTTCCGATATTTCGATATCGTAGGCTTCGAGCGTGTTGTGCATCCGAACCAGGCGAATATTTTCCCTATCAACATCCACACTACCACGAATGCAGGCGGCTATGGCGTAATAGTCGTTTTTGAGAATCATTGGGATGCGCACTCCGTCGAAAATCGTCGCAGTGATCGCATTCACATAACTCTCTTCCAGAGCACACTTGTCGAACATTCGCCTGGTACAGACATCAGCCCAACCGGCACCGAGCATACCTCCATGGCTCTCAGCCGATATATCAAGAATGGCCACCTTTTGGATACTCTCCTCGGCGGTTACATAAGGAGTGCCGAAACGTGTCGTTATATAGGGATCCATCCCGTCACCGCTGATATTCTTGCCTATCTCATCAAGAACCAAAACAGCAACATCTTTGAACATAAGTCTAGGCAATAAAGTGTAAGCCTTCTGTAATAGAACAGGCTCACGAGAGGGTATGTCATTAGCTGGGATGCATTCAATTAAATACGTTTTGTGATAGGCATTTTCAATGATACCAACACCAAAAAGGATATTACAATTCTCCAAAATGACATTCGCGAACATGGGGATATATTTGGCGAGATATTTAGCCCCCGCGTTGTGGCAGACAGCTGCGCCATGCTGTTTCCCCAACCCGATGGTCATCATTTTCATAAGTCCGCTCTCGTATGGACCTGAAAACCCTGAATGTGGCCTGATCTTACCGACAACTATAATACCTTGTGCGGCGTTCGCCAATGCATCGATATGAACAGAGTGCCCTTCAGGTGAATTTCCGACAGATACAGTCTCCATTGAGGAGAGAATTGGACAACCGACACGCTCCTCGGTTATACCATAGGAATTTAGAATGTGCTTCTGTCCCTCCGCAGTCCCACCACCATGGCTTCCCATGGCTGGTATTACGAAGGGTTCGGCACCCTGCCGTTGCAAAAGACGGACAATCGTTCTGAGAATAATATCGAGATTGTGTATAGGACGACTACTGGCGGTAATAGCGATTCGCATCCCTGGCCTAATTGTTTCCAAGATTCTCGACTGCCCCATCTGCTCTTCTACAACTGGAACCGGATCTTCAATCCGATTATCCTCGAAATGCTGACGAACTCTTACCATCCGAGGCAGTTTCACTTGTCCTATCGCTTCGTACAGACTCTCTCCCATGACTCATCCCTTTACCACACGAATTACAATCGGAGGGGACGATACCCCCCTCCTACAGTTGTTGGAGCATCCCATTATCAATTTGACAATCAGTAGGAAAGCTCCATAATCTTTCCATTTTCCACACTTTCGTGGGCCTTCTGGCACATTATTGTAGACACCAATGCTTCGTCTCCGGTTGGATATTCAGCTTTTAGATCCTTCAAACCAATACCGTCAGTTATCATTTTGTTTACTAGCCGGAGGAAGTAGAGCATCGATTCAACTGTGTATCCAACTGGTATCGAACCAGCTACGGGATCGTCCACCTGCAGTTGTCCATAGGGATTAATCACCAGGCTTGAACCACTGCTCTCATAAGCGGCCACAACTCCTCTATCCTGACTATCGACCTCTTGCATGCCGTCGGTTCCTACAATTCGAATCTGTTGGTTGACGACTGAGCAGAAACTGTTGGGGATTATCCATGAAGAGTCCACAGAAATAGTCGCTCCGCTGGGGAACTCGAATTTTGCTTGGATGGAATCGTAGCTGTCAATCCCCAAGGAGATCAGTTTCTTCTTATGTCCGGTTGCGTAGACCTTGTGGGGTTTTTCTCCGAGCAACCAGTAGATGAGGTCGAAAAAATGGATACCAAGGAACCAAGCGGGAGAACTATTATGAGCCCAGGTCTTGAACCATTCGGTTGGTACAAGAATCTTGTCTTCCATACAAACATATCCATATTCGACTTGTCCCAGTTTCCCTTCTTTTATCGCCCTTCTCAACTGTATGTGTCCCGGATCGAAACGCTTGTGAAAATCTACGTAAAGCATCACATTGTTGGCTCTTGCACAAGCAATCATCCTCTTGGCGGCTTCAATGTCGGTTGAAAGTGGTTTCTGCACGAGAATATGTATTCCTTTATTCGCAGCATCAAGAACACAAGCCTCGTGTAAAAAATCTGGGGTTACGATTGCGACCGCATCGAGCTGTTCTTTATCGAACATCTCGTTATAGTCCAAATAGCCCCGTATTCCGTAAGTTTTCGCGACTTTATCCAAGGCTTCCTGTCTCACATCGGCGACTGCGACGAAATCGATTTCTGATCGTTTATGGGCACCATAATAGGCATTGATCAAGACACTGCCGTATAAACCGGCACCAACCACACCAACTTTCATTTTCATATTCTCTCCTTTTGTACTCTACCTACAAGTATGTTTATATTTTAAAATCTCAAGCGAATCCCAACAATCTCGGGAGCCACATGGTGACAGGCTCAACGTAAGTGACAAGCAACAATGAGACAAACAATGGTATCCACCAGGGCATCACCATCTTGACCACTTTATTCAAGGGGTGACCAGATGTCGATGAGAGCATATAGAGTGAGAATCCTACGGGAGGAGTCAACAATCCTATCATCATATTCAAGGTAAGGATGATTCCCATGTGGATAGGATGGATACCCGCAATCAACATAAGTGGGGTGAGAATCGGCAAAGTTATCATGATCGCCGCTACGACTTCGACGAACATACCGAGGAAGAGAAGGAAAATATTGATTATCATGAGAATGATGATCCTGTTCGAGGTGAATGAGAGGATGAACTGCACAATAACCTTGTCTACTTTCTCATAGGTTAAAATCCATGCGAACAAGGACGCTGTAACAACGACCGCAATGGATGGACCGACTTGCCGTACCGAGATGAGTAGTAACTTCGGCAAGCTCGATATTTTCATATCTCGGTACACCAGGCAGGATACGATGAGCCCATATGTGATTGCGATAAGTGCCGCTTCAGTCGGGGTGAACATTCCTCCCCATATCCCGCCGAGCATAATCACAGGAAACAACAAAGCAGGCAAGGCTCCCCAGAATGAGGTGAATATCTCTTTGAGTGTCGCTCTCTTATGCTTGGGATAATCTCGCTTTTTCACGATGAAATAGATGTAAATGCATAGGACAATACTTAATAGAATCCCAGGGCCGATGCCCGCCAAGAACATACCTCCGACAGAAACTCCCGCCATTGAGGCGTAAATGACGAAGGGAATACTCGGGGGTATGATCGGACCGACAGTACTGCTGGCTCCAGTTACACCAAGGATGATGTCGTCATCGTAATTCTCATCACGCATGGCCTTCATCTCGATGACTCCCAATCCTCCGACATCTGCAAGGGCCGATCCACTAATACCACTGAAGATGAGGCTGGAAAAGACGTTTACATAGGCCAAACCTCCCCTAAAATGACCGAAAAGTTGTTTCGAAAATCCAAAAATCCTATCAGTCACGCCCCCGTTGTTCATAATCTGGGCAGCAAGGATGAAAAAAGGTACAGCCAACAAAGTGAAAGAGTTGGGCGCGTTCATCATTTTGCTCATACCAGTCATTAGTGAAAGGTCAGTGTTGAAATTGAAATACACCAAGGATGATCCGAGTAGACATAGGTACAGGGGGGTGCGTATTACCAAAAGAACAACGAATGCCAGGAAAAACAGAGTCACAGGTTCCATATACGCTCACTCCTTTACCGTGTCGACAGGTTGCATGGACTCAGTCTTCTTAAAGAGAAGCTTGACAGCCACAACAAGATGGACCCCTCGTCGGATGAAAGCCAGAAAAAAACCAACGCACATTGAGGCGGCGACGACACTCATGGAGACTCCGAAGGCGGGTGATTGCAAAATCTTTTGAAACGAGAAGAATTTAACTGACCAGAAGAACATGACAGCGAACATGTAACTACCAAGACTCTTTTCTATTACGTGTAGCAGCAAATTGGGTTTCCCTTTAAGAAATTTTACAAAGACATCGACTGCGAAATGATCTTGGTACTTCTCTCCCATTGCTATACAAATATATACACACCAGACATACGAGAATCTGGCGATTTCCTCGGTATAAAGAAGCGGTCTTTTCAACACAATCCTGAAGAATATCTGGGCAGCTACGGCAACACACATGATAGCGAAAAACGCAGGGGCTACATAATCTTCGAATGAGTTGAGAATCGCCAATAGCTTCTTCACAAAAGACTCCTTGATTATCTTGTGGTTATATCCTGAACAAGTGGCCGAGCATTTGATACAACGGCCACTTGTCGGAACTTTGTTGCCTACTTGTAAGAAGCTTTGAAAGCCTCAAGACCATTAATCACTGACATCCACTCTTTATCATTGCCAAAGGTGGAAGCTATGATTTTTTTTGCGTTCGCTCTAAAAGGAGCCAAATCAGGTTCAAGAATCGTCATGCCTTTGCTCCGAAGGAAGTCGAGTCCTTCCTTGGTGTTTTTGTTGATTCTCTCCTCTATGACTGGACGATACTTTGCCAGTACTGTTGTAATCACATTACGCTGATCGTCTGTAAGACTCTTCCATATCACTTCTGAAGCATGGACAGTACCCAAATGGACAGAGTGCCTAGTCAACACCAAAGTATCCTGAACTTCGTAGAATTTTTGAGCAATAATCGTCGGTACAGGATTTTCCTGCCCAACGACAACACCTGTCTGAAGAGCCATGTACAACTCACTGAAGTTAATGGGTACGGGACTGGCGCCGAGTGAACCGACAACAGTTTTTGCAACCGGTGTATCCATACAACGGACAGCTTTCCCTGCCAGGTCCGCAGGTGTTCTCACATTGACTTTATTGATAGTCAGATTCCGGTCCCCGAAATACCAGACATCAAGGGTGCGTACACCACTTTTGGCTTGGATATCAGTGAATATCTTCTGGCCGGCCGGTGATTCAAAAAAGGCATACCCTTGAGCCGCGTTATCGAAAGCGTATGGAAGGGACATTACCTGCACGGGGTCATAGAACGAGGCGAGGATACTGGGACCTGAAGTCAAGAGAGCCAACGAACCTGTGCGCAACATATCGATGGCTTCAGCCTGTGTGCCTAAAACGCCACTCGGATACATTGTAACTTTCAAAGTTCCATTTGAATTTTTTTCAATCTCCTCGGCAATCATGTACCCAACGTCAGTCCATGGATGCCCGTCCGGTTCAGGTTGGTACCACTTCAATTCGACAACCTTGCCGACTGAAGAAGCTTCCTCTGCCTGAGCTGCGGCGAAAATACTTGTCGCCACCAACATAATTAGAAAAATCGCCATCAGTTTTTTCATAAAAACCTCCCTTTTTCTTTTCCACGATACGCGGATCAGATTGATGCGATACAGGCATGCTGGTTTCAACACACCCTGTATTAGGATTATCACTGCAAACGTTTACTGTCAAGTTTTATTTCTTATGATTATTTAACATTATCAGATAAATCCCATTTAATTCTTTGTTTATATGTAATAATATAAACTTTCCATTCTATTGAATTTTCCAGTCACTAGAAAGAATTAATATAATTAGGACAAGACATATAGTAATTTTCTATTATTTTCTTATATTTTTTCTATTATTTTCTATAATGAATTGATATACCCAACATGTTGTTCTACAATATTATCATACGATATATGGAGAGTGAGATAGTGGAAAAGAATGAATCAAACGGGAAGAGAGAAAAATCAACGATTGTAGACGTAGCGCGAGTTGCGGGAACCTCTGTCGCGACCGTATCCAGAGCTTTAAGTGGGGGTAACTATCCAGTGAGTATGGCAACCAGAAAAAAGATCCAGCTTGCTGTCGAGACGGTCGGATATACTCCAAACCTTCTAGGAAAAATGTTGAAAACGAAATTCAATCCGACTATCGGCATTGTCATCCCATCGTATCAGAATCCATTCTACATCCAACTGATCCATGGCATATCGCAAAAGGCAGCCCTGCTCGGATATACAATATCCACCTTCAGTTCACAGCGAAATGTGCTTTTTGAACGCAACATCATCAAGCAACTTTTACAAAAAAGGATAATGGGACTCATGATTGCCTCTGTTGATGATTCACCGAACACACTGACCCAATATATTTCAAACGGTGGCAAAGTGTGTGTGTTTGAATCAAATTTCAAGGACCTTAACACATTCATCGTGGCAAAGACAGACATGATAGAATCAGGCCGTACGGCGATGAAACATCTGATTTCGATGGGACACGAGAATATTGCAATAATTACCACTCCTTTGAGCAAACAATCACGTAGCAGCACTATAAAAGGCTGTAGGTTGGCAATGGCAGAACATAATCATGAATTCACCGACGAGGATATTATCATTGCACCGTATGAATATGAGTTCGAAGACGGGTTGTACGAATTCGAGGTAGGACAAGATTTGGTTAAAATTCTGCTGGAACGAAAGAAAAAATACACTGCAATTCTTGCAGTAAACGATCTTATCGCCTGCGGGATCATAAATGAACTAAAGAAAATGAATATCCGCGTCCCTGAAGATATTTCCGTGATTGGATTGGATGACATTCCGTTGTCATCCATGATTTCTCCCGCTCTCACCACTGTCCACATGCCCTCATACAATCTGGGGCAAAAGGCTTGTCAACTTATGGTTGATGCAATGGTGAACCAGGAAGAAACCTACGGAGTAGCTCTTTCTATTAGACCCGAATTGGTGATTCGAGACTCGGTAAAGCGTTTAGAGTGATTTCCGATGGTACCTGGTACGAACTTTGGTTTTTGTATACAAAATCGAAAAATGGTACCTGGTACGAACCTTGGGTTTTGTATGCAAAATCGTTAAAGGTTACTATATGCTAACGCAACTGCTCACGAACCTCCATGATGATTCGACCAAGCCAGTTTTTACCTGTTCCGTTCAACCCATCCCCCCAAAAGAAATCGTTGTCCGTGTGTTCGGATAGATACGCATCACCTGTAGCCAGAAGCTTCTCCTTCAAGTCAATATGTTGGGAGAACTTGGCTAAAACAACCTGTCTCATCACATCCAGCCGTATATCCATCCATTCGTCCTTTCTATAACTTCCGCTGGCTTCATTTCGTCCGAGAGCAATAGCCTCCCTACAAGTCGCCGCATGCCTGATACGTTCACGATAGGCTAAATCCGCATGCTTTTGTGCTTGGTAGCAATGTTCGACAGAAGGCCAAGTCAAACCATCGAATACGATAGGATGGTCCGACAAATTGCAAAAATAGCCATATGCATCATACGGTTCATAAAAATTAATCTTTTGGCCACTGGTCCCTTCAAAATATATATTGGCTGTATCCATTATGGTGTCCTTATGTTGAGCTTGGATAAATTGTTCCATCACTTGGTTGTCAAGCAATATCCCTTGTCCCCCCTTGTACATCGCAACCAGGGCTCCAGCTGCATTCGCATATGCCAGAAGCCGCTCGTCTTCCATCCCTTCATTCAACCAACCATGAAGGTACGCAGCTATACAAGCATCTCCACTACCGGTGGTATCGATCGGATGGATGTGAAAGCCTGGCGACTCGACAAAGACCGTGCCGTTATACAGTATGATTCCCTCGGCACCCAACGTGCAAACGACTTGAGACGGGCCCATGGCGTACAAATCGACCAACGATTCCCTGATCGACTTGTCGGGAAAAAGATTGTACGCTCCCTGTCTATTCATGAACAGGATATCCGAAGCCCCAATCAATGCTCTTGAGGCCTCCAAACCTTGGGAGGCTGAATCGAGGTCGACCGAAAGCTGAAGTCCTCGACCTTTTGCCTGCATGGCAATTGAAAGGACCTCGTGTGGTTGAAGTCCAATCACATGTACATGATCGAATTCGGAAAGGACTCCCTTATAGGTATCAATAACCTCCAGCGGTGGATAGATATGGATTGAAGGAGCCACAATCAATGCTTTCTCGCCACTTGGATCAAGCAACATCACACAAAAGGTTGTCGGTACACCGGGCTCGACACATATGTACCGATTATCCATATGGAGTTTCTGTATCCACTCGAGGGACTTCTTCCCAAAGGAATCGTCACCAATACAAGAAAGCAGGCTTGCAGGAGATCCGAGGGAGAAAAGTTGGACAGCAGTATTGGCCCCTTTTCCTCCGGGTAAAAAAGCAGAACCTGTCGCCAAGATACCCTCATCCCAAGTTGGAATCTTGGGAATTGTGAGAAAAATATCAATGTCAGTGTCTCCGATAACGAGTAGTTTCTTCATGCGAGCCTATTTCCCTCCAAGTCGAAAAGATAGAGAGACTTGTCAAGGAACGTGAACGGGACAGTATCATTGACAGCTTGTTTGCAATCACACGAATTTATTCGCATGATGATCCTGGAACGGTATGCCTTCAGGTGGAGATGCGTATCGGCGCCACAATCCTCTAGAAAAGCAATTGTCGCCAAAAACATGCCATCAGAAGCTATGCGCATCGACTCCGGTCGAATCCCTAGCAGGTAATTGTTAGCCGGAAGATTCTTAGGAGGTGTTGTCATCAACCAATTGCACATATCCGTGAGGGAGATCGTTATGGAGTTTTCCGAATTCCCCAGATAAAATGATGTTCCATCAAATGTTGTAGGCAATGTATTTATCTTGGGCGAACCGATGAACTCGGAAACAAACCGATCCTTGGGATTGGCATAGAGTTCTTTCGGCGGTCCACTCTGCTGGATCTTACCCTCATTCATCAATATGATGCGGTCGCCCATAGTCATTGCTTCAATTTGGTCATGTGTGACCATGATGGTAGTGATTCCCAGCTTCTTTTGAATCTCAACAATATTGACCCGGACACTGGCGCGAAGTTTGGCGTCGAGATTCGACAAAGGCTCATCCAATAGGAGGAGCTTCGGTTCTATGACAAGCGCACGAGCCAATGCGACCCGTTGTTGTTGCCCTCCAGAAATCTCCGATATCTTGCGCTCTTCCAATCCACCAAGCTCCAAAAGGTCCACAATAGTAGCCAATTTTTCCCGTATGAATTGCTTATCCCTTTTCCTGATCTTCAATCCATACGAGATATTTTCCCGTACGGTCATGTGAGGGAACAGGGCATACCGTTGGAACACGAATCCGATCTCACGGTTGTGCGTGGGAGTGCGCGAGAGGTCATTGCCCTCAAGCATGATCCTTCCTTCCTCGGCTTCGATAAGGCCGGCGAGAATCCTCAACAAAGTTGTCTTTCCACAACCACTTGGTCCCAGCAATACTACAAATTCACCTTTTTCCACATCGATATTCATATCCAAAAGCACAGGTGTATTGTCAAAAGATTTCTCGACATGTTGCACGGAAAGAAAGGGTGTTGCCGCCATCGTATTATTCCTCATCCTGATATGTCCAATATCGTTGGTGCCTGGATTGTTTCTCACAGTCCATCCTATGGAGCAAGGCTATTCCGTCCAAGCAAATTTCCAAGGCCGCTCCATGGCCTCCTCCCGCTGCAAACGGCTCCTTATTGAATACATTGTCACCGACTGAACAGATGGAACCACCACGGAAACCGAACAGACTGGTCAAAGTGAGGATCGCAGATGTCTCGCGGTCGGTATTCAGAATTCCTGCCCGGTTATAATAGTCAATGATATCCAATTGATTCCTCTGCATGTAGCCACCGACAGAAGGCTTGCCCCATCCACAATACTCACTATCCCCCGAACGGGTTATTCCAACATGGACTGCGACATTGTGTTTGGTGGCAGCCGAATTCAGAGCGAGTACCACCTCATGGCTCGCGACCGCCGGGTATTGGGGTACAACATATGAAGCGGTCATACCTTCATCCCGTACTGCGGCCGATGATATGACGATATCACCAGGGTGGACAGATTCATGCCACCCACCACTTCCACCAAGACGTATATAGGTGGTTGCGGCGCTATGCATCATGAATTCATTGAGAACCAGCTCTGCTTCCGGAGCCCCACTACCTCCGCTAACCACGCTTATGTGCGCTCCCTTATAGAAGCCGGTATAGGTTATGAACATTCCCGTCCTCGCGACTTCCTGAAAACTATCGAAGTGACGGGCAACCGCCAAAGCCGAATCTTCCTGATACCCGCACAAAGGATCCCTAACGGTCATTATGACGTATTCACCAATATCGGAACCATCAATCCCCGTAAGCGCGGGTTTGCCTTCGACAGTTTTGAATTCGGGGAGATAGTCAAGGTGCTCATAGTCATGTGACAACTGGGAAAAACTTCTTCTCATCGGTTACGGCCTCCTACAAATATTTTGACCAACTAAGGGATTTTTCAGCCAACAGGGCGATTATTATGATTACAAACATGATTGCCGCGCTTACCGCGACAGCAAGTGGATCCAAGCCTTCAGTCCTGAGTTCCACATACATGCGTACAGGGTACGTGATATATTTCGAACCAGCTATGAAGGTTGCGATAACGACATCGGTGAAGGAAATCATAAATCCGAAGATACCGCTGATGATGATCCCAGGTTTGATTGCCGGCAAAGTCACTGAAAAGAATGTCTTTACAGGAGTTGCCCCAAGTGTTCTGGCAGCATGTTCCGTATCCTCATCCAAATAGCATAAACTGGCAGTGACAAGTCTGATCACATACGGAATGATGATTATCGCATGGGCACATACCAATCCAATAAAAGAACCCAACAATCCCATCATGGAATAGTATTGGATCAATCCGATCGCCCAGACAATACCAGGCAGCATGAGGGGTGACAAAAAGACCGCCTGCAAGATCGATCGTTTCGACGAATCCCATTTGAACAGGGCATATGCGGAGGGAATTCCAACACTGAGAGCAAGGATCACAGCCGAGAATGCCAACTCCGTACTGATACCGATGGCTTTCCGGTATTCATTGTTTTCCAGGAAACGCCTATACCATTCGAGTGTGAATCCATCGGGGGGAAAGCTGAAGAATCTGCTTGAATTGAACGAGTTCAGGAAAATGATGATAATCGGGGCCAACATGAACAAAAGAATCAACCAGGACAAAACCCTATTCACATGCTTCCACATCGCTTCCTCCTTAAGCCCCTTGCCAAGAGGTTGAGCGCCAAGACGACAATACCCATCGAAAGAATAAAGAATATCGCATAGGAAGAGGAGAATGGCCAATTCATGACCTGTATCGCCTGTTGATACGCATAGGTGCCAAATACTTGAATTTTGCCTTGTCCCAACGAGGATGGAGTGACAAAGCTCGTGAGGCAAGCCATAAACACAAGAATCGCACCCGCCATTGCACCTGGAGCGCTGAGGGGAATGGTTACGGAGAAGAAGATTTTCGGCGGCCTTGCACCCAAAGTCCTCGCGGAATCGTAAATCTCCCTGTCTATTGCCAACAGGCTGGAGACAAGAGGGTAAATCATCATCGGCAGAAAAGATTGAACCAGGCCGATTATCACACCAAGTTCGGTTCCCAAAAACTGGATAGGATCCTTGATGATATGTAAACCCAATAGGAAGGAATTGATGGTTCCATAGCGCATCAACATCGCAAACCATCCCATCGTTTGTATCATGGCACCTCCAATCATAGGAAGGATGGATATAGTCATGAACACACCCCGGACTTTGGCATTCATCGAACTCAGGAATATAGACAGGGGATAGGAAAGAACGAGTACTGCAAGAGTTGAAATGACCGCGATCCTGATTGTCCGGTAATATATCTTGAAGTAATAGCCATCGGAGAACAGTTGGGTATAATTTTCCCACGTGAACGAAGAATCGGAAATCAATGTGCCTGGCACATATGTCTGGAAACTCTTCACGATGAGCAGGAGGAAGGGAACCAGGAAAATCAATACAAACAGCAACAAGGCAGGCATGACAAGTGCCCAAACATGTTTAGTTTTCATTGCAGCCTCTTTTTACAATTTGCTGGGGACAACAGGTATCCCCAGCGGGACCTTGGAATCAATACCGATACGTTGCAGGTGTTGCCGGAAAGAATAGATGCTCGGTAATAGTTTGCAATCTCGCTTCCTTGCCCTGTATCAGGCAATATCTGGCTGTAGGTCGAGAATCTTTTCCACGGAATCCGGCAATTTCACCATCGACCACGACCAATGAAGCTCCGAAGGGATCGCCAGCTTCGATTGCCTTCAGGGCATCTATACCCACCGACCCTGGAGGAGCATCAATGACAGCGATATCCGCTTCCCTGCCTACTTCAATCTTTCCCGTATTGAGCCCATACAGATCCGCAGTGTTTCCCGTTGCCATGGCAATCGCGGTTTCGGCCGGGATACCATTGAGGCAAGAAGCTTTGACAATCGCCAAGTTGATTGCCGCCTGCAAGGCGGATTGCCCGGTTGGTGCATCGCTTCCGAAATTTATCCTATGGAGCCCATCGATCTTTTTCAAATCCTGAAGCACCCGATTGAAGTTCACGAAATTTCCATTCACGACAAGTTCGAGACCTGCGGTGCTTTCTTCTATCAACCGTTCGATATGGTTGTAGGATACTCCCGTAGATCCACCATTGAAGTGCGCAATCTTATCAGGTTGTATCTTCAGTATATCTTCACTCGTCACCCATGAAGAGCCGGGAATGGACGGGGGAGCTAGATGGCAGGAAATAAAGAAGCCGTACTTCCGTGCCCATTCGACCATAGGAATAACTTTCTCGGGATCCGACAGGCCACCACCGCCTATCTCAGCTATGAGCCAGACTCCAGCTTCACTCATTTCCTTGAAATCAGCTTCCTTCAATCCGTCAACGAGAACAAGTGCTCCACCATGCATCTTCAAGGCTCCACCCGGTCTGAATTTCTGAAAAACCCTGGCTGCCATGATGGCTGTAGCCTTGACGCCGATAGCATCATTGTAGAATCTCGGATAACCTGGACCTTGCTCTCCTTCGCTGATCATGGTAGTCGTTCCATACAACAACGCATCCGAATAACATCCCACAGCTCCACGCTGTGGCGCATAGTCATCCAGCGTATTATGCAGATGTGCATCTATGAGTCCGGGTATAACGACTTGCCGATTTGCATCGACTTCAAGTTGAATGTCCGAATAATCCAAGTCGGCCTCTTTTCCAATGGCGGCGATCAGACCGTTTCGTATGACAATGGTGTCTGCGTTTTTAATGATTCCCTTTTTGATGTCACCACTGACGATCGTTCCGATGTTGCGTATAACCAGGTTTCCTTTTTGTTGCTTCTCAAAGTAGTTTTCTATCATAGAGTACGTCCTTTTGTTCGCATGCAGATTTTTTTCAGTTGTTCGAACAACACATCCACTGCTGCTTCGAGTATTTTTCTCCCCTGTTCCGCAGTGCTTTGGGAGGGATCCCCCATGTATCCTTCTTGGGCACTGATATCCTCGGTTGCCCAGCCCCAAGAAATGAGAGATTGGATGTCGGTCAATTTGGTGAAACCAGCCGTATCGATTCCCTTGTCTGGTGTGATGGCGTATAACCTTTCATATTCAGGATAACAATGCTTCATGATCGCCGTTTCCACATAGCCAGCATGCATGCTGTATGGGAAAGCACATTTTCCACCGAGGGATTCGAAAATACGTCCCAAATGGATCGCATATGCATCAATTCCATAATCCATCCGTATGTCATATAGGGCACAATCCACAATGCCAACATTTCCACCATGGGTATTCAATATTACAAGGCTTGGAATAGCTTGCCTTTTTAAGGATAGGGATATATCATACAAGGTGCTCAATAGAGTATGAGCTGACAAAGTGATCGTACCTGGAAAATTTGCATGTTCGGTACTCTTCCCATAGTGCAAGGGCGGTAAAATCGATAGATCTATTTGAGTTTTGTATCTATCGACCAAATTACTTACCACTGCATTCGCGAGAAGATGGTCAGTTCCGACAGGCAGATGATTTCCGTGCTGTTCAGTTGAACCGAACGGGAGCATTACTGGGAATGTCCTTTGATTCAGCTCATTTTTACTATTGTCAGCCCAATACTCAATCATGATTTTTCTTCCTTTTGCCAGTTACCGGTATTCCACGACATCCTTATTCCAACGGAGCGTCCGTTCCGAGCGACTGTCGATAATGTGCAACCAATCGAGATCAATCAATCTGTCGACTTTTTCGCCATAGACATTCCGCTCTGCGACTTCCCCTTCCAAAACAACTTTTGAATTGGTCGGACCAAAGTATATCCGTTCCGCATATGCTTTCTGTGTACGTGGACTTAGGGCAAGCTGGGTCCATGCATCCGCAAGCTCGGGATGCTTGTTGTTTTTTACTATCGTCAACACATCCATCATTTTGACGGTTCCGACTTCCGTTGGCCAAGAAAAGGCAACGTTCATCCCCTTATCGAGATAAGTCCATGCATAACCAGAAATTACCGGAGCAGCAACGATATCTCCTTTTGTCATCATCATGAACAACTCGTCAAGATTTGTATAGAAAAGTGGGGCAGGCAACAATTCTTGCAGCTTCTGGAAACCCGCCTCCTCATTATATTCATCTCCGGAAGCAAGGATTGCTGCGATGGCAAGGAAAGCTTCTCCCTCGCTACCGGGATAGGTCGGGAATCCGATCTTGCCCTTATACTCTGGCTTCCACAGGTCTTTCCACTCGGGCGGCGAATCGAAGAAATCGGGGTTATACGCAATACCCAGTCCCATGAAACTCATCCCATATCCACCAATCTGAGCCTGTGGATACAGATCGTCGTAAGCTGGGATTTTATTACCCGGTATCTCGGTTACACCATCATTCATAGCCTGTTGGCATTCGTAGAGGTTCAAATAACAGATATCCATGGTCGGATTGTTGCGCTCGACATATATCTTTGCCATCCGATCGCCCGTACCTCCCAACAACAATTCGACCTTTGCTCCCCTTGCTTCAAGCGAAGGAACTATCGTCTCTCGGATGATGTCTTCGATGACTCCTCCCCAGACACCGACGACTAGCGTTTGATTTGAGAAATCCTTATCTTCAAGGAAATCTTTCGTCTGCTGGTCCAATCCTTCATCGGCTTTTGCGATACGATCTGCGGATGAGGTTTTTTCTGTCGTTCCTCCCGCAACAAGCGGGAAACATAAGAGCGACAGCATGACTAAAACAAACAATACTCTTCTCATAGCTTTTCTCCTTTCTATGACTTTAAATTGATGGATACTATTCCGTAGTATCCATACGTTTCATTGTTGTAGTAGTTCCGACAAAATTCGGTTGGAGGATCATCCAAATGCTCATATGTAACCCGTAACATCTTCATGACGGGATGGCCCACATGAATATCCAGCAGACGTTGATTCTCTTCCGATGGCAATTCAGCAAATAATTTTTCTTCCGCATACGTAAATCGTAATCCAAGTTCTTCCTTGAACAATTGGTAAAGCGATTGGTTGTCCCGCAGGGTCTTTAGAATACTGTATGTTTTCGCCTTGTAGTTCATGAAGACGTGTTCTACGCTGATCGGGAGGTCGTCAAGATATCTGACGCGTTGTATATGGATGACCTTACTCCCAGGTATCAGCAGCAAGTTCTCGGAAACTTCTGCATCACATTCCTCTTGAGTGATGGATATTACTTTGGTAAGGACTTTTTTACCCAGTTTCGAATACCGTGCGGAAAAGCCCTCACTTTGATACGTACGGGTGTTGCCGGCTTTGATGACCGTGGAACCTATCCCCTGCTTGCTTGTTATGATTCCATTGTCCCGAAGCAGTTCCAACGCTTTCAGTATGGTAATTCTGGAAACTCCAAAACTTTCCGACAACTCTTGTTGTGAAGGGAGACGTGACCCTATTGGGATTTTCCCCTTTTCTATGTCATGTTCCAGGTGGTAGGCAACTTGGCTGTAAAGGGGAAGAGCACCTTCACTCTCATCCAGCTTGATAATTGTCATATCGATAATACCTCATTCAATGGTCTCTGTTATGTTGTTATGATTATATGACAACATAACAAGTGGAGTCAAGACGTTTTTTGGGATATTGAAAATATGACATCGATGTGGGACGGATACAAAATGACCCGAAAAATATTCGTGAACACAATGCAACCATAAAGGAACGACAGGAGTTGTTATCCCTGGCCGGTTTCCACGCTGTCAATGCCGCACGGCTTGCTTCCTTACCGCTCACATATATAGAAGAAACCACCATTGTCCGTGAGAAATATGGTGAGCAGACCATACAAGGAAACGTCAGTCCGAGGAGGTACCTGGTACCAAAGTTAGGTTTTGTATACAAAATCGAAAAATGGTACCTGGTACGTCATTCGAACGGATAACGCAGACCCCATTGTCGACGCAGTTCGTCCATGATATCCATGACCGCAAGGATCGCCGTATGCGGGTGTTGCGGGCATTCGGTCTTGCCGGCCTTGATAGCATCGACGCAGGCCTGGACCTGGTATTCGAATCCATTGATCTGCTGCGGTTGCTTGAGTTCCTTCAGCAACTTATGATCGGGGTCGAAGACGCGGATATATTCAGGATTGTTGATATTCTGCACCTCGATGTAGCCCTTGGGACCATAGATCATGCCCCGGCGGTCGGTATTCGCCATCTGGCTCGAGTGCAGCAGGGCCAGGACCTTGTCGTAGACCAGGGTTGTGTTGCTTTGGGCATCCACACCGGTTTTTGTGAACAGCACGGACGAATCGATGCGCTTGATAGCATCACCCAGGACCATCAGCGCGAAGTTGATCGTATAGACACCCACATCCAGCAACGCACCTCCAGCGAGGGCTGGTTCCATCAGGCGTTCCTTCTGGGTCATCTCGTAGCCCAGATTCGCCGTCAGCGATTGGACATCACCAATGGTTTTCGATTCCAATACGTCGTCGAGCATCGACCGCATGGGCAGGTATCGCGTCCACATGGCCTCCGCCACCAGCAACTCGCGCCGCTTGGCGAGTTCCATGATCTCCCGTGCCTGCTTGGCGTTGACGGTAAACGGTTTTTCACACAGCACCGGCTTGTCGTGCTCCAACACCAGCTTCATGTGCTCGAAGTGGTGCGAGTGGGGAGTCGCTATATAGACCAGGTCCACCTTCGGATCGGAGGCCATGTCCCCATAGGAACCGTAGGCGTGGGGAATGCCGAATTCCGCGGCAAATGCTTGGGCCTTATCCAGCGACCGCGAAGCCACTGCGTACAACCGTGCGTCTTGCATCCCCTTGATAGCTTGCGCCATTTTCCGTGCGATTGTTCCTGCTCCCAGAATTGCTATGTTCATGTGCTCGTCCTCCTGCTTCACCTATAAGAGTACGGCATGGACAACGATGAGTCAATTTCTATGTATGCGGGTATACGCAAGTCTACTTTCATGAAGATAGGGCTGGCCGCCAAAAAATCTCACCCTTTGCACACATTATCGCCTCATTGATACGGCAGCCAGCCCCAGGTAGTGTTGTTTCGGTTCTTGTGGTTATTCGGGGTACTATTCGCCTCCCCCCATCGAGAAGAACATCTTCTCACCGGAGCTTCGGTCGGTCAGCGAGAGTACCGGCTCCGTCTCTTCTGTCGCGGTCACCAGGACCGTCTGATCATCGAGAAAATAGCCTTCATAGACCACCGACTCCGCTTCACATACGAATAGACCATGTTCAAATACATTATCATCGCTATCATAGAAGTTCACCGAGAAATCGCCGTTGTCCAGGGAGATGACGTCGATACGAGCGATCTCGAAGGAGCCCATGGGTGGAGCATCGATGGTATAGCTGTCTTGGGGAATCCACCCCAATGGTGTGGTGAGAACGCCTTCGTCGCGTGTAAGATCTATCGTTCCCGTCTGGTTCGGATCGCACCCGGTACATCCGATCAGTACCAGAAATGAGATCAGTAAGAGTGCAAGTAAAACTCGTTGTTGCATTGGTTACCTCCAAATATGTATGGTGCACCTCCTGATCAGGACACTCCCCTATTGTTACCGCAAGGGGAGTATTTGTCAATGAAAATAATATTTAATTTGTTTTATTATATATATTTATATAGTCCTTTTATAGAGTGGCGCCAGTTGTGCGGACCGAGTGTTCCAAAGGTCATGACAACTGGGGCTTCGGTAGTTTTTCCGAAGGTCCGGCAATTCGTTGAGGTGTTCGCGTGTGGTGCAAGCTTTGCCGCTTGCAAAAGGGGTATCATGATAGTATCACAACTTATGTGTACTATATAGTAGCAATTTTATCATATTAGTGCAAAATATTGCTGCACTTATGGCATAAGATCCGCCGTTTTTCCGATTATGCAGCAAATAATACCCAACTGGTGACAAAGGATAGGATATCCATGCGCGTGAGTGGGGCGCCACCGACATTGCGACGAAGTAGCCGGCGGGAAGGCATCACCCGGGGTGCACGGCAAAAAGACTTCACCGAATCGATGCTTCCTTGTGAAACCATCCCCCCATCTTTTGTCCGCCTCCAGCTCGGACAGTTATGCATTTTTCTGTGTTTATACTTTTAGAAATGGACAAATTATCACTTTTAGATTAACGTTAAACCTGATATACATGGTATCTATTCCTATTATCGAGCATTTTTAGCATATTTTTGTTGCGTGTACCCAAATGTTGTGTTAACGTTAATCCATGAACGTGAAATTGAAAGACATCGCCGACAGAACCGGTTTCTCGATCAACACCGTCTCCAGGGCACTGCGGGAGGACAGCCGGATCAGTGAAGCAACCCGCGTCACCATCCGCCAGATAGCCAACGATATGGGCTATATCCCCAACGTGGTCGCAGGCAGCATGAGATCGAACCGCTCGAGGACCATCGGCATAATCTCCGCCGATTCCGCCAACCCATTCTTCGCCGAAGTCATCCAAGGCATCGAGGAGAAAGCCAGGAAAGCGAACTACAGCATCCTGCTCATCAATACCGAAGAACAGGCAGCGAATGAACGGGATGCGATACGCCTGCTGCTGGGTCGGCAAGTCGATGGCCTGGTTATCGCCCCGGTGTTCAACGATGAGGAAAACCTCTCCCTCTACCGCGAGCTGACCATCCCCTACATATTCGTGGGACGGTATGTCGATGGCATGCAGGATCACTCCATCCTGCACGGGGACGTGGAGGGACAAGCCATGGCGGTAGACCATCTGCTGCGACACGGCCATAGGAAAATCCTCTATATCGCCGGCCCCAAGAATATCAGCAATACCATAGACCGGCTCCAGGGCCTCAAGCAGGCATACCATGCGCACAACCTGGAAATCGACGAATCCTACATCCTGTCCTCCTCGGGACATATGGAGGATGGCTATGCCCGGGTCAACCAAGCCCTCAACAGGGGCCTGTCGTTTACCGCGGTAGTCTGCTTCAACGACCTGCTCGCTATCGGAGCGCTCAAGTCGTTGCATGAGAATTCGCTTTCGGTTCCCGATGATGTAGAGGTGTTCGGCTTTGACAATCTGGCCATGAGCCAATTCATGCAGCCACGGCTCACAACGGTCGAGGTGCCCAAGAACCGACTCGGACAAAAGGCGGTGGAGGAATTGGTACGCCACATCGAAGACCCCGCCTACCCCTACGCTACAGTGAATATGAAACCAAGACTGATCCTTCGGGAATCCACCTTGGCTAATCATATGGACAACAATGCCACACATTAAGGAGGAGATTATGAGAACACATAATCGCAAACGGGCGTTCATCGCAATTGCTCTGATTGGACTGATGATGCTATCCACGCTCTGGGCCGCGGGAACCCAGGAACAGGCAAAGCAGGAGGGCCCTATCGAGGTGACCTTCTGGTCACTCTTCACCGGTGGTGACGGCGAATTCTTCGATGCCATGGTCGATGAATTCAACAGAACCCATACCGATATCGTCGCCAAGACGGATACGGTGAAATTCGACAACTACTACACCAAGCTCACCACCGCCCTGTCGGCCAACAATGCTCCCGATGTGGTGGTCGTACACCAGAGCAACCTGCTCGGGTATGTACCACGGGGAGTGTTCTTGCCATTGGACGACCTGCTCGCAAAGAACAACGCACCGTTGGATGATTTTGTCGCCGCACCACTCGAGGCGGTGAAGTACGACGGCAAGACCTATGCGTTGCCACTGGATGTGCATGCATTGATCATGTACTACAACATCGATTTGTTCGCCGAAGCCGGCATCACCAAAGTCCCCCAGACCTATGCCGAAGTCATCGCCGCTGCCCAGGCAGTCCAAGCGAAGACCGGGGCGATGGGGTTGGCCGTCGACAATACCACAGCCACCTACAAGGCGTACACCCTCACCCGATTGTTCATGTCGATGCTTGAACAGCAGGGAACCAGTTTCCTGAATGCCGACAACTCCAAGGCCAATTTCAACAATGTCGCCGGAGAGAAGGCGCTCAAGGCACTTGTCGACATGGTGCAGTTGCACAAGACAACCCCCGCGGGACTTGACTACGACGGTGCCGTCAATGCATTCCGCCTGGGAAAGGCAGCGATCCATTTCAACGGTGTATGGGCAACCGGTTCATTCGAGAAGCAGGCGGACCTGAACTTCAAGACCGCAGGCCTTCCACCGATGTTGGGTAAACCGGCGGCATGGTCGGGTTCGCACACCTTGGCGATCCCCGTGCAACGCACGGAAGACCCCGCAAAGCTCGACGCCGCGCTCACCTTCATCCTGTGGATGACAGAACACGGCGACATGTGGGCCAAAGCCGGCCATATCCCCACCCGACTTTCCGTCTACGAAAAGGAATCCTTCACCTCGTTGCCACACAGGAAGGACTATGCCGAAGCCGCTGCCTTCGCGTTCGCACCTCCCGCAACCCCGGCTTGGGAAGAAGTCTATTCCACAACTTCGGATATGCTCGAGTATGCGGTTGCCAACAACCAGAACGTCAAGACCGCACTGCAGGCGATGGAGACCCGAATCAACAACATCATCGCTTCCTATTGAACTACGTGTATACTACAGTTGGGCAGAGGGTGTTTCCTCTGCCCAACATCGATATAAAGGATGTTATGTATGGCAATTCCAGGAAACAAGGATACGAGGGACGGAATCATATTCGCGCTGCCATTCCTCTTGGTCTACCTGGTGTTCATGGTCTTTCCCCTCGGGTTCGGCTTGTTCATCAGCTTCTTCAATTGGGACATCCTGTCCTCGGGAGCCTTCGCCGGATGGGCGAACTATCGGCGATTGTTCCAAGATGAACTCTTTTTCAGCTCCCTTTGGCATACGGTCGAATTCGTACTCATCACCACTCCGGTCCTCATGGTGCTCGGTTTCTCCATGGCACTGCTGGTCACCGGCAATTCCCCACTCCGCAAAGTATCGGAAAATGTCTTCTTCATTCCCTATATCCTCTCGATGACCGTAGTGGGAACCCTTTGGGCCTGGCTGATGCAGCGCGACTACGGATTGCTCAACCAGATCGTACGGCAACTCGGTGGAGAACCGGTAGGCTGGCTGACCAATCCGAAACAAGCGATGTGGTCGGTGGGAATCGCCACCTATTGGTGGACCGCGGGATTCAACATGATCCTCTTCTCGGCGGGAATCAAGCAGATATCCAAGGAGATATACGAATCCTCGCAGATAGATGGAGCCAACTACTTCCAAACCCTCTTCAGGATAACCATTCCACTGGTGAAACCGACCGCCGCACTGTGTCTGATCCTCCAAGTGATCGCCTCGTTCAATGTGTTCGGCCAAGTGTATGTCATGACTGGTGGAGGCCCCCACGGCCGCACCAGGGTCTTGACCCAATACATCTACGAAGCAGGCTTCCGGTACTTCAAGATGGGCTACTCCGCGGCCATGGCCTATATCCTGTTCCTTATCATACTGGTCATCTCGGTCATCCAGTACGCGGCGCTGGGAAAGGAGCGATCATGAAAAAGATCCTCTTACGCTCCTTTGAAGTCCTCATCCTCCTCATCTGGATATTCCCCTTGGCTTGGTTGGTGATCACGTCGATCCAGCTCGAGAGCGATGTGATATCGTCCACCCTCCGCCTGTGGCCACGGAACCCGACGCTCGAGAACTACCGCAAGGCCTTCGGATCCACGCAGATCATGCACTGGATGGCCAACTCCATGACCATTTCATTCTCAACCATGATCCTGACCCTGGTTGTAGATGCACCTATCGCCTATGCCTTTGCCAAGATCAAGTTCAGGGGAAAGGAAATCCTCTTCTGGGCAGTCATGGCCGGCATGATGGTCCCCTTCCAGGTGTTGATCATCCCGCTGTACCAACAATTCAATGCGTTTGGACTCGTCGATACGCTTGCGGGAGCGATGCTTCCGCGGTTGGCAATGCCCGTCGGCATCTTCATCCTCAAACAATTCTTCGAGGGAATACCTTCGGCGCTCGAGGAAGCCGCTTTCATCGATGGCGCCAACCGGTATCGCATATTCGCCACGATAATCGTCCCGTTGGGAAAAGCTGCCATGGCGACCGTCATCATCCTCTCCTTCATCAACGCCTGGAACGACTTCCTCTGGCCGTTGATTGTGATCAACGACACCGCCAGATACACCATCACCGTGGGAATAGCGAATTTCCAAGGGACACATGGAACAGATTATGCGCTGATCATGTCCGGGGCATTGATAGCTTCCATCCCACAGTTTATATTCTATGCATTCTTTAGAAAGAAAATTATTGCGGGAATTGCGATGTCGGGAATCAAAGGGTAATCATGGTGTACGAAATCAAGAACAATCGCGTGGTATTGCGACACCGGGAAAACGGGAACGTCGTGTGCTCGCTGGGATATCGCCTGATCGTGGATTCCATCGCCTTGGAGCCCGATCGGCTCGATGCAACGGAAAGGGGTGTCCGCGCGACATTCTCACATCGCGATATGCCTGCCGCCACCATCGAAGACTCCCTGGAAACCCTGAACGGATGTACCGCCGTTACCCGGCAGACTATCCTGTTCGCATCGGCAGACTATCGAATCGCCCATACCTTCTCGGTGCCCTTTTCCCAAGAACCTGCATTGTTTGTTCCCGCGGTACTTTACAAGGGCAATCTTGCGGGCAAGGGAGCCTTCCCCCGCAAGACACCCCTGGAGAACGAGTGGGCATTCATCGAGTCACGGACACCGCTTCCGGCCGCAACCATACTCACTGCCGGCGACCGCGGCTTCGCCATGTGTTGCGATCCTTCGCGTAGTCCCCGCCTCCCCATCTCTGCCTCGACCGCAACCGCAAGCACCGGAGCAGAGACAACGGTCTGGGAACCCGGTTACGAATTTCCAAAACGGTATACCGGCAAGAAGACACTCGATCCTACCACCAGTTCCGATCGCAACACCTGCTACCACCTGGCGGAGGGAATGGAACCGCTACGGCTAACCATCACCTTCCACATCATGGAGGGACCGCTTGGCGACAATGGTCCCTTCGGTTTTTACCGGGAGTTTGTGGACGCGTACCGCCGGTCGGTTCCTTCAGATTCCCGCAAACGGACGCTGGTCTCCTGGCAGCAGTACCGGGAACTGAAATACCTGCACCTCCTGTCGCTCGTCGAACCGGTCGAACCTGGCAAGACCGCCTGCCTCGTAATGGGAAGAGGCAATGGGAACCTCCAGGATGTCTATGAATACACGGCAGGATCTTTCCTCGTAAAGAGTCTGGAAGCCGCGGTGATCCTTGCACGTGCGGAGGACTCTCCGTCGACGCAAGCTGGGAAAAAGATGCTGCAAGCAGTGCGCGGGCGTGTGGGTGTACCCGCATGCTCGCCGACCGACCTGGCGATCATGATCGGCAACTTCTTTCTCCAAGGTGAACGGGCTCCCGGTGTACACCAGGATTGCTATGATCGGAAACGCAGGATTTGGGGTGGGTATCTGGGAATATCCGAGCATGACGATTTCCGTAACCTTATCAATGCCCGCTGCAACGGCGAGGTCATGGCAAGCTACATTTCGCTCTACGAGATCCTGAAGAATGCAGGCCGCACCCGTGCGGAATTCATCGAACTGCCGAAACGGGTCGCACGCTTCTATATCAAACATCAGTTCACGGGCCGCCAGGACGGCTCGTTCGGCAGGTGGTGGTCACCCGAAGGCAGAGCGGTGAACAGCTTGGGCACCAACGGTGCCTACATCGTCTCATTCCTATGTGCGATCGAACCCTACATGGTACCGGGCGATGGAGTTGCCCAGGCCTTGCAGCGCGCGACCCGCTACTACGGACAACTGGTGGATTCAGGCGAGTATTTCGGTGATACCTTGGATGCCGACTCCTGCGACAAGGAAGCCGGAGTCACGTTGATGAACATGTTCCTCGACCTGTACGAGCGGGATGGGAACACCAGATGGCTCGACTATGCCCGCAAGGCAGCGGAATTCGTCGCCACGTGGATATGGCAATACGACCGGGAATTTCCCGAATCCGCACCATTGGCCGGGAAGGATTTCTCCACCACGGGAATGACCAGCGTATCCGTTGCGCATCACCATCTCGATTTCTACGGTATGCTGATCGCCTACGGATACCTTCGGCTTTGGGAACATTCGGGCGAACCATTCTTCAAGGACCAAGGCAGGTTGATGCTCGATGCCTGCCGCCAGCTGATCGCCACCGAAGACGATTTGCTGGGTCGCGGTCCCGACGATATCGGGTGGCAACCGGAACAGATCAACCACACCGACTGGGACTATTTCGACCGGACCTCCCATAAACATGGCAGCTACGATATCGACATAGCATGGGTCACCGTTTTGGGTCTTGGCGCCTATCAGAAGATCGAGAAACGATATCCGGATATATTCTCAGACTAGGAGACGACCATGTACCCATTCCGATTCTCCCTGTTGACAGCGAACCTTTGGAACACCGAGCTATGGGATATCCGTTCCCCGGCAGTCGGGAAATTCCTGGACATGTATCGACCAGACATCTGCTGCTTCCAGGAAGTAAGGGACTCGACATTGCGTGAGCTCGATGGGTTTTTGCCACACCATACGCGGATCGACGACAGCCTGGCCGGGTGGCATCGCGAGGGAAACATCTATTATAGAAACTCCCTGTTCGAAGAGATCGGGCATGGTGCGGTCGATCTGGAGATGCCCGAAACCGACCGGAGGATGTTCTGGATCCGCCTTCGCATTACCGGCTGCGATCATTCCCTCTTCATTGCGACAGTGCATCTGACCCACCAGGAGAATGCGGACGAATGTGCCACGGGTTGTTCCTACCGGCACCATGAGGTAATCCGGATGGGGCAAGCCCTTCAAGAACTGGTCCATGACGGTGAGATGGCGATACTCTGCGGTGATTTCAACGATCCGGTGCACCCCGTCCGCCAGTTGGGGCAACAGGGGTTCCAGGATGTCTTCGGGTTGTTGGGGACAGTCCAGGAATCGACGTTCCCCTGTGCTGCCATGACCGAAGAAATACATATGAACGAGTCAATCGACAAGATTGTCTGCAAGGGGGAGCTTCGTCCCCTGCTTGCCTGTGTCCCCCACTTCTATTATCAACGTGCGGCGATAAGCGACCACTGGCCGGTAATCGCGGTTTTTTCCGTCGAGGCTACCTGGTAAGGCCTGTTGAGGCGACATCGCGACAAAGCGGCCGGCGGGAAGGCATCACCCGGGGTGCGGGGCGGAAGTGCGGGGACATTACCTCTGCATGTACCGGTATCAGCACGTTGGCGATTGCTGGTCAGACGTTGAATTCGAACAGGGTCGTGTGCTTGTAGGTTTCCCCCGGTTGCAACAGGCACGTGGGGAAGTTGTCGTGGTTCATCGCGTCGGGGAAGTGCTGGGTCTCCAGACAGAAGCCGGCGTATTGGTAGTACGGGTTTCCGTCGCGGGCGATGTCGGTGCCGTTGAGGAAGTTGCCGCTGTAGAATTGTACGCCTTCCATGGTGGTCGAGACGCGCATGGTGCGGCCGGTCTTGCGTTCGGCCACATACGCGCACTTCTTGAGGTGGTCGCCCGTGTCGGTGAGTACCATGCAGTGGTCGTATCCACCCACTTCTTCAATGTCCTTGCCGATCCGTTTGCCGGCGGTGAAGTCGAACGGAGTGCCGGCCACCGATCGGATCTCTCCGGTCGGTATCAGCGTGTCGTCCACCGGCAGGTACTTGTCGCAATAGAGTTGGATCTCGTGGTCCAGCACGTCGTTGCCGTCGCCGGCCAGGTTGAAGTAGGCGTGGTTGGTGAGGTTAACCGGGGTGACCCTGTCGCAGATCGCCGCATAGGTGATCTCCAGCTTGCCTTCGGGGAAGAGTATGTAGTCGACATGGACTTTCAGGGTTCCGGGGAAGCCCATCTCGCCCTCTTCGCTGATGTGGGACAAATGCAGCGCCGGGGCACCGTCGACTTCGCTGGTCAGCACGTTCCATATCTTGGTGTGCAGGCCTTCGGGGCCGCCGTGCAGGGCGTTCGGGCCGTTGTTGCGGGGGACTTGGTAGTTCCTGCCGTCGATGCTGAACTTGCCGTCCTTGATGCGGTTGGCGAAGCGGCCGATCAAAGCTCCGAAGTAGGTCGTGCTCCGTTCGTATTCGCCCAGGGTCGAATACCCAAGGACGATATCGGCTTTCCGGCCGTGCTTGTCCGGTGCGATCAGGTTGACGATGATACCGCCGTAGGTCGATACATTCATGGTGTATTCACCCGCTTGCAGCGTGTAGAGCATCACCTGGTCGCCGTACTCAGAAGTATTCCCATAAACCCGCTTGTCGATCATAACCCACCTCCGATGCTGTATTCTACGACGAAAATGTTGGCGTGGCAAGGAACCTGGTACGCGTTTTCGTTTTTGTATACAAAATTGAAAAATGGGGCTCTTCCGCAAAACGTGTGGTCAAGTGGTGAAAGGAGGGGCGTGTGCGCGGAGGGGACGGCAGGAGGATCGCGGTTGCAAAAAGGGACGGAATTCC
>PGXU01000094.1 GCA_002839335.1 Spirochaetae bacterium HGW-Spirochaetae-4
TCTCCTGTACGGCTGGTCAGGACAATCACCTCGTCCCCGACTTCTTTTGCGGCACCACCGACGACATGTACGCCGATCGATTCGAGCACTTCTTTGGGAGCATCGAGCAAGGATGGGGAATCGTGGTTGCCCCCAGTTATCACAACATGCCGGCATCCGCTGTCGACAATGTGGCGCAAGAATGAGTAGTAGAGCTCGAGGCTGCGGTTCGAGGGTGCGATGGTATCGAAAATATCTCCGCATACCAACAACACGTCCACCTTCCGTTCCACGATAGTCTGGTGCAACCATTCGAGGAAGGCCGCATGCTCCCGATGCCGACGCTTGTCATACAGCGTTCTGCCGATATGCCAATCGGAGGTGTGCAGTATCCTCACCCTTTGGGTACCTCCTCACCTTCGGCCAGGTCGATGACATTCACACTCAGATTCATGCGCCTTTCGGTTCCCGCGAACATGAACCCGACGACTACCCGCTTGTGGTGACGATCGAGTTTGATGATCCTGCCTTCCATATCGCGCATGGGACCATCGAGGACCTTTACCAGGCTTCCTTCCCTATAGACCACCGTGCTGGGCTTCAGTTCACCGCCATGGTTGTAAATCCACATGGCATACTGGGCATCTCCTGCCTGCAGCTCCATGGAACCGTCCGAGTACCGGAGTATCTTGTAGGCATCCCGCTCCTGCTTGATGATGAACAGTGGAAGCGGTACCTCGTCATCCAGATACAGGAAAAGATATCCCGGGAGCAACGGTTGTGTCACTTTGCTCCATTGTCCGCGCTTGCGTTGGTTCATGACACGGGTGGGAAACAATACCTCCAGGTCCATATCCAGATAATCGCGCATGTCTTTCTTCAGCAAGTAGACCAACTTGTCTTCCGCACCGGTCTTGCAATAGAGGCAGTAGGATTTCATGTTCAGTTTTCCAATGATGCAGGACCCTGATAGGTGAACTCGGGCACCAGGTCACGGAGTATCTGAACCAGTTGGGAAGGCTCCATGGCATAGACGAATTGGATGAATTTCCCAAATTCCTCCGGTTGCAGGGTTCCATTCACAATTGCCTTGAAGACTTTCGGATTGTCGGTCGGCAACGTCTTGTCCTTGTCGCTCAGCTTCTCTTCGTAGAGCTTCTCGCCAGGGCGCAGCCCGGTGATCACTACCTCGCTTCGTCCATCGCCGAAGTATTTGACCAACCTGGTGGCAAAATCGTAGATATTGACCTGCTCCCCCATATCGAGGACCATCACCTCTCCCCCTGCAGCCAACGTTCCCGCAAGGAATACCAGGCTCACCGCTTCGGGAATGGTCATGAAATAACGGATAATCCGTTTGTCGGTTACGGTTATGGGAACTCCGGCACGCATCTGTTCGAGAAACAGTGGCAACATCGATCCACGGCTACCCAAGACATTACCGAAACGGACACAGACGATCTTCGTGATATCGTTGCTCAGCATGCTGGCTACCATTTCAGCTACCCGCTTGGTGGCTCCCATGACATTGGTGGGATTCACCGCCTTGTCGGTCGAAACCAGGATACACCTGGCGACTTTATAACGGACAGCCGCGCTGAACACATTGTAGGTTCCCCCGATATTCGTCCTGATCGCCTCCTCGGGATAGTACTCCATCATGGGCACGTGCTTGTAGGCGGCGGCATGGAATACTATCTCGGGTTTGTATTTCTCGAAGACCCGATCCACCTTGGCCACATTCCGAACATCACACACGATCGGCATGATATCGTGTGAGAATTCGGCCTGGTACTGGTGCAACCTCAGCGACAGGTCGTGCAACTCGGTTTCATCGATATCGAGCAGCAGCAGTTGCGAGGGTTCGTAGGACAATAGTTGCCGGGATATCTCACTACCGATCGAACCACCGGCACCGGTGACCAGCACCCGTTTCCCAAACACCATTTCCTTGATCGGTGTCTTGTCGAACGTGACAGGACTGCGGCCAAGCAGGTCGTCGAAATTGATGGAGCGGATATCCGCGACAGTCTTTCGCCCCTGTTCCATTTCGAACAACGAAGGAACAATCTTGGTATCTATGCCGAAACGTTCCGCCGTATCGAGTGCAATCCGCATCTTGTCGCTTGACAGGTTGGTGATCGCCAGTATCAAGGTCTCCGCCTGGGTAGTCCGAAGCACCTCGCTCAAATTGTCGATACTACCGAGGACATTTACTCCACCCACGATCGAATGCTGTTTGGCAGGATCGTCGTCAACGAACCCGAGAATATTGAACGGCAATTTCTTCTTGTAGAATTGGCGGGCAAGCTGCAATCCTATCTCACCGGCTCCATAAACCAACGTCTTGGGATATCCGTTTCCGGAGGAACCCCGCACATGGTAGGAGAAGGCCACTCGGTAGACAATCCGGTAGCCCAGCAGCAAGAGTACATTGAACGAGGCGTAGACGCTGGTCAAACGAAAGGCGTATGCGAAGTCCTTCGTTCCGGTCAGGATCAATACCAATACGATCAGGCTCGATAGGAGCAACGAGCCGGCGCCACGGATAGCCAGGTCCAACGAACTGTCGACCAAACGGATGTTGTAGAGGCGGAAGGCCATGAGAATCGCAATCTGCAGAAGAATTATTCCAGCAAAGGCCAGGGTATTTGCATGCACTATCTGGAGATTGGCGGAGACAGCGTAAGAGGCGAACAGAGCGCAACAGTAGAGGATCACAATATCGGCCAAGACCAGTATCCCTCGCCGCATCAATCGTCTCAGTCGATTCTTCATGTACCACCCCTTCCGGTTCCCAGTATCCGGCCTTCTGTAGGAACTCTGCAGTCGCGCCATACGAAACCTGTATGATTCTATCATAACCGGGCTATCGGTGATATTCAATCACAGGAGAGTTATTGAATATCGACCGATAGGGTCACTATAATAACAAGTACAGGAAAGTTTTGGAAAATTCTCAATGACGCTTGGTTCCCGGATAGGAATCGAGCGCAGCTTTCAGGCATGCCATGGCATGTTTCAGGTCGGTGGTGTTCAATACATATGCGATACGAACCTCGTCACGGCCCAACGTGGGAGTCACATAGAATCCTTCGGCCGGAGCCAACATGACCGTCTGCCCGTTCAGGCTGAAATCGCGGAGGAGATAAATGCAGAAATCCTCGGCATTTTCCACGGGTAACTTGGCCACCAAGTAGAAGGCTCCCTTTGGTTCGCTACAGAGCACTCCCGGAATATTGTGCAATTCGTTCACGATAAAATCCCGACGCTTCTCGTATTCGACCTTTACCCGATCCAAGTATTCCTGGGGTGTCTTGACCGCTGCGAGTGCCGCCACTTGTTCGATGTCCGGAGGACACAGACGCGCTTGGGCAAGTTTCATGGCACCGTCGAGTACCGCATGGTTGCGGCTTACCAGCGCACCAATGCGTGCGCCGCACATGCTGTACCGTTTCGAGAAGGAATCGACTACGACGACCCTGTCGGCATATTCGGGATACCTGAGGACACTGGTGAAGCCCTTGCCGTCGTAACAGAACTCCCGGTATACTTCATCGACAATCAAAAAGATATCGAGCCGCTTGACCAGTTCGAGAATTTGCTTGAACTCTTCGTCGGTATAGATGTGCCCGGTGGGATTGTTCGGGCTGCAGAGCATGATCGCACGGGTCTTTGGTGTCACCATGGCTTCAAAATGGGCGATATCCGGCAACGTGAACCCGTCTTCGATCCGTGAGGTCACCGGTTTGAGTACAACACTAGCTCCACGTGCGAAGGATCCGACGTTCGTGTAGTAGGGTTCGGGTACGATTATCTCGTCACCGGGATCGCAGAGCGTCATGAACGCGAACTGGATTGCCTCGCTGCCACCGGTGGTGATCATGATGTCATCGCTACCGATATCGACACCGAAGGTCTTGTAATAGCCGGGAAGCGCTTCGCGCAACTCGAGTTCCCCTTCGCTCTGTCCATAGGCAATGATCTCCCGAGAGTAATCACGTATGGCTTCTATGACTTGGGGTGGAGTCTTGATATCCGGTTGTCCGATATTGAGGTGGAATACGTGGATTCCGTGTCGTTTCGCTTCGTTCGCATAGGGGACGAGTCTTCGTATCGGTGATGCTTGGAATCCTGAAATTCTTTCTGACATTTGCATGGTGCGTTCTCCTGATCGGGTTGGTTGGCACGCGACTATGTCACGTGTTGTCGGGGCTTGGCGACCAGCCGAGGAGAAGGAAAACCACCTGACCGTCAATCCCGGTCCCGGTATGCTTCCTTGCTCCCCGGCAATGGAGCCTGTGGATTTGCCTGGCTCATATCTACCAACCGGTGGATGAACTGTCGGTTGTCCAACAATGGACTCAACGGTCGCCCATGGTGCAACCTGCTGATTACACGGGCGAACAGTTCGGTCACATCCGCTTGGACAAACCATTCCTTATCGGTAAGGGTCTTGTCATGGAATACGGCATTTGTTCCGATAATCCTATAGAACACTTCCTCTTGGTACGCTTGTTCGAATTCCTCGCGTGCATTCCCGTTGAAGAACGGGAGACTGACCAGACAGATGATCCGCTTGGCACCGAGGTTCTTCAGTTCCCGCATGGCGATCAACAACGTTCCTCCGGTGCCGATCATATCGTCGGCCATGAGGACGGTCTTCCCCTTGACATCTCCCAACAGGCTGATGCTGCGGATATTGGACCGCTTGGCATCCTTGCTTACGACCGAGTAATCGCGCTCCTTGTAGAGCATGGCCAATGGTCTGTGCAATGCCTCCGCATAGAATTTGTTGCGCTGCACAGCTCCGGTATCTGGGCTGACGACAACCAGGTCCGGATCGCTGAAATCTATGACCCTATGCAATTTTATCAGCGCCTGGTAACTCGCATGGAGGTTTTCCAGATGCGTCTGGTTGAAACAGTTTTCGATTTCCCTCGAATGGATGTCCAAGGTGATGATGCGTTCAACGCCCATATTCTCGCACATCCGGCCAAAGACCGCCGCCGTGAGGGCTTCACGTCCACTCTTCTTGTGCTGGCGCGAATAGGGATAGGTGGGAAGCACCAGGGTGACGCTCTCCACTCCTGCATTCTTCAAGGCATTGACTGTGGTGAATAGGAACATGAGGTGGTCGTTGATGCTGATAACCACCGGTTCGTCGCAACCGGCAATCTTGGTGGGATACTGGTTGGAGACATCGTAGATGATGAACATGCGTAGTCCGCGGACTGCCTGCAGTATCTCCGCCTTGACCTCTCCATTCGCAAAACGGGTATATTTGACTGGAATCTCGAAGTCGGGGCACGTGTAGGCTTTTGGTTTGCGTCCACGGGGTATCTTCTTGCTGAGCAGATCATCGTTGAGTGTGACCATGTCAAGCAATTCTTCCGGTGACATATTATGTCGTTTCACCAATGACGCACTCAGTTTCTGGTACCGGTCAAGGTAGAGTCTTCTCAGATGCTTTACTACTTTTCCGGCAAAATATTCTGAGCCAGGACCTGCGATTATTCCCAGCTTGTGCGGCTTGACGATACTCA
Source organism: Spirochaetae bacterium HGW-Spirochaetae-4 (assembly GCA_002839335.1). Lineage (GTDB taxonomy): Bacteria > Spirochaetota > Spirochaetia > Sphaerochaetales > Sphaerochaetaceae > UBA8525. The sequence continues at coordinate 5,526 of PGXU01000094.1, forward strand.
TGGCCGTACTCTAACACAATTGCCCGTAATGATTCAACTGCAACATCGCATGCATTCCCAATTCATAGACTCAGGGAAACTCTTGGATCCAACACATTTTAAAACACATATGCTACATATTTTATTCATATTTTTTGTCATTTATTATGTTATATAAGAATATTATATTCATGTTGTTTTTGTATTTTCCAAGAGTGATAATAAAACAGGATACCTGTTCCATATACTGATTCGACAGTTCGTATGCTGTCGGATGGCATAGGGTTTGGCGATGGCACGGCGCATACGGCTGTGGTTCATGTCGAAAGCCGGTCCATCCGGGGAGATGGAGGCTAAGGAGGCAGTATGAAGCGAAGTAGAATCCTGATTCTTGTACTTGCCGTCATAATTATTATGACTGCAATCTCTTGTGACTTGATTTCCAGCACTGTGGAGTCGATGTTCGATGGAGGCTTCGTCCTACCACCTGAAATTGCATCAAACACCATCGATTTTACAATCACTGGAGTGGGAACCGGATTGCGGGGGTATGACAACTTCCCTTCCATTACCCTTTTCGTCACACCTAAGAATCCTGCCGATGATATGGTAATTCCAAACCTTGTCGAAGCGGATTTCTTCGATGTCATCGACGATAACGGTGAAGCTCGTCCGATAGAGGTGACCCCAAGAGGTGCGGTTACCACAAGTAACAAAATGGCTGATATTGTATTTGTCATCGATACGACGGGAAGCATGGGCGGATATTTGAGTACCATGGTAACGAAAGCACAGGACTTCGCGGATACCCTCTCGGGTTCAGATATCGATTACCGGATCGGATATGTGACGTTCGGCGACGATATTCGCAAGAGCGTCCATGAAAGACTAGCCCCAACCAGCAATGTCGATACTTTTAAAACCGAAATAGGATACCTGACAGCGTATGGTGGAGCGGATGGGCCCGAGAACCAGATCGATGCGATAGATTATGCTCGCGCAGGCACAGGGGAAACAACCAGCAATCCAGCCGGATCCTTCCAGAATGACTTGAGTTTCCTATACCGTGATGCAGCCATTAGAATGTTTATCCTCATTACGGATATAGATTATCACATTCCGGGAGAAACGTATTCGGATGTATTGGGATATTACTCTACCGGTGTATCAAATACAGTTACCCAAGAAATTGCAAAACTGAATTCTTCCGGATCTGTATGTTATGTGGTGGCTCCATCATACTATGAAGACGACTATGTGTCACTTGCGACAAATACAGGTGGAACCTTCTACGATATTGGTTCCGATTTTGCTGGAATTATCGATGATATCGGCGAAGAGATCACCACCAGAGGCGACTACATGATCACCTTCATGACAAACGATTTCTCGCCCAGTAAAGTCCATACGTTGCGTTTGGCGGTACACACCAGTCTTGGCGATGCCCAGGCCGTTACAACTTACACCTCTCCGTCCGTTGTCAATTATGATCGTGCCATGGAAATCTACGAGCGGGGCCTGCAGGAGTGAAAGGTATCAATACCCCCCAGGGCAAGCCCTGGACCCAGGAGGCTTAGCCTCCTTTCTCGCCCCAAGGGGAGAGGTATGGATACTTACGTTGCCTGCACTCGCTCGGGAGAGTGACCATTGCATGGTCCCTTTCCGCTCGCTCCGTTTGGCAATAAGAGGTACCGAAACCTCTCATTCCTCCCTGAAGTATTTTCTCGTTATACACTTTGCCCCACCGCACGGGTGGGGCTTGGGTGTTGTTTGCAACCTTTTGCCCTTTCCCTTGTTTTACATTTGTACTATCAGTATATTTCATGGCAAGGAGGAGAGAGACAATGAGAAGATATATGCAACTTTCGGTGATCCTGGCGATTCTCATCTTACTGGCTGCGCCACTCGCAGCACGACCCAACCAAGGTCCAGCGATTGGTGTACAAGCAGGATTCCTCGCAACCGGCGTAGTGGTGGACATACCGCTGGGAGGCATCTCGCTCAACGCAGGTGTGAACTATCCCCTGGGATTCAAGTATATCGAGTGGGCAGCCGGTGAAACCGATGGTGATTTCTTCATACCCTACTTCACCGTTACCGGAGATATCACCGTACCGTTCGCCCTGGGCGAGAATTTCGACCTCAAGGTCGGTCTGAGCACATTGGCCTTCACCGACTTCGAGACCGGCATGTTCGGAGTAGCCGGTGGAGCGGTCAAGGGTGAATACTGGATTCCCAACAAGGACATGGGACTATTTGTGAACCTGAATGTACCTATTGCCGTCTACATCCTGACCGAAGACCAACAATGGGGTATGGTGAATGCTTTCATACCGTTGGTAGGTTTGTTCACTACGACCGCCGGAGTATTGTGGACATTCTAGAGACTACCATGTGACCAGGCTGGCAGCCTCCTTGGACAACTTTGCATAGGAACCGAGGAGGTTACCCAGTTTGGAGTCACAAGATTGCTGAAGTATCCTTACCTGGGCCCGTTGCTTTTCGAGGCCCAGGTTTCCTGTCGTCCCCTCGCTGGTTCGGTTCCGTATCGTTTCATCGGCATCGTACGAGGCCACCGACTCGAGATCCATACCAACCTCTTTGTAGACATCCCGGAACGACCCGCCATTGGCCAAACGTCGCAACACTTCGTCGGTGGCGTAGAGTTCACTCGCGCACCCGGCACGCAGCGCCGTTTCGTTGACCTGCAAGCGCTGGACCATGAGTCGCATGACCCGAACGACCAGGAGGGCAGTCTTTGTTCCGGAGAACAACGGCTCCTTGGTGTCCTGGAAATCGCGGTTGTACCCGGATGGAAGACTCCGGACTATCGACTTCACCCGCTGGGAACAGGAGGAAACCACCGCACTGCGGCTTCTGGTCAACTCGAGGCCATCGGGATTCCGCTTCTGCGGCATGATGCTGCTACCAGTGCACAACTCCTTGGGAAGGGAGAAATAGCCGATCTCGGGAAGGGAGAACAGAATGAGATCCTGAGCCAATTTGCTGAGTGTCAACGTTATGTAATCACATCCATCAAGCAATATGGCTTCGAACTTCCCCCTACTGTTGTTTGCGTACAACACATTGTTCTGCACCTTCGCAAATCCCATCTGGTCGGCTGCAAACGAACGGTCGAGTGGCAATGGTGTCCCATACGATGCGGCGGAACCAAGCGGAGACTGGTCGAACAAGGGAAACAGCTGCAACAGCTGGTTCGCTTCGTCGGACAACTCTTCGGCAAAAGAAGCTGCCCACATACCTACCGAGGAAGGCATGGCCAATTGCATATGTGTCCTTCCCGGCATGGGAACAAATTCATGATTCTGGGCAAATGTGAGCAAATCATCGGCCAATTGGTTGGTTTCCGCCACCATATGGACAATAAATTCGCGCATCCACAGGCGCAAGGCGGTCTGGATCTGGTCGTTCCGCGAGCGTCCGGTATGGATCTTCTTGCCCGCATCTCCAATACGACGAGTCAGGTATGCTTCGATGGCGGTATGGCAATCCTCATCGGAAAGGGTAATCCCGAACTCCCCTTTCTTGTCGAGATCGAGCACTTCCGCAAGGGCAACCTCGAGGGAATACAGCTCGTCATCGGAAAGGATATTGGCCTTGTGCAGCGTACGGGCATGCGCTATCGAAGCCAAGCAATCGGCTGCAACCAGGTTTCGATCGAGCACGTAATCGTTGCCGACAGTAAAATCTTCCATCAACGCATCCAATGTATAGCCTTTTTGCCATAATTTACCCATTCACACGCCTCCTCCAACGCCCAAAGTGTAGAGGAACAACGAAGGCAGGTCAATCAATTCCAGGACAATCGAGGTAGGTTGTGTAAGGAGGATGTATGACAAAGCATAGCCATTTCCTACTATCGATTATCCTGTACACCTTGATTGCAAGCGCGTGTGATGCCCAAGGCCAACTGGAGTTGTTCAACGTCCTGGCAGGAACAGACCACCAGGGGCCAGTCCTCATGGAAACCGAGGCAACCGGAACATACACCGCGACCTATCGGTTCGACGAGATGGTCTTCTGTTCTTCGGACGACTTCCGTATCGGATCAGACGGCAATTCCATACAGTCGGTCACCACCTTCGAAGAGGAACTCAAGCTAATATTCGACCATCCCCTCGTACCCGGTTCACGGATCGTGGTGGAAGGAAGAGTCTCCGACCAATTCGGCAATACACTGACCTTCAGCTGTGGTGTATGGGGATTCAACGGGAGGTTACCCGCAGTACGGATCAATGAATTCACAACCAAAGGAAGCGCAAGCAATCCGGATCGGGTTGAATTGCTGGCTCTTTCGGATGGGAACCTGGCCGGTCTGACACTGTATGACGGACTTTCGGAATCCTTCGACAGCGAATGCATCCTGCCATCGTATGAAGTCAATACAGGTGATCGCGTGGTCATCGAGTATAGCGAAGGTTTGCGACAGGAACACCCGATCGAATTCTGTGGAGGTCCTGTCGGCCTTGGAGCCAACAACGGAGTGATAAGCCTGTACGATTCACCGGACGGCTCGATGATCGATGCCGTCCTGTACAGCAACAGGACCAGTTCCTCGGATACGAATTATGGAGGATTCGGTACCAGCAAAGTGCAACAGCGGGCCTTGCTCCTTGAGGAAT
>PGXU01000139.1 GCA_002839335.1 Spirochaetae bacterium HGW-Spirochaetae-4
GAATTTGTTTGCGAGTGGGACTTCGACCGGGTTCTCCTGAGCGTCGATTGTTTTCAATTGGAGAGCTGTATAGACTTCGCTGAAGTTCATAGGTGTGGGATCCGCACCAAGGGCACCAAAGAAATCCACCCACAACTTGTTGTTGGGGACACGGATTTTCAGGCCTTCCAAATCGGCTGGTACGGATATGGGGCCACGTGAGTTGGTGATGCTTCTGTACGTGCGAATCGCCAAGGATAATCCGACAATGTTCATGCGGTCGAGTGAGTTGAGCAATTTTTGCCCGGGTGCACCGTTCAGATACCCGATGAATTCATCATAATCACTGAATAGGTACGGGAGTGAAATTGCATTCATCCGCGGTTCAAACGATGCGAACACAGAAGTTGAAAGAATCAATGCATCCAATCCACCATCTTCAAGCATGTTGATTGCGGCATTTTGATCGCGTCCAAATAGGACACCATCGGGATACACTTCGATAGTCACGTTGCCATTCGTCTTTTCCGCCACTTTTTCAGCGAACACTTTGGCGAATGAGCCTACCGATGAATTCGCTGGGTCGGGAATGGAAAGCTTGATCGTCGTTTGTTTTTCCGTTGTCTCCTGTTGTCCCGCAGCAAACGCAACATTCGTGAACACAAGTGCAAGTACCAATAATGATAATGCTATCTTCTTCATAAAACCTCCCTTGGTTTTTATCGCTGGGTTTGTATTCAAGCTGAATCGATTTCCCAGCTACCTTCTTTGTTGTTAAAAAAACTATACATCACGATTGAAGAAAATTCAAACAAAATTTTTAAAAAATGGAAATAAATTCAGTAATGTCCATGGTTGGAGTTATTTATTATGGTAATTAGATGTATGTGTATTATTATAAATAGATATATATAAAGATATTAACTATTTCTCCCGTCAATTATGTTGTGGAAAAATATACCAATAATAATATAATATTATGGAACTTTTCTTAGTCTTGCCTGTATGCTATAATTAGGTCCAATAGAAAAGATTCGCAACACATGGAAGGAAGGCCACAATTATGGTGCCCACAACTTTTAATAATCCAGACATATCATTCACCCAGCGGCTAAATCGTGAACTCCGTATCCTGAGCAAGAAAGAGAAGGAAGTCTGCTCATATCTCATGGAACATTCGAAAGACGTTGTCCACATGGCCATTACCGAGCTGGCGGAGAAGTGTAAGACGAGCGAACCCTCACTGGTACGACTTGCCCAGAAACTTGGTTACAAGGGATATCAGGCAATGAAAATATCCATTGCCCAGGAAGCCATCGACACGACGCAACAAATATACGAGTCATTGGCTCCAACAGACACCATCTCGACTATTGTGGATAAAGTGTTCAATTCCAACATGAAGGCATTGCAAGATACTTTGAGGATCCTGAACAAGGATGGGATGGAGAAGGCCATCGAATTGATTATCGGTTCCAAACACTTGGTATTTTATGGGGTGGGTGGGTCGAATATCATTGCCCAGGATGGCCAGCACAAATTTCTTCGCATCGGGTTCCTGCCTCTTGCTTTTTCCGACTCGAATGTACAGTTGATGTCTGCTGTAACACTTGGCCCTGGCGATGTGGTTGTTGCGGTTTCTCACTCCGGAGCTTCGGAAGCCACAATCGAGATGGTTGCTTTCGCCTCTCGTGCAGGCGCAAAGATCATTACTATTACCGATTATAATCGCAGCCCGATTTTAAAATACAGTGATGTGCAATTGTTCACTTCATCACCTGAGACTGCCTTCAAGCCTGAAGCGCTTTCATCACGAATTGCCGAATTATCAATAATCGATTCTTTATTCATCGGTACAGTCATGAAGCGGTACAACGAATCTTTTGAATACATGAAGATGACCCGGAGTGCTTTGGATTCTAAGAAAATATAGCGTACCTGGCACCGATTTTGGCTCTTCCGCAAAACGTGTGGTCAAGTGGTGAAAGGAGGGGCGTGTGCGCGGAGGGGACGGCAGGAGGATCGCGGTTGCAAAAAGGGACGGAA
>PGXU01000095.1 GCA_002839335.1 Spirochaetae bacterium HGW-Spirochaetae-4
CGGTATGGTTCCACGTCGACATGGATGCCTTCTACGCATCGGTCGAACAACGTGACAATCCCGAATTCCGGAGAAGACCGGTGATTGTCGGTGGCTTGGGAAACCGTGGGGTTGTCTCTGCCTGTTCCTATGAGGCCAGGGTATTCGGAGTCCATTCGGCAATGCCTATGTATCAGGCGAGACGGCTTTGTCCGCAAGCACAGTTCGTGCGGGGGCGAATGGAACGGTACAGCGAGGTAAGCCGGCAAATCGTCGCGATTCTCCAGAGCTTCAGCCCTGTCGTACAACAGATTTCCATCGACGAGGCCTTCCTGGACATGACGGGGACCGAACGACTTTTCGGAAAACCCCGCCAAGCGGCGATCCTCTTGAAGAACCGCGTGAAGAATGAAACCGGCTTGGTGATCAGTGTAGGAATCGGACCGACCCGTTTCATCGCGAAAATGGCAAGCGACTTCGACAAGCCCGATGGACTGTGCCGGGTCTCCCCAGGCAAGGAGATCGCTTTTGTCGACGCGGTCGGCTTGCGCAAGCTCTGGGGAATCGGAGACAGCACCCTCAATGCCCTGGCGAGACATTCGATAACGACTGTCGCCCAATTGAGGGAATATTCGGTGGAACACCTCCAACGGCTGTTTGGAGAGGCGGCCGGATCGTATTTGCACAAGGTAAGCCATGGTATCGATCCGGGAATCCACACGGGAGTCACGAAATCACGTTCCATCAGTACCGAGATGACCTTTCCTGTCGATATAACCGACGTCGATATCCTCGAGCAGAACCTTCTGGGGATGAGCCATGAAGTCATGTTTCGGGCCATCGAGGAACAGGTGACCGCTCCAACTGTCGCGATCAAACTGCGTTTCAGCGATTTTTCCACCATCAGCGTCCAGACGACTCCCACCAAACCGATCTATTCGGCGGAACAGGTCTACTCGCTGGCCAAGGACCTGTTGCATAGCCGGTGGCGTCCGTTGCAACCGGTTCGCCTCCTCGGTGTCGGCCTGTACAACGTGTCCTCGGCAAGTACTGCCCCCGAACAGCAGGAGTTGTTCGACAATCCCTTCAAGCGGAAACGCGACTTGGAGAAGACGATCCTGACCTTGCGCACGAAAGGCCGGGCGATGCAAAAGGCAAGCCTCCTCGATACGCACGAACCGGGGCAACAGTAGCATTCCACCCCCCCTACTCCCCTTGCAGGGGGTGCCCAATGGTGCTAAAGTACCGAGTAATCGAATGAGGGGAGGATGTTCCACCATGGGGCTGCACATTGTACTTTTCGAACCCGAAATTCCTCAGAATACCGGCAATATCGCCCGCACATGTGCTGCATTGGGGGCAACCCTGCATCTCGTCCACCCCCTCGGATTCACCATCACGGACAGGCAGCTGAAACGGGCCGGGCTCGATTATTGGCACATGCTGGATATACGCCATCATGACAGCGTCGCCGCATTCCTCGATGCCCATACCGACGCTCCGTTATGGTTTTTCACCACCAAAGCCAAACACACGTATGCCGATGTCACATATGGCGAAGAGGCGTACCTGGTTTTCGGCAAGGAATCGGCAGGCATCGACGAATCCATTCTGGTCGAATACCCTACCCGATGCATCCGAATTCCCATGCGATACGAAGCACGGTCATTGAATCTATCCAACAGTGTCGCTGTGGGCGCATATGAGTTCGAACGGCAACACCAGTTCTCGGGCCTTTCGGCCGAAGGCGACTTGCATCGCCTCATCTGGCCATCGGCAACCCAGGCACAATAAGAGGAGTATCACATGAAGACAATGGGTTTTATCGGATGCGGAAACATGGGTGGAGCGATTATCCGCAGTGTCGCTCCCGCGAAGAAGTGGCACGTATTGGTCCATGATGTATTGGAAGAAACCGCCCGGGCCCTGGCCAGCGAGACCGGTGCCGAATACGCTCCCCTGGACGAGTTGCTGAAAGCTTCCGATATCGTGGTGCTGGCAGTGAAACCCCAGATACTTCCCGACCTGTATGCCACCTTGCGCAAACACACCGGCAAGCAGTGGATATCCATGGCTGCGGGCATCTCGCTCGAGACCCTGGCCACCCAACTGCACACGGAGAATGTGGTGCGGATCATGCCGAATATAGCTGCCGCGGTCAAGAAGGCGGTCACAGCCGTCACCCCTCACCCGAATGCCGACAAGACCCTGATAGACACCACCATGGAATTCGCCAACCTGTTCGGAGCTGCCCACAGGATAGACGAGAAGCATTTCGCGGCCTTTATTGGGGTATCCGGTTCCGCGATCGCCACCACATTCTCCTTTCTGCACGGCATTGCGATGGGCGGGGTCCATGAAGGATTGCCATATGCCACTGCGCTCGCCCTTATAAGCGATACGGTGGAGAGTGCCACCTCCCTTGTACGGGAATCGAAGAAGCATCCCGAGGAATTGCTGACGCAGGTCTGTTCACCTGGGGGCCTGACAATCGAGACGATGCAGGTACTCTATGAGAACGGTTTCATGGGCATTCTCATGGAATCGGTCGAAGCGGCAAGCCAAAAGGCATTGGAATTGGAACTGAAAGCCAAGACAGGCAAATGAAATACCAACGGGGAAACACATGATAGATCTGAAAGAGCTGAAAGCCAGAAGGGATGAAATCGCAGCGAATATCGCCAACAGGGGCATGCATGTAGATATCGACGCTATCATAGCATTGCAGGAGCAGCGTTCGGCATTGTTGCAGGAGACCGAGGCACTCCGTTCGCGCAGGAACGAGAATGCGTCCAAGATGAAGGGAAAACTGGATGCCGATGCACGGGCGGCACTCATTGCCGAAGGCAAGGCACTGAAAGAGGAGATCGCGACCAAGGAATCGACCTTGGGCGAAATCGAATCCAAGTACCTTACCCTGGCGAAGACCATTCCGAACTATGCCCATCCGCAGGCGCCCGTCGGTAGCCTGGATACGGAGAACCTGGAGATCAGGAAATGGGGTGAACCAACCCGATTCCCCTTCGCACCCAAGGACCATGTCCAATTGGGCGAGACGTTGGATTTGATCGACTTCGATACCGCCACACGCGTGTCGGGCCCGAAGTTCTATTATTTGAAGAACGAGGCCGTCCTGCTCGAGCTGGCATTGGAACGGTATGCCCTCGACATCCTGCGCAAACACGGGTTCACCCTCACTATTACCCCCGATATCGCACGGGAAGAAGTCTTGGAAGGTATTGGATTCAACCCCCGCGGCGAAGAGAGCAATATCTACACCATCGAGGGAACCGGCACGTGCCTGGTGGGAACCGCCGAGATTACCTTGGGCGGCTACCATGCCGGCAAGATACTTTCCGAGAACGATTTGCCCATCCGTATGGCTGGACTCTCGCACTGCTTCCGCAGGGAAGCCGGTGGCGCCGGACAGTATTCCAAAGGATTGTACCGTGTCCACCAGTTCTCGAAGGTTGAAATGTTCATCTATTGCCTACCGACCCAATCGGAACAGATACATGACCAGCTGCTGGCGATCGAGGAAGAGATATTCCAAGGTCTCGAGATCCCCTATCATGTCGTGGACACCTGTACCGGAGACCTGGGCGCTCCCGCATACAGGAAGTTCGATATCGAGGCATGGATGCCGGGCCGGGGCGAACAAGGTGAATATGGTGAAGTAACCAGTACCAGCAACTGCACCGACTACCAGGCGCGCAGGTTGAATATCCGCTATAAGGATTCTGCAGGACAGATCCAACACGTCCACCTGTTGAATGGAACCGCTATCGCCATATCCCGGGCTATCGTCGCTATTCTCGAGAATTTCCAACGGGAAGACGGCTCGGTGGGTTTGCCGAAGGCACTTGTACCGTATATGGGCCTCTCGGAGATCCGTCGATAACACCAAGGAGGTCGACATGACCGTATCTGCCCTTTCCACCGATTTCTACGAACTGACCATGATGCAGGGGTATTTCCTCACCAGGAACAACCCCCGTGTGGTATTCGACATGTTCTATCGGACAAATCCGTTCAATGGTGGCTATGTGGTCTTTGCCGGCCTCAACGATCTGCTCAAGCGCATAGAACTCTTCTCGTTCAGCAAAGGGGATATCGATTACCTGCGCTCGTTGCGCAAATTCGATGAAGCGTTCCTCTCATACCTCGCCGATTTCCGTTTCGCGGGAACAATCCATGCCATGGACGAGGGAACGGTGGTATTTCCCGGGGAACCCCTGATTCGTGTCGAGGCCACCATGATGGAGGCCCAGTTGATAGAGGGGATGCTGCTGAATACGATCAACTACCAGTCGCTGATCGCAACCAAGGCTTCCCGAATGTACCAGGCTACCGGAGGTGGCCAGATCATGGAATTCGGTTTGCGCCGGGCGCAGGGTCCCGATGGTGCGATCTCCGCTTCACGGGCAGCTTTCATCGGAGGGTGCGCCGCAACCAGCAACACGCTCGCCGGCAAGATATTCGGCATACCGGTCGCGGGAACCATGGCCCATTCCTGGGTAATGTCGTTCGAGTCCGAACTCGATTCCTTCAGGGCTTTCGCTGATATCTATCCGGATAATTCCGTACTGTTGATCGATACGTACGACACACTCGGATCCGGAATCGAGAATGCGATCATCGTAGGAAAGGAGATGCAAGCGAAGGGAAAGCAGATTGGCGTCCGCATCGACAGCGGCGACTTGAGTTACCTGTCCCGGGAAATCAGGAGGAAGCTTGATCGCGCGGGACTGGAGGATTGCCGGATATATGTATCGAACGACCTGACCGAGGAGATAATCGAGACATTGGTGCACGATGCCGTTCCGATCGACTCCTGGGGTATCGGCACCCATCTGGTGACCGGAGGTTCGCAGAGCTCGCTCAATGGCGTGTACAAGTTGGCGGCCCGGCAACTGCCCGACGGCACATGGTTGCCGACCATGAAGATCAGCAACAGTTTTGAGAAGGCCACCAACCCCGGACGCAAGCAGGTCTGGCGTTTCCTCGATTCAGAGGGATCATCGTTGGGAGACCTGATAGCATTGGACCATGAGGAAATCACGACAAAGACGGATATAATCCTGTACCATCCGTTCAACGAAGCCGATTACTTCACACTCAAGCAATCGCGGTATGCTTCGGTTGCGCCGCTCCTCCGACTTGTCATGACCGATGGAACAAGAATCGCGAATGCTCCGAAACTGGTGAACATACAACGGCATGTCAAGGAAAGCCTGAAGACCTTCCACAGCAGCTATAAGCGTATGATCAACCCGCACTTCTACAAGGTATCGTTATCCAAGGAATTGAAGACGCTCAAGACCCAGTTGGCGATCGAAGGACGAAGCAAGCTCAATAAAGATTGATATATGCCAGGATTCCCGCAGCCAACGTGTCAGCCATCTGGTCAAGCCATGTCTGTTGGGTCATCAGATAGGCATCGTCGCTATTGCTGACAAATCCGACCTCAACCAGCACCGATGGCACCTTGCTGGCGTTGAGTACCCAGACATCCTGTTCCTTGACACCCCTGTCCCGTGCCTGGGGAAAGTTTTTCGCCATCTGTTCCCGCACCGCGGTGGCGAACAACAGGTTCTCGCGATTCAACAACCGGTTCAACTCGCTTGCCGTCTGGTTCGCAAACCGCGCAATCGCCCAATCCTGGACCTGGGCATCGAGAAAACGAAGGCGCTTGTCGGTCTGTTTCACCAGGATCTCAAATCCGGACGGTTCCGCGGAGGGTGAGGAGTTCGCATGGACCGAGACGAACACAATCGATTTTCCGACCCCTGGATTCAGCTTCGCAGCCACATCGGCACGATCCTGCAGAGCCAAATAGGTGTCGGAATCGCGGGTCAATACCAAATCGATATCAGGGCGGGCAGCACGTAGGGCATCGGCTATTTTTCGTACCAGTTCCAAGGTGATCGTCTTTTCCTGAAGATAGACATGGTCCTCCCATTGCCACGAGGCTGTCGCACCGGGATCATGCCCACCATGCCCGGCATCGAGTACGACCGTTCCGATCGGCAGCGAGAATGGGGAAGCGTTCGATACGGTCCCATAGAGGGAGCCGCCGACCAGGATAGTCGCTAGGCAAAGGGCGAAGAATCTTGCACTACCCTTCATAGATCGTCTCCAGGAGCCTTCCACTGTTCCACGAGTTGCTGGAAATCGGTCTTGTACAGCGCCAGCCGTTTCTTCACCTCGGCGTGCACATGGGTATCGGTATACTTGCCCGGACGTTTCGGATAGTTCTTCCCGTTCATTTGCCTGACGCCGAGCGCTTTGGTATGGACGCGTTTGATTCCGTCCCGCTCGGAGCGGTCCTCGATAATGAATTGGCGGTTGATGAAAGTACAGGAGATACAGGGCGAGTTCAAGATCGGATACCCGTACAACCAAGAGCGCAGCCCGAAATCGAGCACTTGCCAATATTCGCTCTCTACCGCTTCATCGAACCCCCGCAGGCGCTGGAACAGTGCCCGCTCGTACAACCCCATACCCAAAAAGGGATAGAGGGTGGGCATAATGGCGCTACCGGGAAGGAAGGAGACAGGATCGACCATGCCATCCCGCAGCATGGGAACCTGGATCACCGGAATAAGCTCACCGAGCCTGTTGGTCAGGACAGGGGTAATTGCGGCAGGTTTGTCACTCCTATGCAGAAGCGCTATGGCCTCATCCGAATCGAACCGATTGCAACGCAAATCGCTCCTGGTCAGGAAAAAGAATGTGGTGTAGCATTCGTTGGCCATGGCGTTGGCCATGGTCCCGAAGGGTACGGGTTGGGCGAAAACGATGAACGTCGCTTGTGGAAAACGGGAGCGCAATTCCGGAATCCTCCCCTGCTCCTCATGCATCAACACATGCACGGACCAGGAGGAATACTGGAGTATCGCTTCTATCGCACCGGCCAGGGACTCGCCGGCATCGACTGCCATCAATCCGATGGACATGGTCTCCTCGCGGTGCAGGAGGCTGATCCGTTTGCCGATGTCCTGTTTCCTATGGAATATATGATAATTAGTCTGCATAATCCAAAAACACAATATCCTCTGGTCGGAACAGCACATCCGCCTTTCCCTTGCCTAGACGACGCGGCATGTCCTTGCTCTGACAACCGGCCATCTCCAATATCTCGGAACTGTTGTAATAGGGAACAGCCTTGGCAATGTTGTTGACCATGACCACATCACCCGCCTGGAATATGCCGTCGACTTTGACGACGCCCGAGGGCAACAGGCTCTTATGGGAACGCAGGGCCTTGACCGCACCTTCATCTATCCAAATGGTTCCGGTCGGATTGCTGTTGAGTATCCAACGGAACCGCTGTCCCATGCGCTTGTCCGCATGGATATGGCTGCCGATAGGTTCACCCTGATGTATCCGGCAGAGGATGTCCGGCTCATAGCCGCTGGCTATCACCGTCGCACAACCGGCGGTCGCGGCGATTCTCGCTGCGACCAGCTTGGTCTTCATCCCTCCGGTCGAGAATACGCTGCCCGCACTTCCGGCATACGAGAATATCTTGTCGTCTACCTTCGGTATATCCGAGAGGAGTTCGGCATCGGCATCCTTGCGTGGATCCTTCGTGTACAGACCCGCGATATCCGAAAGGATCACGAGCAGGTCCGCATCGATCTTGCTTGCGACAAATGCGCTCATCCGGTCATTGTCCCCAATTGCAGTACCGATCTCGGCTGTGCTGACCACATCGTTCTCATTGAATATCGGAACCACCCCAAGATCCAACAATGTTTGCACCGAGTTCTTCAAGTTCACATACGTCTTGCGGTCGTTCAATTCGCTTCGGGTTATCAACACCTGCGAACAGACGACCTCATGCCGCTTGAACGCCGCACGATAGTGGCTCATGAGGATCGGTTGCCCGATCGAGGCACAGGCTTGCCGTAATGCGGTCCGTTTGACCGCTGTCGACCTACCCAATTCCTTGGCACCAAGTCCGATGGCACCGGAAGAGACCAACAGGACCTGCAGTCCCCGCTTTCTCAACGCCACGATATCGGCGACCACCTTCTCGATTCGATGTGCATCTATTCCCTGATGGTCCGAAAGCAGATTGGTGCCCACTTTGACCACGATTCTCTTGACGGAAGAAAAATCGCGATCCATCATTCGATCTCCCCGAGCAATCCGACACCTGCGAGGGACAATTCCTCATGCTTGAAGGCCCGCCCCTTCTCGTAGGTATCGACAATATGCCCATTGCCCGAAAGCAACCATTTCCCGATAACCAGACCATCGAGCCCAACCGGGCCACGGGCGTGGATCTTCTGAGTGCTGACACCGACCTCGGCTCCCAGTCCATATCGGAAGCCGTCCGCGAAACGGGTGCTGCAATTCCAGAACACATCGGCTGAATCGACCTCACGCATGAACTTGCGGGCATTCGCCTCGTGGGAGGTGACAATGCAATCGGTATGCCCCGACCCATGTGCGGCGATATGGTCCATCGCCTCCTGAAGCGAATCGACAACACGGATGGCGACTTCGTACCCGAGGTATTCGGTATCCCAATCGTCTTCGACGGCTTCGCGACAGTCTATTATCGCTCCGACCCTAGGATCGCCATGGATGATCACGGACCATGGAGCGAGTGCTTCCTTGAATCGAGGAAGAAACGTGGCGGCGACAGCAGAATGGACAAGTACGGTCTCCACCGCATTGCACACTGCCGGATATTGGCACTTGGAGTCTACCGCGACCGTGACAGCAAGATCGATCGGAGCCTCGGCATCCACATACAACGCGCAAATTCCATCGGCATGACCCAAGACCGGAATCTTGGTATTGTCCATGATATACCGGACGAATTCATTCGAGCCACGGGGGATGAGCAGATCGACGATATCATCGAGTTCCAACAGGGACTTCACATCCTCGCGGCTCTCCAAGTGGACGATCCATCCGCTTCCCGCAACAAAGGGCTGCAACGATTCCCTGATAACCGCAACCAGCTCCCTGTTGGTGTTCAAAGCCTCGTGTCCCCCCTTGAGGATGATCGCATTTCCACTTTTCAAGCAAAGGGAGATAATCTGGACCAGGGCATCTGGTCTCGACTCGAATACCATGCCGATCACACCGATGGGAACATCCACACGTTCCAGAAGCAATTGGTCATCCAGCAATCGACGTTCCCGTATCCGTCCAATGGGGTCGCGCAACGATGCGACCTGTCGGACCCCGTCACACACACTGGCCAACTTCTTCTCGTCGAACACCAACCGCTTGCGCAATGGTGTGGCGAGATCCGCCTGGTCCGCGGCTGCGATATCTTTCCTATTGGCGGCGAAAAGCCGCTGTGAATGCTGTTCCAAGGCAGTCGCCATAGCCAACAACATGGTATTCCTGTCTTTCGATACCAACGCTCCCAACACCCGTTGGTGCGCAGGTACTTGCGTGAGCTGTTCCATGATTCCACGGTCTTCCAAAACGGGCCTCGCTTAACGTACGATTGGTGACAGATTACTCTGAATTTGGTGGTGATGCAAGGTAGATACCGATATCGTGGCGGTTGACCTTACCAGTTTCCATATTTCCGTTGTATTTTCATAAATATAATGGTAGCATATCGGGTAGTTTATCCGTCAATCCGAGGAGTCTGTCATGAAGCTGAAGTTGTCTAGGATCTTGCTAACCCTTGTGTGTGTATTTCTGGTATCCCTGCCACTTGTTGCCCAGGGAGTGGCCGAGTCGTCGAAATCATCCGAGGTCCGTACGGCAATCGACGCCCTTGGACGGGAAGTCTCCGTCTCGGGAGATTTGGAACGGATCCTGGTGGTGGGAAGGGCTGCAGTGATGCCTGCCGATGCATTGTTCCTGTTTCCCGCCGCCAAAGACATGGAGATCGTGTTGGCCAAGACGGACCAGGGGTTGGGCGACTATTTCGACCTGATCAGACCCGAGT
>PGXU01000096.1 GCA_002839335.1 Spirochaetae bacterium HGW-Spirochaetae-4
CTTGAACGGTCCAGGGAGACGCTACCCGCCGTATCGAGTGCGGTATGGAGTCCCGCCTGCTTGGCCCGTTCGATGATATCCTTGGTGAACTCGCCTTGCAGCAGCGGCTCTCCCCCACTTACGGTGATTCCACCTGAGCGGATGAAGGATTTGTAGGAGAGCATATCGCGTACGACTTCTTCCGAATCGGTCTCGCTGCCACATGCACTGTTCCATGTATCGGGATTGTGGCAATACTTGCACCGGAGTGCGCATCCTTGCAGGAATACCACATAGCGGACTCCGGGACCATCGACAGTCCCGAAGGTTTCCACAGAATGGATTCGACCTTTGATTCCCATGTCATGCCTCCTATAGGTACTCGTGGAAAGTCCGGTGGATAACGTCCAACTGCTGCTCCCTCGTAAGTTTTATGAAGTTGACAGCATATCCGCTGACACGGATGGTGAGCTGCGGATACAACTGGGGGTGCTCCATCGCATCGAGCAGGATCTCGCGATCCAAGACATTCACATTGATATGGTGGCCGGTTTCATGGAAGTACCCGTCCAACAGGGTGACCAGGTTCCGCACCTGCTGGTCCCGGCTTTTCCCCAAGGCTCCCGGGATGATGCTGAAAGTATAGGAGATCCCATCCTCGGCGTCATCGTAGGGGATCGCGGCGACGCTTTTCATGCTGGCGACACAACCCTTGGTATCCCTTCCGTGCATCGGGTTCGCACCTGGAGCGAACGGCTCTCCCTTCTTCCTGCCATCCGGGGTTGCTCCGGTCTTCTTTCCGTAGACGACGTTGCTGGTTATGGTAAGCACGGACAATGTCGGAACGCTCTCCCGATAGGTGTGGTGTGTCCGTAGGTTTCGCATGAAGCTCCGTACGATATCGACCGCGATAGCATCGACCGCCGGATCGTTGTTCCCATATGCAGGGTATGTTCCCTCGATGGAGAAATCGACCACCAGACCGCGTTCGTCCCTGATCGGCTTCACCCTGGCATGCTTGATGGCCGAAAGACTGTCGGCCACCACACTCAAGCCGGCGATTCCACCGGCCATGGTCCGAAGCACCTTCTCGTCATGCAGAGCCATTTCGATCCGCTCGTAGCAGTACTTGTCATGCATGTAATGGATGATATTCAACGTATCGATATACAGCTTGCCAAGCCAGTCGCACATGGCGTCGAATTTCCGGCGGACCTCATCGTAGTCGAGGTATCCATCACCGACTGGAGCCATTTCCGGGCCGATCTGCCGCCCATCCAGTTCATCCTTGCCCCCGTTGATAGCATACAGGAGGGCCTTGGCGAGATTCACCCGGGCGCCGAAGAATTGCATCTGCTTGCCGATTGTCATCGCCGAGACGCAGCAGGCGATCCCGTAGTCGTCACCATACTTGGGTTTCATCAAGTCGTCGTTCTCGTATTGGATCGAAGAGGTCTCGATCGACATGGCGGCACAGTACCGCTTGAAGGCTTCTGGTAAACGCTCGCTCCACAGGATTGTCAGGTTCGGTTCCGGTGCAGGTCCCAGATTTGTCAACGTATGGAGGAACCGATAGCTCATCTTGGTCACCATGTGGCGACCATCCTCGGCCATGCCTCCGATAGTTTCGGTCACCCAAGTGGGATCCCCGCTGAACAGCTCGTCGTATGCGGGGGTCCTGAGGAATCGGACGATGCGCAGTTTCATGACGAAGTGGTCGACAAACTCCTGGATTTCCGATTCGGTGTACCGTCCGGCGGCAAGATCGGCCTCAGCGTAGATATCGAGGAAGGTCGAGACCCTCCCCAAACTCATCGCGGCACCGTTCTGCTCCTTGACGGCGGCCAGGAAGGCAAAATAGAGCCATTGGATCGCTTCCTTGGTATCGGTCGCCGGACGTGAGATATCATAGCCGTACGATGCGGCCATGTCGGTCAGTTCCTGCAGCGAACGGATCTGCTCGCTCAGCTCCTCCCGGTCGCGCATCGTCTTCTCATCCATGCTGTCGAAATACGCATGCTTCTTCGCATACTTCTTCCGCCCGATCAACTCGGCTGTTCCGAACAGGGGAACCCTGCGGTAGTCGCCGATGATCCTACCCCGTCCATAGGCGTCGGGAAGGCCTGTAATGATCCCGCTATGGCGTGCCTTCTTCATTTCGTCTGTATAGGCATCGAACACGCCATCGTTGTGTGTCTTGCGGTAATTGAATATATCCTGGACCCGTTCGGGGACTTTCCGCCCATAGGCTTCGAGTTCCGTGTGTATGAGTCTGATGCCACCAAATGGCATGATTGCCCGTTTCAGAGCCTCGTCTGTCTGCAATCCGACAATCGTTTCCAATTCCCTGTCGATATAACCGGGGTCATGGCTGGTGATTGTGGAGATTGTATCGCTATCGATATCGTACATGCCGCCACGGTCACGTTCGACCACAAGGGCGGATGAAAGCTTACCCCACAATTCCCGTGTCCGTTCGGTGGGCTCGGCGAGGAACGATTCGTCTCCGTCGTACGGTGTGTAGTTTTCGATGATATGTGTTCTGGTATCCATTGCATACTCCTATCGGGTATGTGTGTACCATGCGGTGAAAAAGTTTACTGTGATTCAAATCACATGTATGATATCGTAGTCGGGGAGGCACCTATGGATTCGAACTGCATGTCCTGCACATGCCTACATGATCTCTGCTTGAGCAAGGTTCCGTTGTTTGCCAGTCTGGACCACGCCAACCTGGTGACCATCACCACGCAGATGCAACACAAATCCTACCGCAAGGGAGAGACTATCATCAGTGAAGGTTCGCACCCCCTGGGGTTCACGGTGATCCAGCATGGTAGCGCCAAGGCGTATCGCATCACAGCCGACGGTAGGGAACAGATCCTCTACATTTTCCCTACCCACGACTATTTCGGAGCCCGATTCCTTTTCACAGAGGATGCGGTTCCCTATTCGGTCGAAGCTTTGGAAGAGACACATGTCTGCATCCTCTCCAAGACGCAGCTCATGCAATTGCTGGCCGAACACCCTCCGGTTGCCTTGGAGTTGATCGAGGCTATGGCCCACCGCATGCGACGACTCGAACTGGTCGTGCAGAGTATGGGTGGCCGCAATGCCGAAATGCGGATCGCCTCCATGCTGTTGGAGTTCATGGACACATACGGAAAACAGACCGACAGGGGCATTGAAGTGACCCTTCCCCTTAGTCGTGAAGGGTTGGCCAACTATGTGGGCATGGCACGCGAGACACTGAGCCGCAAGCTTTCCCAGCTTGAGGAGGAGGGAGTCATTGCGTTCATCGACTCCAGGCAGATGCTGGTGAAGGACCGGGGAATGCTTGTGGACCTGTCGGTGTTGGCCGCGGAATAATTAGACGTATACGGCGGCCATGGTGATGATGAGCAGGATCGATACCACCGTATCGAGGGACAAGGTATTCGCCACGTAATCCATGTTGGGCTTGTCGTCCTGTCTCATGAAAATCGAGATGACAAACGGTGGTGGTGTCAGGAACATGACCATCATCGCATAGCGGTACATGGCATCCATTCCCAACAATTTGTCGACAATGAACGTATTGAGCAGCAACACCAGTACCAAAGAAAGAACTTTGCGTACAAGAATGGTCTTCAGCGATGCGACCAGTCCTTCCTTCTGGATGCTGATGCCATACCCGATGGTAATGGCGATAAGTGGGACGGTAAGACGGCTGAGCATGTCGACGAATTCACCGAGGCTGTTGAGGAACGGACCGGATTCGACATGGGGTTTTATGAAGCTGACGACCAATCCGCTGAAAATCGAAATGATCACCGGGCTGGAGGCGAACTGCTTCAACAGTGCTTTTGGAGAACTTATATCGCCCCGCTCCTTGATCAACAGGGCCATGAGCACGAAGAAGACGAAAAGCACCTGGCCGAGATCGACCAGGGCGATCTTCCCAAGATGCTGCTGACCATACAAGGCGAGAAACAGGGCATATCCAAGCATCCCCATCTCGAAGCCACCCATCATCAAGGCGAAATAGGGCGATTCGATACGGGATGGTCGTGCAAGCAGCTTGCCCAGTACCACCATGAGGGCACAAGAGGCAAACACCAGCATTACGAGGACAAGATAACTGGCCTCCACTTCAATTGCGGAGAATGCCTGGAACAGAAGCGCCGGCAAGGCCAGATTGGAAACCAGCTTCTTCATGTCCCCGATGGAACGGGGAGAGAAGAAGCTGATTTTCTGAAGAGAATAACCAACTATGAACAACAACAATACGGGAAATACGGGAAGCAGGGTTTCCAACATCTACAGCTGCCCTATTAGAATGTATTGGTGATGTAATATTCCAATTGTCCGATCTGGAAGGCGCGGTCAGCAAGGACTGCCTTCACCACGTCTCCAATGGAGATGATGCCGACGACTGCGTCGTTGTCTACGACCGGCAGGTGTCGGAACCGTCCGGTGGTCATGAGCTGGAGACACTCGTCGAGACTCTGGTGGGGTTTCACATAGGTGACCCCTTTGGTCATGACGTCCGAAACGGAGACTGTCGTCGAGAATTCAATGCGCCCTGCGAGATGTTTGACCACATCGCGTTCTGAAAGGATACCCTTGATGGTACCGGCTTCATCGAGAACCAATACGGCACCGATTCTGTGCTGGGTCAATTTCAGGATGGCTTGTGCCATGGTATCGGAAGGAAGGACGGTCACAATCTCGCTTCCCTTCTGGTCAAGTATCGATCTCACTGTACTCATAAACGCACCTCCTCATACATGCGAACCGTTTGTCGGTTACCTTTGGATGTTACCCTGCAGATGTAGATTGCGCAAGTGGATTTGTTGGCTCGTCCGCTCCAATCGTGTGTTTTCAGGTCTGGTTCAACACCATTTGCACGAGAAACGACACAACCACGACCGCTGTCGAGATAATGAAACCATGCAGCATCGGCTTGAATCCCGAGCGGAACAAGTGCACGGCATCCGTCTTCAGCCCGATTGCGCCTAGTGCCATGACCATACAGAATTTACCCACCTTGGCGATACCCGCGGCAACTTCGGTGGAAAAGGTTCCGAGACTATTGAGCACTACGACTGCCAGGAAAAGCAGGACAAACCAGGGGAAAACGGCTTTGAAGGAGAATTTGGCACCGCCTCCCACTTGGGATTGCCTGGCTACCGAGCGCATCTGGATATAGGAGAACACCAGCACTACCGGGACTATCGACAATGTCCGTGTCAGTTTCACCACAATGGCAAAATTACCTGCCGCTTCGGAGAACGCATACCCTGCCGCCACGACGGACGAGGTGTCGTTCACCGCGGTTCCCGCCCACAGTCCGAATCCCAGGTCACTCATGCCGAACGCCCTTCCCATGAGTGGAAACAGCACTACCATAACAATATCGAACAAGAACGTGGCGGAGAGCGCGTAAGCGACATCCTGTGAATCGGCGTTGATCACGGGAGCGATTGCTGCTATTGCCGAACCTCCACAAATCCCGGTCCCTGCCGATATCAACCCCGATTGCCGCCACGGCAGTCCCAGGAGCTTGCCGACCAGATACCCGCCACCAAAAGCCGTAGCCAAGGTGAACAACATGACAATAAGGGAGAATGCTCCGACTTGCATGACTTGCTGTACGCTCAAAGTCACACCCATGCCTATGATGGCGAGTTTCAGGATCCGCTTCCCTGTGAAAGCGATTCCTGCCTGGAATAGGGGAAATCGTTTTGCGAGTGGGTGGAATACCATGCCCACCAATAGTGCGAAGACCCCACCGCTAACGAGGTGTTTTGGAACGAGGGAACTGAGCATGTTTCCGACCAATGCCATGGCGGTGGCAAAGGCGATACCGGGAACAAGTCCAAGGAATCTGGTGAAATATGATACCGATGTTTCGGGTGTCGTTGTATTCATGGTAATCAATGTATCGAAAACCTTTCATAATTACAAATTATATTTTATTATCATTACATAATATTTTGTAATAGGTGATCATAATGCTTGATTTTCGAATCCACACGTTCCTTTCGGTTTGCGAACATATGAGTTTCACCAAGGCCGCCCATGAGTTGCATCTCACACAACCTGCGGTTTCGCATCATATGCATGCCCTACAGGAGCTGTATGGACAAGAATTGTTTACCATTGTCGGTCGGCAAGTGGTACTTACGGAAGCTGGCAACCGGTTCAGAACCTTCACCCAATCCTTGCATCTGGATGTCAACCGTTTCATCAAGGAGTTCTCCCAAGTTTCGGAAATCGATGTCGTCAAATTTGGTGCCACCTTGACGATCGGAGAATTCACATTGCCTCCCATCATACACAAACTCATGCAAAACAATCCGAATCGGAAGCTCACGATGCATGTCGACAACACCGAGAACCTCCTGGCTATGATTGATTCAGGCCACATCGATTTCGCATTCATCGAGGGTGCGTTCGACAAGAACAGCTATGGGTACCGGCTCTTCTCCAACGAGCGGTTCATTGCCATCGGTTCACATGCATGCAAGGCTCGCCATCCACATCCGACTTTGGAGGAATTGCTCGGCGAACAGCTGTTGATACGGGAAACTGGATCGGGAACCCGCGCTGTGTTGGAGCGGATCCTGGCGGAGAGGGGCCTTTCGGTAGGATGTTTTTGCCACTTGGACGAAATAGGGAACCTGAACGTGATCAAACAATTGGTTGGCTCCGACAATGGCATTTCTTTCCTGTACGAGGCTGCTGCACGACAAGCTCTCCAGGAAAACAATATAGTTGAATTGGAGATTGGAGGATGGTCGGTCATGCGGGAGTTCAACTTCGTGTTTTCGCTTGATTCCCGTTATGAATCGAGGTTTCTACATTTTTTGGATGAATGCATATCCAATATGAATCCAATATAGAACATGTTTTTTTATATTTTCTTCCTAAATGACATAACCTTTTGCCAAGTTATGTGTTTTTTTGTTGTGGAATCGAAAAGGTTCGCATACAATACCGGTACTGGTATTGGAAAAAATAGGAGGAATTGCATGAGTAAAAAAGCACTCTTGGTTGTGTTGGTACTGTTGGTTGCAATGACAGCTTCTGTGTATGCAGCAAGCATGGGAAGTATCGGACTGGTGAATTATGCCAGTTTGTCGGATTTGGAAGAAGATGATTCATCTGCCTATGTACCTGGTATTCGCGGTGAGTTCTTCCTCAGCGACTATTTGGGAATATCCGCCGACGCATTGGTTCTCGCCTCATGGGAAGACTATTATGGTGATACTTCGTACCTCATGATGTATATCATCGATGTGGTTGCAAGAATACCCCTCGGCTTGATCGAACCCTATGCCGCCTTGGGCCCTGTATACTTGGGATATATCACCGAGGAGGATACGTACACCGACGAGGATTCGTTTGGATTCAATGTTCGCGGTGGTGTCGATTTCAATATTCTCGATTGGCTGAGTGTCGGAATCGAAGCCAATTATTTTGTCGACGATCTTGAATACTTCTTCGACAATACCGATTACTATTTCTCTGAGGAAGGCGTGCGGGAATCCGCTCTCATCGGTGTCACAGCCAAGTTCAAGTTCTAATATTCCTTTCATCAATCACAAGGCCGCCGCTGCAAACGGCGGCTTTTTCGTGTCCACCGGCAACCCGATGGGCATTGCCGGCTCCAACGCAACATGCTACCATGCCGCCATGGAACAACGTGCACTGGTATTCACCGGGGGGAAAGGTCCCCTGCCCGGATTCGATCTCTCGCTTATCCCAGAATGTTCCTACGTGTGTGCGGCCGACAGTGGAGTCGATACCGCGTTGAACATGGGATTTGCCGTGGACGAGGCGATCGGCGATTTCGATTCGATTTCGGCTCTCGGGCTGCTCGATACCATTGCCCACACGCGGTTGCCCCAGGAAAAGGATGTTACCGATACCGAAGCCCTGTTGCAACATGTGGCCTCCAAGAACATCCCCTCCTACATTCTTGTTGGCGGTGGCGAAGGTCGCTTCGACCACCTGCTCCATCTCTATACCCTTTTCGCAACCTACGGACCACCCGACCTGTGGATCACTGGCTGTGAAACCCTACACCTCGTTCGCCAAATACGCTCGTTCGACCACCTGCACAATTTTACTGTCTCCGTGCTTCCCGCACTGTTCAATGGAAAATCCACGGTCAATTCGAAAAACCTACGTTGGGAGTTGCACGATTTCTCCATATCCTTGGATCATCAGAGTATCTCGAATCGGTGCATCGCCGATACCATGGACATCCAGGTCACAGGAGATCCGGTCTTTGTCTCCATTCCTTTTGCCAGGTAAAAATTAAACATGACAGCACCACCAAAATGCTATACAATGATACTGTTGATTGCCAAACGAAGCGAGAGGAGTGGGACCATGCAATGGTCCACTCTCCCGAGCGAGTGCAGGCAACGTAAGGATCTATACCTCGCCTCTTGGGGCGATAGAGGAGGCAAAGCCTCCACTTTTCTGGGCTTGCCCCGGGGTATTGATCCCTCTAATTGTATATATGCAGCGAGGATACCCACATGAACAAGAGTTATGAACTACTATGCCAAGAGGCCGTCATGCATGGGCCATTGGAGTCACTTTTTTGTTGTATCGGTGACCCGGTGATCGGCAATCCCACACAACTGATGATGGAAGCGACCTTCCGTTCGATGCTCTTTCCCGCACGATACCTCACATGTACCGTCACTTCCGCAAACGTCGAGCATGCGATCGATGGTATCAAAGCCCTCGGATTCTCCGGTGCCAACGTTACCGCGCCACACAAAGTCGCTGTGATTCCCTTTCTCGACGGGCTCACCGAATCGGCTCGGCTCAGCGGTGCGGTGAACTGTATAATCAAACAGGAAGGGAACTATATCGGGGACAATACCGATGGAAAAGGATTCTTGACCTCGATCGAACTCATCCGTCCGGTGGCTGGGATGCATGTCCTGGTCATAGGTGCCGGCGGAGCCGCACGGGCCATAATCACCGAACTGGCGTTGCATGGTGCGAGCACGATTACCATTGCGAACCGGACCGTGGAAAAGGCGCAGGATATCATCGATCGGGTCGGGCCCCACGTCAAGACGACCTTCACGAAGGAAGCATTTACCGGTACCTACACAATCGGTGCGCAGTACGACCTCGTAGTCCAAGCCACCAGCGTCGGCTTGTTCGATCCGGACAAGGGTTTCGACCTGGTCTGGGAACCGAAGGAGCAGGGCTCGCGGATTGCCGCCGACGTTGTCTTCAATCCGGTACACACACAGTTCCTTGCCTCGGCGGAGAAAGCCGGAGCAACGACAGTCGATGGATTGGGAATGCTGGTATTCCAGGGAGCGATCGCGGTAACACACTGGACTGGGAAAGAAGCCAATTGCGAAAGCATGCGCAAGGCACTGGAAGAGGCTTTCACTATCTGATACAACTGGGACAAGGAGCTCTCATGGACCAACAGGAAAAGGTTGAACCTATACACATATCTAAGAAGCTCCACCGGATAATCGCACTCTCCAAAAAGATTACCGGCGAGATCGACGGCACCGAATTGACCGAACAACAGATCAGTGAAAAGAACCAGCGATCCATCCCGAATAATTGGATAACCCGCAGAATCCTGAAAAAGCCCGCAAAGAAGGTTGAGACAAGCACATTCATCATTCCTGTCGAGGATGGAGTCCTCACCGGATACTTTTTCCAACGGCGGGGGAACGAAACCAAACAGTTGACCAGCTTGCGC
>PGXU01000097.1 GCA_002839335.1 Spirochaetae bacterium HGW-Spirochaetae-4
GTACAATCGGCTCGGGTAGTACAATCGGCTCGGGTAGTACAATCGGCTCGGGTAGTACAATCGGCTCGGGTAGTACAATCGGCTCGGGTTGCGTGACGAGTCGAATGGTAGCCGATGTGGCCTGTGGCATCGGCGTGATCTGTGGTGCATATGCAATGGGGATGAACAATGCGGCGATACACAAGGCTGTTGTTCCCATTGCCACTCCCAGGCAACGTAAGGATCCACACCTCGCACCTTGGGGCGGAAAAGGAGGCTTAGCTTCCACTTTCCCGGGCTTGCCCTGGGGGGTATTGATACCTTTCATTGGCGTTGCTCCACAATGCAGTGGATGGTTTCAACCCCCAACAACCCGAGCTGCCCAATGATAGGTGCCATGGCTGAAAAGGGAGTCTCCCTGTCGGACAGCAAGGATACCACGTCACTGTGGGGTATCTCCCCAAGTTCGATTGGATTTCCCTCCAGGAACAATCTTCCCTCCGAATTCACAACCAACAGCATTCCCTGCTCCCCGTAAGGGGTATTCCAACCCGTGTCCGCCGCGTCGATTGGAATGGGCGTTGTCAGCGAGGTGATGGCGAAAATCAGGAAGAACAGGAGGAGAAGAAACGCGATATCGGTCATTGCCGAATTGGTTCGCAAGGCCCTTCTTTTCACTGTAGTACCTCCAAAGAAACCGTGGTTCGATGCTCATCGGCGATCGCCAATACCGTCACCACATCCTGCCAGACCGCTTCTCCCGCAACCTCCAGGTGCAACGTATCGTAATGCGTTATGGTTCGGGACAATTCGTTCAACGGAAGGGATGATTCCCCCTGAACGATTGTCCCATCGGCCTGCAGGATGATGAAAAGGGTCCCAAGACCCTCCGCCACGGACTGTCCACCGACAGACAACTCGATGCTTCGTGCTCCTTGGAGACCAATGAGCACAAGGAAAAAGATAATGAGCAAGAAGGCGATATCGCCCGGCTGTCCTACTGCATGTTGTTTTCGACGCATAACACATCCACCACCACATCGAGCAAAAAGCCGAAGACTGTTGCGACTACAGAGACTATCAAACCGAAGGCTGTGGTGAACAAGGCTTCGTACAATCCGGAAGCGACAAGCTGCAATTGTACGGTAGTCGCTTCGGATACCGACTTGAAAGCGGAAATCATACCCACCACTGTCCCGAGGAATCCCAAGATGGGGGCGAGCGTGGCAATGAAGTCAAGGGCAGCCAACGGTTTTTCAAGTATGTCCTTCCCCTTGAATTCCTGGTTTATATACAACAATGCGAAGGTGATGCCCCGTTCGATCGCTATCACCAATACGATCGCGAGAAGAACGAAGAGCGGCCACATGACCGCCCCTCCCTGTTGCATGAGTGTCATGAGTGTACGGGTTTGCATGTCGGGACCTCCTGGTTAGCGGAAATCCCAGTTTCCACCGATACGTAGCTTCATGCCCGGCATGGGATAACCTTCATTGAATGCGTAGGATGTATCGAACAGGTTGTCGATTGACGCATACAGCTTCACATCTTCCCGTATCAGGAAGTTGACAGTGATATTGCATAGGAATATAGGATCCGAATCGGAGCTGCCACCAAGGTATTCTCCATCGAGAATGGCTTTGACGAAGCCTTGCCCATAGCTGAGCGAGGCTTTCGCCGTGTGTTTGCGGATATTCCCTACCTCGACATTTTCGGCGATCGACTTCCCATCCGAGAGATCGAAACTTTTGTTGTACTGGTAACTTGCCGAGATTCCATACGCCTGGTTCACCTGCAAGGCAATCGACTGTTCGGTCCCGATATAGAGGCTTTCGGCAATATTGCGTGGAGTCCACGACGAATCGTTCACAATTGCGTTGTACATGTTCCTTCCAAAGAGTATGCCCTCGTAGCGTACCTTTCCGTTGGAGTATGCATACCCGATGTCGACATTGACACCTTTTTCTGTATCAAGGTCTGGATTGCTCATGTACGGCCAGTACAATTGGCTGAACGAAGGGGC
This sequence comes from Spirochaetae bacterium HGW-Spirochaetae-4, assembly GCA_002839335.1. Classification (GTDB taxonomy): domain Bacteria; phylum Spirochaetota; class Spirochaetia; order Sphaerochaetales; family Sphaerochaetaceae; genus UBA8525. The sequence goes on from PGXU01000097.1 coordinate 2,003, forward strand.
ATTCTCCGCATACGCAACCGTAGCCTTCAACTCGTGCTGTCCGTCGATCGCAAAGATCGTACCAAGCGATGCGTTTGGAGAAAAGACGTTGGTATCGCTCAGGTAGGAAACGCTGACCGTTGGATGCAAGGAAAGTCTTTTGCCGGTAAGGTAGATGCTCCCATTGGCATAGGCTGAGGGGGTGATGCGGGTGTGTTGCCCCACATCGGTGCTGTCCAGATAATCTATAGACGATTCCAAGCCGGTGGACAGCGCGAAAGTTTCGCCGAGATTCCACACCTGCTCGAGCATCACCGTTCCCTTGTGTCTATCGTGCTCGCTGTCTCCGTACAGCGCATCATGGTAGTACAGTCTTCCATACGAGTAATTCGCACGTGCGGCCAAAGAATCCAAGTTCGGAGACAGGCTTTTCAGGACAACGGAATTTGTGGTGGAGAGGAACAAATCCTCTTGGTGATCGTTCGGGGTAAGGCCGTACACCAGGCTTCCGGGGACGCCCACCTGTTGGAAGGAGACGAAAGTGGTCGAATTTACCTCGGTCCGCCTTCCGATATCCCCTGAAATGGTAAGGGAGTCGTACACCTTGTACATGTCGGCGTTGTCGCGGATATCTCGTTCCGATCCGGAGCCATAGGTGTAGCCGTTTTGTGCCCTGCTGCTACCGATCGTGTTGACGATGGAAACTTCATCCAGTTGTCCTCGTGTGGTGAAATCGATTTTCTGGCTATCGACCAATGAACTCCAATTGCGATCATTGCCGGTGCCGTAGGCGAGGGGAAGGAAGGATCCGTTTTCAAAAGCAAGTGTGAATGGGTAGGCTGTATCGGCAGTTTTGTTTGTGATGATATGCACGATACCACCGATAGCATTGGTCTTACCCAGGTTTCCGGCTCCACTTTTCACTATTTCAATCCGTTCGATAAGGGCAACCGGAATCGAGGATAGGTCGAATACACCATCGAATGCCGAGGTCAGTGGCATTCCATCCACATAGACCAGTGTCTTCGAAGCGCTCGCTCCCCTGATCTGCACCGACTGGGCGGCACCGAGGCCGCCGTACGACGAAAAGCTCGTGCCGATCGCCTTGCCTACCAACTCCGAGGTTGTCTGGGCGTTGAATGAATCGATTTGTTCACGGGAGATGATGGTGACTGTCGATGCGCTGTTGGTTTCGGCATCGGCAAATGCCTCGTCGAAAACCGTCAGTTCGTATGCAGAACCGAAATCGATAAACGGGGATGTCGCAAATGTGGGGTACAAGACGACAAGCACTAGGACCAGAGAGAAGATTCCGCGCTTCTTCATGAAGGGCCTCCTGAAAAGAATTGGCCGGCTTCGTGAAGAAATTGATCGCGTTTGGATACAATCCCAGGATGCTGCCTCTTTCTCCACGAAGAATGACAACCTGGAAACGTCTCCTGACTTACGATTCATCCTACTTGCGCACCTTCTCGTCCGAGGACAATGGTTCATGTGCTTTCGTCATCGATTACAGTGGCGGGACCGTCGGGGAATCACACCCCGTTCCGTTTTTCCAGGCCCAGCGTCCCTATGGTAGTGGAATCGAATACATCGGTCAATCTGAAAAGCGTAGGATTTTTAGCTTTGTATTTTTGGTGAAATACTGTCATAATAAGATACATAATTTGACTGAATTCAAAAACCAAAACAGAGTTGATCCAGTCCCGAGGGGTTGTCGCATGGTTCAGAATATTCCGATGTCCAGTTCCCAAAGTAGCGACATGCGGTTGCATAGGATGCTGGATGCCCTGGACCTGGGACTGTGGATCATGGATCTGGCAACCGGTCGGATGTCGGTCAATGTTGCCTGGCGGCAGATTTTCGGGTACGACACAGCCACCTCATCCGATTTCACCAAGGAACTCTGGTGGGAGCACATCCATGTCGAGGATGTCGACATATTCGACAGGAATTTCCAACATGTGGGTAGGGGTGACCAACCTTCGTTCTCACAAGAGTATCGGTTGCGTACCTGCTCGGGAAATTGGATCTGGGTCCATTCCCACGTACAGGTGCTCGACGCGGATAGTGCCGGTTTTCCCCTCTCGATTACGGGATCATTGGAAGATATCTCCAAACGGAAACGGATGGAGAAGTTGCTCCGCGAGAGTGAGCGCAGCAAATCCGTATTGTTGGGAAATCTTCCTGGAATGTCCTTCAGGTGCGCCTTCGATGCGGATTGGACCATGGAGTACGTTTCCGAGGGATGCCTCGAGTTGACGGGATACCGTCCGTACGATTTGGTCTGGAACCACGTGGTGGCATACAACGAGTTGATATTGCCCGAATATCGGCAATATCTGTATGATTCGTGGAATGAAGCTGTTGAGAAATGTTCCCATGTCAAGGTCACCTACAGGATCAGAACAGCCGATGGCAAGGAAAAATGGGTATGGGAACAAGGTATACCGATTTATCGGACCGATGGTTCTGTCGAGGCATTGGAAGGACTGGTCCTCGATATCACGGCCCGGAAAGAAATGGAATTGGCTGCCCACCATTCGATGGAACTGATGCGATATGTGGTCGAGCATAGTCGAAGTGCGATCGCAATCCATGACCGGAATATGGATTACCTCTATGTCAGTCAACGATATCTGGATGATTATCGTGTGAAGGAACACGAGGTAATCGGTAAGAATCATTATGAGATTTTTCCCGATTTGCCGGAAAAATGGAGAAAAGCACACCAGCGGGCACTTGCAGGCGAAGTATTGAGTGCAGAAAATGACCCTTTCGAACGTGACGATGGAAGTACCGATTGGACTCGCTGGGAATGCCGTCCATGGTTTGAGGTCGACGGAAGTATCGGTGGAGTTATCGTATATACGGAAATTATCAACAAATGGAAGCGGATGGAAGCGGAGCTGAGTAAGACCCATGGACGGCTTGAACGACTCATAGGAGGGGCAAGTGGTCCGATCGCCATTCTCGACGCGCACCAATGCATCACCCGGTTCAATGAAGCCTTCGAAAAGATAACCGGAAAAGACTCGGCGACCGTAACGGGAAAACCCTTTCATCTCTTGTTCGATTCGGACTCGTATCCGGAGAATGCCTTGGTGTGGGAAGAGATGCTGGGTGCGGATTTGAAGGGGTCGGCCGAATACGACTTGCCGCATGCAGACGGAGGGTTCCGCACAGTCCTGTGGAACTGGGCAACCATATCCGACGACGATACCGACGAGTTCGGATACACGATAGTCCAAGGTCAGGATATCACCTACAGGAAGACCGCCGAACACCAGTTGCGCTATATGGGAGACCACGATTATTTGACGGGTTTGTACAATAGGAGATACTTGGAGGAGGAGCTTGTCCGAAGGGATACGGCCGAGCATCTCCCGCTTACCTTGGTGATGGTCGACACCAACGGACTGAAAATTGTCAACGATTCGTTTGGCCATGAGAAAGGTGACGAATTGCTCCAAGATGTCGCACAACTGCTGGTGAAAGGGTGTAGGGCATCCGACATTGTCGCCCGTTACGGAGGGGATGAGTTCGTCATAGTCCTGTCCGGGACGAGCGGTTTGCAAGCGGACTATATCATCTCGCGTATCCAGACATTGGCGGCGAATTTGGACTCGGGTCGGATTAGACTATCGATGTCGTTCGGGTATGCCACGAGGACTTCGCTCCAGGAACCGCTGCATATGTTGTTCAAGAAAGCGGAGGATATCCTGTATCGCAACAAGATTTACGAAAGCACCAGTGCAAAAAGCAAATCCATCGGGTTGGTCATGAACACGCTATTCGAGAAGAGCAGCCGTGAATCAAACCATTCGAAACGGGTGAGTGAAATCTGCGGGCAGGTTGCCAGGAAACTGCGCATGTCAGAGGAGGATGTCAACCGATTGAAGATCGCCGGCCTTATGCACGATATCGGCAAGATTGGTGTTGAGGAGACTATCCTGAACAAACCCGATAAGCTGACCCAGGAGGAATGGGGTGAGATGCGTAGGCATCCTGAGATCGGGTATCGCATATTGGCGACAGCGAGCGAATTTTCGGAGGTCGCCGATTTCATTCTCGAACATCAGGAACGGTGGGACGGAAAAGGGTATCCCCGGGGTCTGGTAGGTGAGGATATTTCCATTCAGGCCAGGATTATTGCCATTGCCGATGCCTTCGATGCCATGACGAGCGACAGGGCCTATCGAAAGGGATTGGGACTGGACGCCGCGTTGAAGGAAATCGAGAAATATGCCGGGAGCCAATTCGATCCGAAAATCGCGGATGTGTTCACCACGATGATGCGCAATGGGAGCGTCGTGGTTTGAGAATTCAGCCCCAATCGGAAAAAACGTCGATTGAAGTGGATAATTTGGAAGAATAATCAAGATATTGTGCCAACCTACTTGACGATTTTGCTGTGCCATGGTAAAAGACTAAGCGTTTTTCAAGTCTCCATCGTCTAGTGGTTAGGACATCGGGTTTTCATCCCGACAACGGGGGTTCAATTCCCCCTGGAGATGTAGCCGTTCTTCTTCGGAAGAACGGTTTTTTCATGTTCACAGAGGATTCTGCTCCGGTGCCGTTGCCGAAAACTGTTTCATAGGTTAGAATTTATCTCCGGAGCGGCTCTAATCGCGAGCCTCCAATACTGATAGAGAGGCACCTATGAATAAAGTAGTTTTGCACGCGACGGATATGGATGGGTATTTGACCGACTCGGATAAGGATAGTCTTGCAAAAGCACAGTCGTTATACGAGGAAGCAATCGATCTTTTCAAGAAGATCGATACGGGCAGTCCGGCGGAAGTACAGAAGGCCAAAGTCGAATTGACCCCGGTATTCGAGCGTGTGGGCAGGTATTTGAAGGAAGTGGTGGCTAAGGAGCCCGGAATCCATGTCTATTCTTTCGAGACTCCCCAGGTACAGCATGGTGCCGCCTCGCGTCTCATCGCAAAACTTCGGGACCCCAAGACCAGCCAGTCGGAATTCCTCTATTATGTGCAACGTGCCTACGAACTGTTGTTTGCCCATGTCTACGCCGACAAGGCATTGCCGAAGAAGCGCAGTATCGTGACCCGTACTCCGGTGAACATTCCAGTGCAGAACTTTGCGATCCACAAGATTCCCAACGTCGACGAATTGATCGAGAACTCTGTCATGTGTGTCATGCTCAGGGGTGCCCTTTTGCCGTCCATGATCATCAGCAAAGAGATACAGGAATACAGCTCCAACGAGTTTGTGACTCCCTTCGCGCTCTTCAGGATCAAGCGGGACGATACGAAAGTCGAGAAGAATATGGATTATCTGCTCGATTTGGACCGCAGCTTCTTCGATTTGTCACAATTGGAAGGGAAGGACCTCATTTTCGCCGATCCGATGAATGCCACCGGTGGTTCCTTGGTGACGATTGTGAAATATATCGAGTCGCAAGGGATCAAGCCGAAATCCATTCGGTTCATCACTGTCATCTCCGCCCTCAAGGGTGCGTTGCGCGTGGTCCGTGCCATCGAAAATGCCGAGGTCTATACCCTGTGGATGGATCCGGTACTCAATGAGAAGGCGTATATCCTCCCCGGACTTGGTGATGCTGGAGATCGGCTCAACGGAAAGGATGCCGATGACAATCCGCGCAACATGATCCAACTCATGGCCGATTATGGCACTATGATTACCAACTTGTACCGTGATCAGGTCAAGGAGATCGAAGCCACTGTTCTCGGACGCAACGGTAGCTAGAGGGCCATATGTATACCACATGCCGCGGTCGAGGTGTCCATCGGCGCAGGGGCCATATCCGAAAGGTCCTCGCGCTGTGCCTCTTGTCTGCGGTTTGTGTCATGTCCGGGTGTTCCAGCCTGGCATTGCGCAATGAGCGTGTAGACAGGATTTTGGTGGAAGCCCAGGCATTTGTCGAGAAAGGCGAATACCGTCCGGCGCTTGCCATCTATGAATCGGCTTTGACCGAATATCCCCGACAGACACGGCTTCTCTATAATTTGGGCCTGACGTATGCACTTTCAGGTGATTTTGCATCAAGTTTGGGTACGCTCGATACGTTGAACGATTTGACAGCGCATGGGAATGTGAAATACCTGAAGGCATATGGTGGCGTTGCGGCGGCAGCGATGGAGATGGAGATTGCTATTGATGCGTGGTTGCGGGTATTGGAATTGGATCCTGTCGATATGGATACACGCATGAGGTTGATTTCCGCATATATGGATTCGGGTGATTTTGAACGTGCCTACCGTTCTGCTCTGCAGGCATATGGACTGAAACAATATTCCAAAGTGTTGTTCGAGAAGTTGTCGGAACTCGAAGTTTCTTCGGGTAATGGGGATGGAGTCTCCTGGCAGCTTATCGCAGACACCTATACATAAGAAAAGCGACCGGTGTTGCCAGTCGCTTGTTGTGGTGTAACGCGAAATTTCTAGGCGCCGATGGCTGCCAGCATCTGGGCCAATACGGCTTCGGGGCTTCCCTTGGCATCGATATCCCGCAGCAATCCCTTTTCCTTATAATAGGAGATCAAGGGAGCTGTCTGACGGTCGTAGACTTCCAACCTGTTCAAGATCGCATCTTCCTTGTCGTCGTCCCGTTGGATAAGGGGTTCGCCGGTTTCATCGTCGATTCCTTCCATTTTCGGGGGATTGTAGACCACATGGTAGATTCTTCCCGTACTTTTGCACATGCGTCTGCCGGAAAGCCGTTTGACAATTTCCTCCCGGTCGAGAAGGAAGTTGACCACGTGGTCGATCCGCTTCATGTCCGCCAACGAATCGGCTTGTGAGATGGTTCGGGGAAATCCATCGAGGATGAATCCATCTTCGGTATCCTTGTCGAGGAACCGTTCCCGTACCATTTCGACTGTCACGCTATCCGGAACCAGTTCGCCGGAAGCAAGTATCGATTTCACCTGCTTGCCCAGTTCTGTTTCATTCTTGATCGCAGCGCGGAACAAGTCTCCCGTGGAAATATGGGGAACTCCCAATTTTTCCTTTGCAATTGCCGCGATAGTCCCTTTGCCGGCTCCCGGAGGGCCAAGAAAGACTAGATTCATGATTCATCCTCTCTTGATATGGTCTTCAATAGGGCAAGATTACCAGAATGGAATTATTTTGTCGCCCCTTTGTTGAATTTCTCAAATAAAATTTGGAAACCCCCTAGACGAGATTCGGTAAAACGGGTAGTATCCACCTCGGTTCAACCGGAAAGCAACGAAGTTCTCGTAACGGAGTTGGTTAAAACGGACGAAACATTAAAAAATAATAGTGAAAATTACTATTGACACTATGTTTTGGATAATGTATCTTAGTCGAGCACGCTAACGAAAGGTGCTTGGCCTTGAGCCAAAAACGCTCTCTCCGAAAGGGGAAACGGCGTCCTGATTTATTACATTGATAAGCGAAGGAAAGAGAGAAGTTAATGCAAGCAATTGCAGGCTGTGGAATGAAAGTTCTACAGAGGTGCAAGGGCTTCCAAGTCAATTCACGAACGAAAGTGAAAGCTAACGTTTGAGGTTGCAGCTGGAGAGCGGCAACCGCGAGATGACAGGGGAAGACTTGAAGT
>PGXU01000098.1 GCA_002839335.1 Spirochaetae bacterium HGW-Spirochaetae-4
GGAGAGCCTGAGCTCGTCGTGTGTGCGGTTCCCTACCTGCGCGATCGGGATGTACGCGAGGTTTCCCTACAGGAGAGCATGGAGGACAAGAGCAATCGCCTCATAGCGGGAATAGCCTCGCATTATCAGGCGGTTGCGAATGCTGCGCACGAGTTGCGGTCCCGCATGGAGGCACCGGTACCGCTGGTTGTCACCGGACACCTGTTCGCCGCGGGAGGAAAGACCGCCGAAGGAGATGGAGTACGGGACTTGTATGTCGGTACCATCGCCCGTATCGGTGCCGATATATTTCCTGCCAACGCCGACTATGTGGCCTTGGGCCACTTGCATGTGCCCCAGCGGGTCGGAGCATCCGATACCATACGCTATTGCGGTTCTCCCATACCCATGGGATTCGGAGAGGCCAGGTATGAGAAGGAAGTGGTCTTGGTGGACGTTTCCAACGACTCGTTGTTTCCCATGGTCCAGACACTCCCAGTTCCTTGTTTCCAACAATTGCGGCGAATTTCCGGGACAATCGGAGATATCGAGGCGGCACTGAATGGATTGGTCGCCCTCCAGGAATCGGTTTGGGTCGAAGTCGAGTATAGCGGGACCCTCTCGGCCTCGGCACTCCGGCAACAACTCGATGCGTTGGTGGAGAACACGTCGGTGGAGATACTCAGGTTGCGCAATACCAAACTTATGGATCAGGTTTTGCACCAATCGGGATGGCAACAGACGCTGGATGACTTGGATGAGCATGAGGTGTTCCGTCGTCGGCTTGCCATGACCGACGTCCAGGAAACCGAACACGAGGACCTTGCCAAGCTCTATGATCAGGTCCTGTTCTCATTGCACGAGGAGGATTCGGTATGAGAATCCTCAATGTCCGGTTCGCAAACCTCAATTCCCTTTATGGCGAATGGATGATCGACTTCACTGTCGGCCAGTATATCCACGATGGGATTTTCGCCATTACCGGACCGACCGGAGCCGGCAAATCGACTATCCTCGATGCGATCTGTCTTGGACTGTATGGAAGGACCCCCCGCTTGGATTCGATCGGATTGCAATCGAATGAAATCATGAGCCGCCAACGGGCACAGTGTTTTGCCGAGGTCACGTTCGAAACCCGCTCAGGTACATTCTGCTGCCATTGGGGGCAGCATAAAGCACGTAACAAAATCGATGGCAACCTGGTCGATTCGCATCATGAGATATCCGATGCTCTGACCAAAGAGGTGCTTTTCACCAAGAAACGGGAAGTTGCCCAGGCGGTCGAAGAATACACCGGCATGACATTCGATCGGTTTACCCGCTCCATGTTGCTTGCCCAAGGCCAATTCGCCGCATTTCTCAACGCGGAAGCCGACCAACGTTCCCCGATACTTGAACAGATCACTGGCACGGAAATATATACCCGTATCTCCATACAGGTGAACCGATTCTATGCAGAGCAAAAGAGTGTGTTGGCGAGACTGGAGATGGTGTCGCAAGAGCAGCAACCATTGGACGAGGAGAGTCTGGACCGATTGGAGGGACAGAAACAGCTGCTCCACCGGTGGATCGCAACTGCCCGTAGGCGTGCCGCCGCGTGTTCAAAGGCAATCACGACAGTCGAGGGTACGAGCGCACTGAGGTTACAATTGAGGGATTTGGCTGCCGAGCGACAGGTGTTGGAAACCGAATTGGTGGAAAGGCTCCCTGATCGGAACAGATTGCAGCGTGCAATGCTGGCGATGGAGCTGGAAGCCACTTATTCAAGCCTCGTTGCCAAGCGTGCTTCCCTCGTTGCGGATACCCAGGAGACAATGCGGAACCGGCAGGAGCTGAAGCAAGCGCAGGACAATCTGACCGAATTGAGGATCCGTGTCGCCGACGTTGAAAAAAGCCATGGAGAAGCCAAGGACGTGTTGGCAACAACTCGGAGAACGCTCAAGGAAGTGAGGGAACTCGATCTGCTCATTACCCACACCAATAGTCATGCCGACGAGATTCGTCGGAGCTTGGTCGAATCCATTGCCCTTTATCGTGCGGACCTGCGTGGAATCACTGCTATAACAGAATCATTGGCTGCCCAGGAACACCAACTGTCCGATCTCGAAAGGTGGATCGAGGGACATGCTTTCGATACGAATTTGGTTGCATGGCAATCGAGATTCCACTCATATATGCAACAATTGAAGGAAACCCGTGCGCTTTTGGTACGTCAAGCGAAGCAGCGTAATGATATCCAAGGGCAATTGCAGCAGATTGATAGCCAAACTATGCATCACACAGAGGATCTGTCAGCATTGGACAAAGCCAAGGAAACCCTAACGGAGACGTTCTCAAATATCCACATGCAGGAAGAAACCGTGCTTGCGGGGAAGGTGCCTCGGGAATACGAGACCGAGAAGGACCACTTGCGGGAAAAGCAGGTGCTGCTGGCTACCATAGCATCGTTGGAGGAGCATCGTGCCCATTTGGAAAAGGGAAAGCCCTGTCCACTCTGCGGGTCCACCGACCACCCGTATCGTACCGATATATTGCCTGTCGATAACGGAATTTCCCGACGCCTCCAGGAAATCGACTCTATCCTGACACGGTTGGTGCAGCTACGGGAAGATCGGGAACGGGTGCAGACACAACTGACCGAACTGAACCTGTCTATCGTTGCCCGACAAACCTCGATCGATTCGCTCGATACCCAGCGCAAGCAGTTGATGGTCTCCCTGCGGCAATGCGAAGACGCGGTGGAAGAGGCACAGCAAGCCCTCCATGAATGTGAACAGTCGGCCTATGCGGAAATCCAGCCCTATTTTCCCGATCCGATCGGAGCAGAACCACTCGAATTGTTGTCTACACAATTGGAAGGGCGGCGAAAGCTTTGGTTGGAACAACAGGAATTGCATGGGACGCTTGTGCATCGTGTGGAAAGCACCCGTCTGGAACTTGCCCGGTTGCATGATGACGTGGCCAAACATGAAGCTGATGTCGTGACAGACCGCATTCGTGCCGGCAAGGATCGGGTGAAGCTGGCCAAAGCCCAAGCAGAGCGCCGGAAGCTATTTGGGGATGCCGATGCCGATGAAGTGGAACAACGTCTTGTCGGAGACCTTGAAATATCCGAAAACCAGTATGAAACCGTTCGGAACCAGTTGGTCGCTGCAACAATTTTGGTCGACACGATCCAACACTCCCTCAAGACTTTGGAGAAACGTGTCTCGGCTACAGAAGAAGCCTTGGCGCTGGATGAACCGGAATTTTCCTCCCTGTTGCTTGCCCACGACTTTTCCAGCGAACAGGAATTCCTGGACAGCCGGTTGGGAGCACAAGAGCGGGTGGTGCTGAAAGGGGTTCTCGATGATTTGGATATACGTGAGGTACGCAACCGGGAACGCTCGCAGGACAGCGCCAGCCAACTTGCGAACCTTGAAGGACAGGCGCCGGCCGGGTGGAGGTTGGAGGAACTACGTGAGGAAAGGCAAGAGGCCGAAAGCCAATGCAGCTCCTACGACCAACGGCTGGGGGCGATCCGACAGACGATGGATGCCGATGCCCAGCGGAGAAGTATCCACGCTTCGCACATGGAGAAGATCGCGACGCAACAGAAGGTGTGCGCCCTCTGGGACCGTCTGAACTCCCTGATCGGATCGCATGACGGGAAACGCTTCAGGAATTTTGCCCAGGGGCTCACCTTCGAATTGTTGATAGCGCATGCCAACGAACACCTGCGGGAATTGTCGGACCGGTACCTGCTTACACCCGATACAACCAAACCCCTGGATATTGCCGTGATGGACCTGTATCAAGCGGGGGAGGTTCGTTCCGCACGGAATTTGTCGGGTGGAGAGAGCTTTCTGGTCAGCCTTGCCCTCTCCTTGGGGCTGTCCACCATCGCCAGCAAAAAGGTACAGGTCGATTCGCTCTTCCTTGACGAGGGATTCGGTACGTTGGATGAAGAGACCTTGGAGACCGCCCTCGGTGCACTCGCCTCATTGCGGAACCAGGGGAAGTTGGTGGGTATCATTTCCCATGTGGGAGCGTTGCAGGAACGGATTCCCGTTCAAATTTCCGTTATTCCGGTTGCTGGCGGCATGAGCCGGATCGTCGGACCCGGTTGTTCACGATTGGCGTGAATTTTGCCGTGTCTCCCCACGAAGGAGTGAGAACAACTGGACCCGATTCGATACGTCGAGTTTTCCATAGACGTTCTTTATGTGTGTCTTTACCGTATTGTTCGAAATGAATAGTTTCTCGGCAATCTCCCTGTTCGTCCTTCCCAACACCAGCAATTCGATAATCTCCTCTTCCCGTGATGAAATTCCCTGTTGTGTCAGAAATGCGTGCGGTATACTCTCCTGGGGGCATGGAATCTCGTAGTCCTGGAAGTACCGGCGGCTTATGAACAGATAGATGTATACGACGAATACCGAAAAACTCAGGTATGCGATCTTGAACGTGTGGGCCCTGAAGAAGACGAGGTCGAGGGGAAACGTAACGATCAGGGGAAGGAAGGTGGCGCTGATTCCGGTAAGCAGGCTTTCCTGCTCACGTCCCGACGCCTGCTTCCTGTACCACAGCGAGGTGATTCCGTGGGCAACCATAAGCATGCTTCCACTGAAGAAATGGTAGTCGAAGGTGAGGTTCATCGCCAGGACCCAGTCGCCATCGCTTTTGGCGATGATGAAGAAGAGGCTGAGGATCAGGAAGATGGATACAATCGCCATAGCCAACCTGTACCCGAGTTTCTTTTGTTCGGGCGTGATCGGCAGCAGTCCGATCAGGTAGCGGCTCATGGTATAGAGCAGGGTCGAGGTCAACAGGATGGATATCAACGTTGTCCAAAGGCAAAAGATCTCGTATGCGTTCCCAACCAGTTGTTCCGGTGGGAATACACGGTGGAGGTACGTCATGAACATGGAGAGGCACACCTGTAGGCACAGCGGGACAAGGACAACCAGGAATTCCAGGGTGTATGCGTCGCGGGCCCTGACATGCAAGAGGATGCAAAGGCAGGTTATGGAAAGCACGAGTGCCGTTGTGGCGAAAAGCAGCAGGTCTCCGATGATGAACACAGTCCCTTCTCCTTACCAATCCGACTGTATCCAGTCTACCACAATTCCGCCCTTCGGTCATGTCCGTCAGTGTGGTTATCCGGATGCGGTCGGGGGACGGTCAAATCTGGGGAATCGAGGGGACCAGACCAGTCAGTTCCGGTCGGACGAAACCGGTTGGGAAATCGGAATCCACCACAGGGTAGAATATGGAGTTCATGCCAAACGGCCCTATCTTGCCCCGTAGGACAAGCAGCCCGTTGTGTACCCAGCATTCACAGGCGTACACATGTCCCGAGCGGGGATCGAGTACCTTGCCGCCATGCCATTTTCCATTATTGCTCTTCATGTTCCAGAAGATGTCTATAGCAAGCAATTTCGGTTTGGAAGCAAGTTTTTCCACTCGTTGCAGGGGATGGTACATGGTTTCAAGCAATTCGCCTGTTCTCTCGTCGTAACTGACGACAACCCGACCGTATAGGCTTTCCCCATAGCTGTAGACAGCGATTACCGAGGTGGTGAAACCCTGCTTCGCATCGGTACTTTTCCAAAACCCGACCACATCGTCGGAAGTAGTTGCCGGCAAGGGGAATATCAACGAGGTGAATACGACCATAACGATGATTGGTGTGCATCGATACATGGGAAATTCTCCCGTCAGAACAGGTAGGTGATTCCTACCGCGAGCGAATCGTTCGCTGCCCACGTCTTGAACAGGCTGTCCGGCGCGTCGCCGACTGCACCGAAGAGTCTTCCCGCGACCTTGAACACCAGGTCGTCGGAAATACTGTACATGAGCGATGGCAACAACGCGTAGCCCTTTGTCTCGATCTGGTATGTTCCCGCCAACCGGACGGTAACTTTCTCCCGAGCCAACGGGATGTCCACCGCCGCTGTCAGGGTATTCATATAGGCTTTCCCGTCCGAGGATTGGCTGGCCTTGATCGTATCCACATCGATAGGATTCGTTTCATCGAAGCCAAGGATATACTGGCCATGATACGTCACACTCGCATAGGCACCGGTTCCGGGAATAAGCATGCCCACAGCTCCCAGATAGACCCATTTGCTGTTGTAGGTTTCCGTCTCTGTCGCCGAGGAGTCTTCGCTGAGCCAGAATCCTCCCTCGAACATGAACGTGAACGCACCGGTGATAACGGTGGCTTCGGTGGCGAACAATTGTGCCCGGGTGAATCCGATGTCTATTGCGCCACCGCTGGTGTAGTATGCGCGCAAATCATATGCCGGCTGTGTGTAGAAACCGTTGTAATACACCAGTCCCAGGTCTGCCGGTCCGAACGTGCCGACCAGACGGGCTCCGTATTGGCCGTTGGTGAATCTCGAGAGTTCGGCCGATGTGACCTGGTTCACGGTTGCCGAGGAGAAGAGGGCCGCCTGGGCATCGGTCAACATGGACCAGCGGTGCTCGGGGTCTTCGGCTGCGAGCATGGGAACCAACATGGGTTTGTATACGACCTCCAGAGCCGTATCGTTCCAGGTCGCTGTGGTAAGGACCATCGGTTCGGCCACTTTCATAGCCAAGGGGTCGTCCACTATGCCATTGCGATAGTCGGGTGCATTGAGAACATCGACAACATGGACGGCGTCCCCGGAACCCCATTCCTTCTTCAGCAGACCGGCTTCCAGACGACCTCCTTCGAAGTACGAGGTGATCGATAGCTCCTTGAAGATATCGACCCATTGCAGCGGAGTGTCGATGGTGGGTTGCAAGGCCAGTTTTGCCTGTGCATCGACAATCGACCCTTTCCAGGACAAATCGATTTCCAGGCCACCACCGACCGCGGTCTCGATTTCCCGCGAATCGTCCAACGCCCGCATGCCCTCGATGGAGAACCCGACGGTACCGTTGATGCCGAAGGATGGAGCGAATGGAGTTTCCAGGGAACCCTCGGTGGCAGCGACTTCATCTACAGGACCGAAGATGTCGGTGAACCCATCGAATGCCGAGAGGGGAAGGCTTGCCAACAGCAAGACCAATAGAATCGACACCATGCTTTTCATTTCCAAACGAAGCGAGGGGAAAGGAAGCAGCCTGCTGGTTGCTCTCCCGAGCGAGTGCAGGAAACGTAAGGTGAAATACCTCGCCCTTTGGGGCGGTAAAGAGGCTAAGCCTCTTTCATCCAGGGCTTGCCCTGGAGTATTGATACCTTTCACTGTGTCCTCCCGGTTTCCAGGAACGTCGTGGTGAAATACCCGCTGTTCATGGGAATATCATATTTTGCTTGCAGTATCTCTATTCTGGTGCTGTGGTTGTTCGCCAACGTCCTCATGGTGATGCTGCGGGTGAGCCACCGTCCGTCGACAAAGGCGATCTCCTCGGTCGTGAGCACCTTGCTTGGATCCGCTGTTTCCTTATCGTAGAATTCGACCCGGAGCGGAAGGAAGGATTCCTTGTCGACCCAGGTGGTGGTCCTCACATACGGCGATACGATGCGGGGAACCGATTGCACGATATAGGCTTGCCTGTCCAGCAGGACCGCATCACCCGACAACGTATGGTCGGCCTCTTGGGTATCGTAGGTGGTCGAAGCCATGTCGGAATAGGTGAAATCGCTGCCCATGAAGGACCCGTTGCCCTCACTCGCCGCAATCCGCTTGACCCGCCCCAGAGCCGGAAGGTATATCCACTGGTCGTCGTTGCCGTCGGATCGTTCACGTGTCAAGAAACGGGTGTTCTTCACACTGGCCGGGGAGAGGAACACCGTGATCGTATTGGTCAAACCCTGTTCGGTGATGGACAGTGTCTGTATGCGACGTTCGCGTTCTTCGCCGTTCGAATCGATCAACGTCAGCCGGATATCCATGGCGGAACTTGTCGCTGCCTGGGTATCCATGACTTTCTGCATGATCGAATTTCCCGTTTCCTCGGCCGCAAGCAACCACGGGAGCAGGAGGATAAGGATGAGGGTGATGCCTAATGCATGGCTTGTCTTTTTCAAGGTGAGATTCTCCTTTCAGGTAGATCGTCCGGTTCCACCTGCGGTGCTGGAGCGGAACGTGCGAGTAGGAATTTCGGTTGCCAACGGTTGAGGACCATCGGCAATACGGTCAAGCTCGATAGCCCTGCGAAGACCATCGATACACAAAACAGGATACCCATCTGCTGTATGGGGATGAAGCGGCTGAACAACAGCCCCGAGAAGCCGATGGTGACCGATGCGGCGTTGATCACGATCGCACGTCCCGTGGTTCGCATGACAATGCCCAGTCCCTTGTCCGGTCCGGTGGAACAGGAAAGGCGTTTGCATGCGGAGAGGAAATGGATCGCGTAGTCGACTCCGATACCGATAGCCAAGGCTGCCAGCAAGCTGGTGATGACATCGAGATTGATACCCAGCAATGCCATGAAGATAAAGATTCCCATGAGGGCGAATGCCACGGGTATCAAGGCGATCAACCCGGCAAGTGGTGAACGGAAAATGATACTCACCAATAGCCATACGATAAGGAGGGCTCCTGCCAATGAATAGATCTGGGAGCGGGTGATGAGGTCGGTCAACGCCAGGCTGATAGCTTCGCCACCACCGAGGGCGTACTCCCATCCCGTTGGCACATTGGCATCCCAGAAGGTCGTGACGGCGGAATGCACCTCACGCAAAGTCGGCGTGTCGGATTTCTGCAATTGGATCGTCACCAGTGTCGCGCTCGGTTCCAAGGTGTCGTTGATAAACGACCCCAGGTTGCCCGAATAAAGCAGGAGGTACTGCGAAATGAGATTCTGTAGGTCTTCGGTGGTCTCCAGCCCATACTTGGCCGGTTCGGTCGGTATCTCATCGTACGTTCCGGCATCCCGTGTGGCGGCAACATCGGCCGTATCGGGTTGCGGCTCCGGTTCCTCATCGGCGGTCAATCCGAAGGTCCCGCTGAAGAAATCGAAATCGGACTGCTGTTGCGACGGTAGGGCATAGGGGATGCTGTCCTGGTTCATCAGCAGGTTCATCCGCTTGATATACGGGGTGATCGTCTGGACTTTCCCCACACCATCGACCGTTTCCATGGTGTCCGCGAAGGAATCCAGGGTGCGTAGGAAGTTGGGGTCCAGTATCGACGAGGCTTTCTTGCCATCGAGCATGACAGTGAGTATTCCACTACCGCCCATGGTTTCGTTGAACTTCTTGGTATCCCGTACCACGGCACTGGATGGTTGGAAGAAATCGAGCATGTTGGTCCCTGTCCTGATGGTTGGAATCGTGGCGACGGTGGCTCCTGCCAGAACGAGGGAGATGACGATCAGGGGTTTCCCGCCTTTCGTGGCGATCCGTTCGAAGAGTCCAAGGACCGGATGTCCCTTGAATTCACGCTGCATATCCCGTTGGGTATGCAACTTGACCGGATCGATTCCTTTCCGATAGGTAATGCGCAACATGGCAGGCAAAAGATAGAGTGATGAGAGCTGGGACAGGACCACTCCGATCGCGCTGAGCAGGCCGAAGGTCCTGAACGGAGCAAGCGGACTGGTGAATTGTGCGATAAACCCTGCGGCGGTGGTCGCTC
>PGXU01000012.1 GCA_002839335.1 Spirochaetae bacterium HGW-Spirochaetae-4
CAACCGCCTGCAACCGCCGCAGCGCAAAAGAAGAAGGAAGCCGACGAATAGTCTCCATTGACAACGGATTCGAACGGTGTATACCGCTGGTTCCCGGTAATGGTGAAGGTATCCATGGATTCGCTCGCTTCGTAGGTGATGTGCTGGGAATCCAACCAGGAGCGGGTCATGTGCACATATGGACGTTCATTGAGCAACGGCACCGAGATTCGGCTGGTTCCAATTCCCAATGGACAGCCGAGCAACAATGCCGAAAGGTGTTGGCTGGTATGGCAGGTTATGCTGGTGGATCCACCCGTTATAGGTCCTGTGATGGTGAAGGGTGGATACCCCGGTCTACTATTGCTTGTAGGATAGTCAACCGTTACGCCCAGATCGGAAAGGGCTTGGAGCAACTCACCTACCGGTCTGTTCCTTAACTGGGCATCTCCGGTGAACGTGACTGCCGATCCGGTGGCCGCCGCCATACCGGCGGCGAGATACAGCGTGGTTCCCGAATTGCCGCAGTCGACTGTGATTGAAGCAGGAAAGGTGATGGGGGCATCGACAGTGAGGGACGTCAATCCTTCTGTCGAAACGTCTGGGACGATGGTTGCCCCGAAGGCACGGCACACCTCGATACACGAGCGGGTATCCTGGGAATCCAACGGGTTGTGGATAATACTGCGACCTTTGGCGAATGTCGCTACCAATAGAGCCCGGATTGTCTGCGACTTCGAAGCCGGAACGGTGATCGTACCCGATATGGGAGTGCTGGTAAGCGTCTTGTCCATGTGGCGACTATAGCTTTTTTTCCTGCTGTTGGCAATGGAAAGGCGGGATATGAAAAAGCTCCTGGCAGAACGCCAGGAGCTGTAAAAATCGTGAAAGGGGAACAACTACTTGAGGTAGACGTCCTTGGTCGGATGGTAGTCCATGGTGTTTGGATACCAGCCGCCCCACTTGGAGGTGTCGATCATGTTGTTGGTTGTGTAGTAGTACATCGGCATGAGAGCCTGATCTTCGTTGATGAGGATGTCCTCGGCAGTCAAAAGGACTTCAAGACGGTCCGCACCACCCATCATGGCAGCTTCCTTGATCAGGATGTCGTACACTTCGTTGGAGTACTTTCCGCCGTTCATACCGGCACCGGTGATGAACATGTCGAGGAAGGTATTCGGATCCTGGTAGTCACCGACCCATCCGGCACGTGCGACTTGGAAGTCACCTTCGTTTCTGGATGAGAGGTAGGTTGCCCATTCCTGGTTCTCAAGCTCAATGGTAATATTGAGGTTGTTCTTCCATTCCTGCTGCAAGAATTCTGCGATAGCCTTGTGGCCTTCGCTTGTGTTGTAGAGCACAGCGGTCTTCGGGAAGCCTACACCATTCGGATAACCGGCTTCCGCGAGAAGCTTGCGGGCCTGCTCGACATCGAAGATAGGTTCGCCGAGGCCAGGATATCCAGCCATTTCAGGAACAATACCCCAAGCTGGGATCTGTCCGGCACGGGTGACCTGGTCGACCAATGCCTGGCGGTCGAATGCCATGGAAAGGGCCTTTCTTACACGCACGTCATCGAAAGGAGATTTCTCGGTCTGGAACACATAGTAGTAGGTCGACAACTGTGGTGCACGGTGGTAGTCGCGGCGCAAGGATGCGGCTTCGATCTGATCGAGGGGAACCGTGGTCATCCAGTCGACTTCACCATTAAGGTACATGTTGTAGGCGGTGTTGTTGTCGTCGATAGCATAGAAGACGACTTCGTCGAGCTTCACAGCTTCGCGATCCCAATACTTCTCGTTGGGAACGACTTTGATGTAGGACTGGGGAACCCATTCCTTCAAGACATAGGGGCCGTTACCGACAAAATTTTCTGGGAGTGTCCACTCGTCGCCAAACTTTTCAATGGCATGGAGGGGGACAACCGCGAAGGAGTAGTGTGCCAAAGCACCAATTGCATACGGCAAGGGTCCGAGAAGATCCATCTGGAACGTCATCTCGTCAAGTGCGCGGATACCAACAGCTTCCGGACCGGCATCACCAGAGTTGAACTCGGCTGCGCCCTTGAGGAACATTGCCGGGAACCATGCGTAGGGACTGGCAGTCGCGGGATCGAGCTCGCGGATCCATGAGTCTACGACAGTCTTGGCGGTGATCTTCACACCGTCGCTCCATACTGCATCGCGCAATTTGAAGGTGTACTGGGTCCCGTCATCGCTGGCAGTCCAGCTTTCGGCCAAGCCCGGGATACCTTCGGCGGTTTCCGGATCATAGGCAATCAGTCCTTCAAAAATCGCTTCATAGAGGCGATGTTCGGGAACTCCCTGGATCTGGTGGGGATCGAGGCTCTCGGGCTCTGCGCCGTTGACCAATTTGAATACCACAGCATCCTTGGCAGCAGCAGGTGCGGCTGGAGCCGGAGCGGCTGGAGCAGCAGGTGCTGGAGTTACGGCGGCAGGAGCGGCTGGGGCAGCAGGTGCCGGAGCTGCGGGTGCAGCTGGTGTCTCAACCTTGGCGGCCTCTTCTTTCTTTCCACAGGAAACAAATAAGGCACCGACAAGGAGAATGATTAATGCAATTGATAGGACTTTTTTCATATACATATCTCCTTATGAAAATATATGCGTTCACCATAGAGTACAGTAAAGATATGCAATAATCAAGAAAAATAAAAGAATCGATGGGATTCCGACAGGGTGCGTCGATTGGTGCCGTCCATAGTATTTTACATGCTGGCACTTTCCTTCTGCCGTGGTAACAGGTATATTTCACCTGTCGGCTTTGAGCCTGCAGTTTCAGGAGGTTCGTGGGATGCGGATGAGGTTCAAACAGATGCCCAATGGGGTAGGTAGCTATGCGGTTTCGAATGCGACCCGCTGGTTCTATGCGCTATTTTGCCTGTTCATTGGATTGGGTTTTGCCTCTGTGCTTATCGATGGGGGTTTGACCACACCATCAATCGTACCGTTGGCCCTTTTCATCGTCAGCCTGATCGGTCTGGGGTACCGCGAATCATGGATGTTCGACCCGCATACACACACGGTCACCTATACGATCGGTTTTTATGGCCTGGTAAAACGTGAGACCTACCCGGCACCTTCCATTCGGATGTTGGAGATCACCCATTTTGTGCGAGGAAGTTCTCCACATGAGACGAATGTGAGACCACGCGGTCGGAACAAGGCCATGCTCGTGTTCTCGTTGCATATGCAGGACGATTCCACGAAGGACATTGAGATTCTTCCCGAGCGGACCAGCGGTGGTAGGACCGAAGCCGCTGCCCAGGCCCTGGCTGCGATCATGGACCTGCCGTTCCACGCCGACCGGGAACCGGATATCTACCAGTCGGTTTCTGTCAGGGACGTGTAGATGCAAAAGGCGCCACAGCAACTGTAGCGCCTTGAAACAACACGGGAACGAAAACTACTCGTACAACCAACAGGCTACCTCATGGTGTTCGTCCATCCGCTTCATGGGTGGAATGTTGGTCTTGCACTTCTCCATCTTGTACGGACAGCGGTCGTAGAAGTAACAACCGAAGCGCTCCTTGTTCGGGGACGGGACATCGCCGGTGAGGATTATGCGTTGCCGTTTCCTCTCGATCACCGGGTCGGGTATGGGAGCCGCTGAAAGCAAGGCTTTGGTATACGGATGCAGCGGATTCTTGTACAAGTCGCTGGAGCGGGAAAGCTCCATGATCTTGCCAAGATACATGACCGCCACCCGGGTGCTGATATACTCGATGACCGCCAAGTCATGTGCGATGAAGACATAGGTGAGTCCCAGCTCCTTCTGCAGGTCATGCAGGAGGTTCAATATCTGCGATTGGATCGATACGTCGAGTGCGCTCACCGGTTCGTCCGCCAAGATGATTTTCGGATTGAGGGCCAATGCCCGTGCGATTCCAATCCGCTGGCGTTGTCCGCCGCTGAATTCGTGGGGGTACCTGTTCTTGAAAGCCCTGTTCAGACCAACCCGCTCCATGAGTTCCTCGACACGCTTTTCAATGACATCCCGAGTAACGGAAGCGTCGAGCATGCCGCGCGTTCGATAGATCTCCAACGGTTCGGCAATGATGGTCCTCACGGTCATACGGGGATCCAGCGATGCGTACGGATCTTGGAAAATCATCTGGATATTCTTGCGGGCATCGAGCATCTGTTCCCTCGGGGCATTGACCAGGTCGATCCCGTCGAAGATCACGCTACCCGAAGTCGGCTTGTACAACTGGGCGATGGATCTGACTGTTGTCGATTTCCCACAACCCGACTCTCCGACGATTCCCAAAGTCTCGCCTTCGTTTACGGTAAACGAAATGCCATCGACAGCCCGGACCGCACCGATCTGACGTTTCATGATGAAACCCGACTCTATGGGGAAATGCTGCTTGAGGTCCTTGACTTCCAGCAACGGTCTTTTTTCTGTTGTCTTACTCATGTGAGTGCTCCTTCTCGTCGATGAACAGCCAGCAAGAGACCTCGTGACCATTGCCCAGGTCCTTTGTGGGTGGGTATTGGGTCCGACAGATATCCATTGCCTTGTGGCAGCGGGGATGGAACGGGCAGCACGGAGGGAGGTCGATCACGTTCGGTGGTTGCCCCTCGATCGAGAATAGTTTTCCATCGTGGGCCTTGTCCAAGCGGGGAACCGATTGAATAAGGCCATAGGTGTAGGGATGCGAGGGATTGGCATACAAGTCGTCGGTCTTTGCCTTCTCGACAATTTTTCCCGCATACATGACACACACGGTATCGCACATCCCGGCCACTACGCCCAAATCGTGGGTAATGAGGATTACGGCGGTATCGAGCTTTTTCGAAAGCTCCTGGATCAATTCGAGTATCTGTGCCTGGATTGTCACATCCAGGGCCGTAGTCGGTTCGTCCGCAATCAGGATCTTGGCCTCGCAACTGAGGGCCATGCCGATCATGACCCGTTGGCGCATACCACCGGAAAACTGGTGGGGATAGCTGTGGATACGCTCTTCGGCTGCGGGAATTCCAACCAGCTTGAGCATCTCGATCGACTTTGCCAAGGCTTCCCTCCTCGACATGCTCTGGTGCAGTCTGATTGTTTCGATCATCTGTGTCGAAATTCTCAGGAAGGGATTGAGGCTGGTCATGGGGTCTTGGAAAATCATGGAGATGTCGTTGCCCCGAAGATGGCGAAGCTCACCTTCGGAGAGCTTCAGGATGTCCTTTCCCTCGAACAGGACCTCACCTCCGACGATTTTTCCCGGAGGACTGGGGATGAGCCTCATGATGGAGAGGTTGGTCACCGATTTGCCGCTTCCCGATTCCCCAACGATTCCCAGGGTCTCACCCTTGTTCAACGTGAAGGATATACCGTCGACTGCCTTTACTATACCGGCATCGGTCTTGAAGTAGGTCTGGAGGCCCTTGACCTCCAACAATCTCTTATATGTATCAGGTGATGTTGCATTCGTCACTTTGAAATACTCCTATAACTGGTTCTTGCTCTGTGGGTCGAAGGCGTCGCGTAGTCCATCTCCAAGAAAGTTCATGGCGAACAGGAAGATGGTCATGGCTGCTGCCGGGAAGAACAATTTCCATGGATACAATGTCATGCCTCCGACAGCATCACCTACGAGTGATCCCCACGACGCGTATGGAGCCTGGACACCAAGCCCAAGGAAGGAGAGGAACGATTCGGTCATGATGAACGAAGGAATCCTCAACGTGGAGAATACGATTATGACACTCAACGAATTGGGTACCAGGTGCCTGAATATGATGCGCCAGGTGGGAGCCCCCATGGATCTGGCAGCTTCGATGAACTCCTGGTTCTTCAAGGACATGATCTGTCCGCGGACCATTCTGCTGACGGTTAGCCAACTGATGATGGCCAAGGCGAAGAACAGGTTCAATATGTTCCGACCGAAGATGGCCATGGCGATGATTACCAACAGCATATAAGGCAAGCCGTACATGATGTCGACGATACGCATGATGAAGTAGTCGACCTTGCCCCCGAGATATCCTGCCAACGCACCTAGGATAATGCCGATGAATACGCTGGTTATGGTTCCAATAAAGCCGATGGCGATCGAGACCTGCCCACCATAGATGATTCTCGAAAGCATATCCCGGCCCTGGTAGTCTGTTCCGAGATAATAGCGGCGGTCATGCATTTTGGTAGCTTCGACATCCGCAGAGAGGGATCCTTGTATGATGATTTCCTTATCCAAAGGGAAAACCGCACTTTCGTCGGTGGCAGCAACCTTCAGGTCCTTGCTGGCTATTTCCTTTGCACGGGAAGAAATCTTGGCCAATACATTTTCCTTTACCAGCTTATCGTGTTCCTTCTCCGACATGGATTCCAGTTCCTTGTCATAGAGGAGCAGGTATTCTTCCGGGGTCAAATCCGGATTCTGGGCCATGATGACCTTCACCAGTTGTTGTTCGATCTCACGTTCGTACTGTTCGCTGACGATTTCGACAGAAGTTCCGACCATTTCGGCATAGATTTCGACAACCTGTTCAACAGGAAGCTTCGCGACATTGTCCTTCTTTCCTGTTTCCTGGTTGGTGTGCCACACCTTCTTGACGGTGATCTGCAAGTCTGTTTTAAGTTTTTTCTCAAGATTATCGATGGTCCGCTTTTCGGCGGAAGTGAAGGTGTAGGTCCCGTCGGCGATTTGTTCGGAACCGACGATGAACATGTAGTCCCATACCTTGTTCGCATTGCTGCTGTCGATCCAAGCCCACAGCATGTCATCCTCTTCGGGTGTGACCTTCAGGCGACCTTGCCGCCATGCTTGGGTATACAGGTCAGCCATCTTCTTTTCTGTCAGCAACTCTCCCGAAGTCTTGGAAAGCGAAGGTTTGAGGTGTTGGTGGTCGAGGATGATTTCATCATATGGATAGATGGGTAGAATCGGAGCGAGTATTGCCAACAGTATGTATATGCTCACGATGACAACGCTTATGACTGCCATCTTGTTTTTCTTTAGCCTTCTCCAAGCATCCTTGGTGAGGCTGTTGCCTACGACAACCTGGTTGAACTCGTTGGTCGCCTCTAGCTTTGTCTTTTTCTTATTGAATAGGTTCATTCGGCGTCTCCAATCCTATTTGTAGGTGATGCGTGGGTCTAGCAACGAGTAGACAATGTCAACAATGAAATTCATGATGACAAGAATTACCGAGTAGACGATAACAACGCCGACAATCAGGGTATAGTCACGATTGAAAGACGACTGCACGAAGAATTTTCCCAGTCCGGGAATCCTGAAGACCTGTTCGACTACCACAGATCCTGTGATGATTCCGGCGAAGGCTGGGCCGAGATAACTGACGATCGGGAGCATGGCTCCTTTCATGGAATGCTTGAAAATGATTGCAGAGGGCTTCATCCCCTTGGCTTTCGCGGTTCTGATATAGTCGCTGCGGAGTGTTTCGAGCATACTCGAGCGGGTAAGTCGCGCGATTGTCGCAAAATCTGCAAATGCCAATGTCACGGCGGGCAGGATAATGGTTTTCCAGCCATCCCCGGCGGTAAACCAACCCGAGGTTGGCAACCAGCCCAACCGCATTGCAAATACGTATTGCAGGACCGGTCCTATGACAAACAGTGGGACCGATATTCCCACCACGGCCAAGGCCATACTAAGGTAGTCCACCCAGGTGTTTTGCTTCACCGCCGCCAACATCCCGCTGGTGATGCCGAATATTATCGATAGGGAAATGGCTATGACTCCAAGGATCATGGAGTTGGGTAAGCTCTGGAAAATATAGAAGTTGACGTCATGGTCCTTGTATCGGAAGGAAGGACCGAGGTCTCCCCGCAATACATCGAACATGTACCGGCCATACTGGATCAAAAGTGGGTCGTCCATATGGTACTTGGCTTCGATATTCCGTTTGACGACTTCAGGCAAAGCTCGTTCGCCATCGAAGGGTCCGCCAGGAGCAACGCGGACAATGAAAAAACTGATGGTGATAATCACCAAGAGTGTCGGGATGATTCCTAACAGCCGTCTGATGATATATTTAGTCATTGGCAACCTCACGACAATGAGAAAGATGATATGCGCACATGCAGACCGATAGTATACGATGCCGCATAGTTATGCAAGTAAACGGATATACCATGGAGAGATGCCCCGTCAACAAAAATCGTACGGAACGGCGCCGAATGATAAGATTCGTAAAACTTAAACTGCTATAAGATAGATTTTTGGAACAGTACCCCACAAAGTTGGTGATAAGTGTCCAAAATAATGACGTATCGATATCAAATATTGAACAGATAAAGAAATGGAACGGAATGAGGAAAAAATTTCTGAAAAAACGAATTGGTTTTCTTCAGAAATAGGAAGGTTTCGACCGATGGATTCTCAAAAATGTCCTGTTGTAATCACTCCGTAGTATCCATGCATGTTCTGCACTGGATGCAGCCTCTGCGTATTCTGCCAAGTGGATAGTCGATGCACGTGTGTGGAAAATTGGATTTGAAACAAAAAGAACAGGTATAAAATGCCAAACAAACCCTTGTCGAAGTTTTATTTATACAATTTCAAGGAATTTGTAGTTGTTATCTCTTTCAACCTCATTTATACTGCATACAATATGTGTATTTGCATAAGGAGGAATTTGATGAAAAAGCACGTGATGCTTGCATTGCTGATTTTGTTTCTTGGTTCGTCGTTCGTATTCGCTGGAGCTTTCGGTGCTGGCGTGAGCGCTGGTGGAAGTTTGTCGTTTGTTGATTCTACTTCAACAGATACTGAAGGAACACCGCGTTATGGTTTCACCGGTGGTGTTTTTGGCGAATTTGCCTTCTATTCGATTGAAAATGTGGTTGACTTCTCGGCCCAGCCAGGTGTCTATTACGCCATGAAAGGTTATAACCAAACTGCACCGTCAGAAGTTGAAGCTGTCATCAACTACATTGAAATTCCAGTGTTGTTGAAAGCGAGTGTGCCATTGAACCTCCCAGTTCAGCCCTATATCTTGGTTGGTCCCGCTCTCAGTGTTAAGTTGAATTCTGAATGGACCCCCAATGCATTGGAAGGGGCTTCGGAACTTAATGAAGAACTGACTCTTCTTGATTACGGTATAGTGATGGGTGCTGGTGTTGATCTTGACATGGGTATTTCTATCGATGCCCGTTTTAATTTGGGTTTGAGCCAAATCACAAAGGGGAGCACATACTTGGAAACACAAGAAATGAAGAACCGCTACGTTTCTCTCATGGTCAGCTACAACATCCTGTAGTTC
This sequence comes from Spirochaetae bacterium HGW-Spirochaetae-4, assembly GCA_002839335.1. Lineage (GTDB taxonomy): Bacteria > Spirochaetota > Spirochaetia > Sphaerochaetales > Sphaerochaetaceae > UBA8525. The sequence goes on from PGXU01000012.1 coordinate 9,219, forward strand.
TAGTTTCCTTACTTGCATACAAGGCCATCGTGGAGCAATCCGCGGTGGCCTTTTCCATCTGTCCATATCCCCTTGACAGTCGTCGGCAAGTTGGACCAGACTTGCCGTTGCACCCTTTGGGGCATGTGGAGGAAGCGATGGTCGATATCGGTGGAAAGCGGATATATGTGGAGAATCTCGGTTGCGCGAAAAATCAGGTCGATGCCGAAATCATGGTCAATGAATTGGTCGAGGCCGGCTGTATCGCAGTCGAGAATGCAGACGATGCCGATGTCATATTGGTCAACACGTGCGGATTCATCGAATCGGCCCGTGCCGAATCGGTGGAGACTTTCTTTGGCTTGCGCGAGCAGTATCCTAATGCCAAGGTTGTCATGACCGGGTGTCTTTCCCAGCGCTACGGCAAGGAACTGGAGAAGGAACTGACCGAAGCCGACGGCATATTCGGGAACAGGGACCTGAGCCATATCACCACGTTGGTACGCCGGATCTATGCCGGCGAGCGGGCTATCGATCTGCCGGCGTATCCCCTGATCACCGAAGAGAGCGACAAGCGGGGCAAGTTGTTCAATTTCCCCGGCAGTGCATATCTGAAGATATCCGAAGGTTGCAACCACCGGTGCCGATACTGCGCCATTCCCGTAATCCGGGGCAATCTGCGCAGCCGTCCGTCCGATGCGATTATCGAAGACGCGAAACGGCTCATCGGCAGCGGAATCAAGGAATTGAACCTGATTGCGCAGGACCTGGCCGCATACGGTACCGACCAGGGAGACAATACTTCGAAATTCCTTGAACTGCTGCAGGCTCTGGCGGCATTGGAAGGCGATTTCCGCCTCCGTATGCTCTATATCCATCCCGATGCCTTTCCTGCCGAGCTCCCTGCCTTGGTTGCCGCGACACCCAAGATCATTCCCTACTTCGATATCCCCTTCCAACATGCCCACCCCGATGTATTGCGGCCTATGGGTAGGATGGGGGATCGCGAAACCTATCTGGAATTGATCGCATCGATTAGGGCAGTGGTGCCCGACGCTACATTGCGATCCACATTCATGCTCGGCTTCACAGGAGAAACGCCGGAGACCGTCATGGAACTACAGCGGTTTGTCAAGGAAGCCCAACTCGATTGGGTCGGCTCGTTCGTCTACTCCCGGGAAGAGGATACTCCTGCCTACAAGGACCGGACTGCGGCCGAACACAAGACTATTAGCAAAAAGGCAGCGAAGTGGCAGAAGGAGCTTGAGGCTATCCAGGAACCCATAACCGCGCAGCGCTTGCAGCGGTTTGTGGGAACCGTGCAGGATGTCCTGATCGAAGAACTGGTGGAGGGCGAGGATCTTGCGATCGGAAGGACACCCCACCAAGCTCCCGAGGTCGACGGCTTGACAGTGGTCATGGGACGGAGCCTTGTTCCCGGAGAAATCGTACGATGTGGTATCTCCCGTGTGAACGGGATTGACCTGGAGGCGATTCCGGTCGGTTCGGAGGGATCCCGGTGAGTCGTATCGATACGTATCTGAATGAACTGAACGAACCCCAACGTGAGGCTGTATTGGAAAATAGCCGGCCCCTGCTGGTACTTGCCGGAGCAGGGTCGGGCAAGACACGCGTCATCACGACCAAAATCGCCTATGCTGTGGAAGTCCTTGGACTCCGGCCTTGGGAAATTTTGGCTGTGACCTTTACCAACCGTGCCGCGAAAGAGATGAAGGATCGCGTCACCGACATGCTCGAGGGTATCGATGTGTCGGACATGCAGATCAGAACGTTCCACTCGTTCGGGGCCTGGTTGTTGCGCCGGTATGGCAGCAGCATCGGTCTGAGCAACACCTTCAGCATCTACGACGACGAGGATTCCCTGTCGGTGCTCGCCTCCTGTTATCCCGAGAGCAAGAAGGCGGAACTGTCACCCGTGGCTAAGGCCATTTCGTTGGCAAAGGATATGGGATTGGATCCCGAAAGCCCCGAATTGGCTGATTTCAGACGCGACCACGTGTTCCGCAAGCAGTTCGCCGATTATGAGAAGAAGTTGCGGCAAGTGGGGAATGTGGACTTCGCCGATCTCATCGGTCGGTCCATCGAGTTGATCGAATCGGACAAGCAGGTCGCCGCCATGGTGCACCGAAGGTTCAAGATGGTGCTGGTCGACGAATATCAGGACTCGAACATGTCGCAATTCAAGTTGCTCAAGTCGCTGGTCGGACCACACACGTTCGTATGCGTTGTCGGTGACGATGACCAGAGCATCTACCGTTTCCGCGGGGCCGAGGTCGAGAATATCCTTTCGTTCCCCGATGTCTATCCCAATACACGGGTAGTGAAGCTCGAACAAAACTACCGGTCCACGAAGAACATTTTAGCACTTGCCAGCAAGGTCATCTCCCGCAATACCGGGCGACACCCGAAGACATTGTGGACCGACAAGGACGGGGGCGAGCCGTGCAAGCTCATCCATGTCTCGGATGAACGGGCCGAAGCATTGCGTGTGGCTATGGAATTGCGCAGGAACGGCAAGTATGACGATGCGGCGGTCCTGTACCGCACCAATGCCCAGTCGGTGGCTTTCGAGACGCTGTTCACCCAGTCGGGAATTCCCTACAAGGTGATTGGAGCACTGCGATTCTATGATCGGGAGGAGATAAAGGATGCCCTTGCGCTTCTCTATATCCTCATGAACCGCAACGATGAAGTCAATTTCAAGCGGATGGTGAACAAGCCCACACGGGGTCTCGGGGGAGTGTCCATCGACAAGGTCCTCGACGTGGCCTTTAGTCGTTCATGTGATCTGATCACCGCCTTGCACACCTCGGTCGAGGAAGGCCTCCTTACCGGAAAGGCCGCGACCGGAGCGGCCAAGTTCGCCTCGTTGTTCGATGGGGCCGAGCTGAAACTGCAGGAAAGCAACTCCGAAGCCTTGCGGTACCTGCTGGAGGAATCGGGAGTGGTAGAGCATTTCAAGGAACAGGATATCCGCAACAAGACCGATAAGACGGACAACCTCGGAACCTTGGTCTCAACCGTCGGGGAATATCCTGCGGGCAAGGAAGGCTTGGGATTGTTCCTCGAGTCCTTGATGCTCGATCCGACCATGATCGGCCACAAGGACCCGTCGGACAAGGCCGGCGTATCCCTCATAACCATGCACAATACGAAGGGGCTGGAATTCGACCGTGTGTTTATCACAGGATTGGAAGAGGGGGTATTCCCCGGCAGGTCGAGTGAAAGCGATGCCGATATCGAGGAAGAGCGCCGCATCTTCTATGTGGCGATCACACGGGCCCGCAAGGAGGTGTTCCTGCTTGCCTGTAGCCGTAGGACCATGTGGGGCAAGACCGCCTATCAGACTCCATCGCGATTTCTCCAGGAGATTCCCAGGGATCTGGTGGAGACCGAGGGAGCCAAACGGGAGTCTTCGGTATTCTCTGCCGGTTACGGAGGATTCGGGGCATTGGATGCCAAACGCATGCGTGGCGATGCCTATAGTCCCGCAGTTCGGAAGGGGACCGGTCGCAATGCGAATATCATCCTCTCTCCGGTGAAGGATTTCACTTCCAAAGGTGTTCAGTCGAACTCGGCTGGGGATGCAAGCGGGGCGTTTTCCTTGGGTGATAGGGTGTATCACGATGCGTTCGGAGAGGGTGAGGTCCAGGGTATCAAGACGATCCGGGGGAAGGAGATGGTGGATGTTCGGTTCGCGACCGGCAAGATCTCCACGTTCTTTTCCGACAAGGCTCCGCTTGAGAAATTGGCCCGTGACTGATATGATGCATTTCATGGGTAGACAAAACGACCTTCCTCCCTATACTATGCCTCTTGTCGTCCGTGCGCGTGAGTACCATTTGTACGATCGCGAAGGCAAACGATACATCGATTTTTTTCAGAACCATGGTAGGGCTATTCTGGGTCATAGGCCCGATGGAATATTACGTGCAATGAAAAGTACCGCTTCGCGTGGCCTTCTTGCCGAATATCCCTCGGTTTATCCCGGAAGGCTCGAAAAGATAGTGGAACAGTTGCTGCCCGGTTACCGCGTCGTCCGTCTGTATGACAGTCGACGGTATGCGGTGGAGGCTTTGCGACAGGTGTTCGGTCCGGATGATGCTCCACTCGTCATCGCCGATCCTGCGCTTGCCGATATCGCCACCGGTCGAACCGTAGCCTTCTGGCGCCCCTTTCTTGCAGATGTTGAGGTCAATGCCGAGGTCCTCATCCCAATCCTTCCTTTCCCAGGGAATTTTATCTGCGAGATGGTTTGTGCCAAGGATCCGACGGTTGCCGATCAGCTTCCTCCCTCGGACGCCATTTCTCCGCTGGTCATCGACCTGATGGTCAAGACAATTGGAGACTTGTTGTCGATGGATGAGAAGCAACGGAAGCGATTTTTCCGAAAGACGTATCTGCATGCACTCATGCGGCGGACATGCGGTCCCTACTGCATGACGTCCTTGGATGATGCGGATTACCGGAAGTTCCATGCCGCGGCATTCGATGCAGGTGTGCTTCTTCCGCCGACGCAGGACGCGCCGATCATCATCCCTCCGGTGTTCACTGAGGGGGAGGTTGCCCGGTTTTTGCCGATCGCCGAGGAGTTTCTTGGGAAAAGGTGAATCTATCGCCATGTATTGACATACATTGGGAAAATGTGTAACTATACACCGCTGATTGCGGAATAATACGCGAGAGAGGTACGTCCTCTCTTGAACATAGGGTTATGTAGATGAAGACTATTTTTGTAAAACCGGCAACGATCGTAAAGAAATGGTATCTGATCGATGCTGAAGGAAAGGAATTGGGTCGTGTGGCAGTTGCTGCCGCGCGTATTCTTCGTGGCAAGAACAAGCCTGAGTATGTCCCTCACCAGGACATGGGCGACTTCGTTATCGTCATCAATGCTGCGAAGGCCGCGTTGACCGGCAACAAGTACGAAGACAAGATGTATTACCGCCACTCCAATTACCCGGGTGGTTTGACTACAGAGTCGTATGCAGACATGGTAGTCCGCAAGCCGACCTTCCCGATGGAGCACGCTGTTAAAGGAATGCTTCCCAAGGGTGCATTGGGGAACAAGTTGTTCACCAACATGAAAGTGTATGCGGGCGATGTCCATCCGCATGCGGCACAGCAACCCATCCAGGTGGAAATCTAAGGCAGGAGCAGGAAAGTGGCAACTAAGAAAAGCGAGAAACAGAATGTGAATCTTGGACTCGGTACCGGTCGTCGCAAGACAGCCGTTGCCCGTGTATATCTTCGCGATGGCGAAGGCAAAATAACCATCAACGGCCGCAATGTGGACGAGTACTTCGGTAATCCCCTGTACGTCTACATGGTAAAGCAGCCACTTGATGTGACCGACAACATGAACAAGTTCGACTTGGTGATCAACGTCAACGGCGGTGGTCCCACAGGTCAAGCCGGTGCTTGCCGTCATGGCATCGCACGTGCATTGGTCGCACACGACGAGGCCAATCGTCCGGTGCTCCATGCAAACGGGTTCATGACCCGAGACTCGCGCATGGTCGAGCGCAAGAAGTTCGGTCAGCCCGGAGCACGCCGCAAGTTCCAGTTCTCCAAGCGTTAAGCGCGGGGAGGTTGGATGGCGTACGCCACCATACGGAGAGGAGCTTCGCAGGACGGTTATTTTGCCGTCCCTGTCGAGGGCTCCTCTTTTTTCATATCCCCAGGTCAACTTGCTCATTTTTCTTTGCATGACGGCCAGGAGCTTACCGAAGCGGAATTCAACACATTGCGCCAGCACCTGGTTGGCATGCGTTGCCGCCAAAAGGCCATGGATCTGTTGGCAATGCGGGAGCATGGGCGTAAGGAACTCGAATTGAAATTGCGTCGTAAGGAGTTTCCTTCCGACACCATCGCCGAACAGCTTGATCGGCTCGAGGAGGAAAACCTGCTCAGCGACCAACGGTTTGCCTTTCAGTTCATAGTTTCCAGGCAACGGAAAAATCCAGAGGGACGACATGTGCTGGTCCTGCGGCTCATGCAGCGCGGAATCGACCGCACCATTGCCGAATCAGTGGCTGGACAGTGGTTTTCGGACGAAGAGGCGGCACATGATGCCCTCCACCGTGCGGCTGCGAGAAGTCTTCGCAAGAAGCAGGTAGACCATACCCAACTGAGAGCCGAGTTGTACAAGAAGGGTTTCACGGCAGCCGAAATCTCAAACTTCATGGATGAATTAAACTAGTATTTCCCTACGCCTTCACCAGGTTTTTTCAATCCCATGGAAGGGTAAAAATCCGTATGCTACAATAATACCGAGACTATGGGAAAGGATTATTGTGAACAGGTATCGTTTCCTCCAATCAGAAAGGCAACCGTAGACCTTTTGTCCGTGGCCGTGCATAAGCATATGATTCATGGCATGATCGAGGTCGATGTGACAGATTGCAGGTCCCGGTTTCGTGCGATGAGGACACAAGGCAAAGAGATCCCGTCCCTCACCAGTTATATCATATACTGCTGTGCGAAAGTCGTGTCCAAGGACAAGATGTTGCATGCATACCGTACACTGGGAAACCGTCTGGTCCTATTCGACGATGTCGATGTGAGTCTGCCTATAGAGAGATCCGTTAATGGCCAACTTGAAGTTGTTCCCTCGATCGTTCGTGCGGCGAACAGCAAAACGGTCGGTGAGATCAGCAGGGAAATTGAACAGAGTAGGCAACTTCCCATGCAAGGAAACGAGATGTTGAGAGGAATGCGGTTATTTCTTTTGATTCCCGGTGTGTTGCGACGACTACTGTTTCGTCTGATGGGACGGATGCCGCGAAGTCTGAAAGACAAATTCGGTACTGTAATGGTCACTTCTGTCGGCATGTTCGGACACGGTGCGGGATGGGGTTTTCCTATTGCGACCCATACATTGAATATTGCGATTGGAAGTATTGTCAAAAGGTTGGAGTTGGTCGGTGGTGGGGTCAAACAACGGGAATTCCTCTGTCTGACAGTGAGTTTCGATCACGATATCGTCGACGGGGCTCCTGCCGCCCGGTTCATTTATCGGTTGAAACGTATGGTCGAACGGTGTGAAGGGTTGGAGTGAAAAAAGGCCACCCACCGAAGCGGGTAGCCGGAATCTCTAACGGTTCATCTTATAATCGCAGGATAATCAGTCTAGGACCTTGAGGGCTTTCTTTCCTGCATAGGTCGCTGTGTCGCCCAAATAGTCTTCGATTCTCATCAGCTGGTTGTACTTTGACATCCGGTCCGAACGGCTCATCGAGCCGGTCTTGATCTGTCCGGTCTGCAAGGCGACCACAAGGTCTGCGATGAAGTTGTCTTCCGTCTCACCCGAACGGTGGGATACGACGGCAGTGAAACCGGCTTTATGGGCCATCTCGATAGCCTGGAAAGTCTCGGTCAGTGTACCGATCTGGTTCACCTTGATGAGGATGGAGTTGGCGGTCTTGGTCTTGATTCCCATTTCCAGTCTCTTGGTGTTGGTTACGAACAAGTCGTCGCCGACTATCTGTACCTTGTCACCAATTGCATCGGTGAGCATCTTCCAGCCTTCCCAATCGTCCTCGGCCATACCATCCTCGATCGAGATGATCGGGTACTTCTCTACCCAACTGGTCCACAATTCGACCATCTGCTTGCTGGTGAGCGTTTCGCCGGTAGTCCACTTGAGTGTATAGGTCTTGGTCTTCTCGTCATACAGCTCGCTGGCCGCGGGGTCGATGGCAATCATGAAATCGCCATCTTTTCCTGTAGTATAACCTGCGTTCTTGATAGCTTCCATGATGACTTCGAGTGCTTCTTCATTGGACTGCAAGTCTGGTGCAAAACCACCTTCGTCACCGACAGAGGTGTTGTAGCCGCGCTTCTTGAGAACACTCTTGAGGTTGTGGAACACTTCCGCGGTCATTCGGACGCCTTCGCGAAGTGATGGTGCACCGATCGGCATGACCATGAACTCCTGGAAGTCGACCTTGTTGTCGGAGTGGGCTCCGCCATTGAGGATGTTCGCCATGGGAACAGGAAGCACACATGCGTGGTAGGCACCCAGATACTTGAAGAGGGGAACTCCGAGGTAATCGGCCGCTGCACGGGCGACAGCCATGGAAACACCTAGGATCGCGTTCGCGCCAAGCTTGCCCTTGTTCTCGGTACCGTCGAGGGCGATCATGGCTTGGTCGATGGCGACCTGGTCCAGGGCATCCATTCCCTCCAATTCGGGAGCGATGAGGGTATTCACGTTGTCAACAGCCTTCAGGACACCTTTGCCCATGAATCTTTTCTTATCGCCATCGCGCAATTCAACAGCTTCGTGGACACCGGTCGAGGCTCCGGAAGGAACTGCGGCGCGGCCCATGGAACCGTCTTCGAGAATCACATCGACTTCAACTGTGGGATTTCCACGTGAATCCATGATCTCTCGTGCTTCTACAAATTCAATGATACTCATGAATATTCTCTCCTATGTAACGTTATGTACAAAATATCGTTGTTTTCGTATCGATTGTCAAGGCGACAGGACTATTCGCGGACAAGTCCCTTTTCAAATGGGTATGGGGCATGTACACTGTGGGCATGGATAGTCATGACGAACCAACCGGATACACATTGCCACCTCTTTCCGATGAATTTCTCTTCCAGGTAATCTTCTGCATGGAGGACCAGGCCAATGAGTATTGTGTCGACCTGAAGGACGGGATCATCACCGAGACGGCGTTCGTGGCGGACCGGCGCGAGATCGATCCCCAGCGATTCCTGGACTTGCCGCCGTGGTATCCGTCCGATGGGTTCAGGACAATGGAGAAGTTCGTGTCGACGTTGCGCAATCCGATCTACCGGGAACGGCTACGGCAGGTGCTCCAGTCGGGCAAAGGGGTCTTCAGGCAATTCAAGGATGTCCTGCATGAGCAATCCTCGTTGGAGCGCTTGTGGTACTATTATAAGGATAGGGAGATCAGACGCAGGATATTCCATTGGTATGAACGGCATGACGAGGCTTTCAGACTCGCGCGATTGGGTGAGGAGGCTCCAGAGGACGGTCCGGGCGAGTTGATCCGTGAGGATTTCGCCATAGTGACCGATGCGGGACCGTATCTCGAAGACATCGAGTCGGCGGGTGCGAGGATTGTCGAACGCCTGCATGCATCGGGCCAACGGACAGACTTGCATATCGCAGTCCAGGTGCGCGAGGCATGGAAAGAGCATGTCGATGACAAGCACGTCGTTGCGCTGTCCCTGAGCGGTCAGTTCGTCGCGTTCATCCGTTATCGGGTGTATGTGGATGAGGGGGTGGCGGTCATTCGTTGCTATGCGGTGGAAGGGGAGTTCCAGGGGCTGGGAGTCTTCCATTATCTGTTCGACAGTTTGTGTGCGCAACTCAACAATCAAGGGATTCGGGAAGTCGTGGTGAGGCTGGCTGGTGAATCGATTAAAATCGAGCATATGTTCGAATCGGTCAATCCGGTGAACCTTACCAGGACTATTTCGATTTCAGTTCCGCAGTGGTGCGATGATATTCCGAATATTGAACAATCTTCATTTGTATAATTATTCAAATATTGCATGAATTTTCACATCTTACACACATAAAACCGACATCAAAATTGCCATTTTTTTGTGGATAGCGTAGAATTTGTTTTGAAAAATGTGATTTGCATGGTTTTTATATAGAACGCATGTAACTATTCAATCGAATATGAATTTAACTTGACAGGTATATGGGGCGTTGTTATAATCCGTCTTGTATAACGAGAAAAGGGAAGAAGCGGGTCTTTGAGCCTGTCCCGAATTTTTTTGGAGGAAGTATGAAGAAAATTTCTGCAGTACTTTTGGTTCTAGTACTCGTGGGCAGTGTGGCTTTCGCCGGCTTCACGGGTTCGGCAACGACTGGGTTTGGTTATAATTTGGATTCAGGTGCAGTAGGTTTCATTACGCAGAGCCAAGCTGTATCCGTTGATGTCACTTTCTTGAGTGAGATTGGTAGTGCAAAGGGCGAAGGCGATATTTATGCTGAAATCAATGCGACTTTAGATTTCAAATTTGATAACGCTGACGAAGACACATTACATGATGCTGATGAGATTGATGTTGAGTTCGAAATCACCAGTGCAAAGATTATCGCTGAGAACTGGTACGTTGGTATTCTTGAAGCTCTAGATGCTCCAAACTTTGCCAAATCTGCAATCGAAAGCAAAGATCGAACTTCTGCTGATAACGATCTTGGCTATTCTTTTGACGAAGACAAGACTGATTGGGCAGACGTCCAAGCTTCTGCGTACTTTGGAAAGGTAGCTGGAGTTGAAATTGGTTTCAGTGATTATGTTGCAAGTGTCGGTTTTCTTGGCAATCTGAAAGATGATCCTGTAACATATGACCTTTACGGAACTTTGACCACTCCTGCATTTGAAGTTGGTGATGGTCTGACAGTACAGGCTGGAGTAGCTGGATTGCTTGCTGACGATAACAATGCTGGTTCCGGATCAGTGAAATTTGCTTACGAAATGGACGATGTGAAAGCAAGTGTCGCGGCAGACGTAGTCTATGATGGTGGTGTTGAAGCCGATGTTGCTCTTGCTGCTGCTTATGATGTCTACAGCTTGGATGTTTATTTTGCTACAGTCGAATCCTATAACAAGGTTGATACTGCAACAACAAATCTCCTTTCTGCCAAAGTCGTTGTCGACCTCGATCCTCTTACAGTCACCGTCACTGGCAAGAACTTGTTGAATACTCAGGCTTTGAGTGGTTCGGTCAAGTACCAAGTCAACGATGAGCTTGCTGTCACCGGTCGTGGCGCCTACACACTCGATGATTCCTCTTGGAATGGTGGAGCTGATGTTGAGTACAAGACTGCTGATTACACTGCAAAGCTCGGTGGAACATTCTATAGCACAGACAAGATTAAGTTGAATGCATCTGTTGAATCCACAACCATGATTCCTGGTGCAACTCTCAAATTGGCTTATGCTGGCGATGACGTTACTGAAGTCGATGCAGCAACAGAAGACAATGGTAACCTCGGTAAAGTTCTTGCTTCTGTCAAAATTGCATTCTAAACAAACCACTCCAAATGGTTTACTTAAAGGCCGCCCACTCGGGCGGTCTTTTAACGTCCATGGAACTATCTCGTTGAGCGCTTCAAAATACCCTTGAATTATTCCCCTTACATAATTATATTATAATTATGATACAGTTCGAGTGAGACGAGCAGAAGGCAATTCAGAATGAACATAAGCATCATGTAGCCTTTTTGGAAGCGAAGAGTGTATTTTATGATCTTGGTGCCTTATTAATACACGATCCGGACCACTCGGACAGCAAGGATAGGTTTATGATTCTCGGTATTAGCCAGAAACTTCATATGTTGGTTGTCTGTCATTGTTACCGATTGGAGAATGATGTTGTAAGAATTATATCTGCCAGACAAGCAACCAAGAATGAGATGATGTACTATCGTAGAGGTAACGGAATGAGAGATGAATATGATTTCAGTTCAGCACGGGAGAATCCATATATCCCAAAACTCAAGAAACAGATAACCATCCGGCTTGATGCTCAAACCATCGAATATTTCAAGTTGATGGCAGAAGAAACCGGTATCACCTACCAGAACTTGATCAATCAATATCTTGCCGAGTGTGCGAAAAACAAAAAGTCATACCACTATACTTTTACATAAAAAAATATGGAGGTCATACACTGACCTCCAACTATACACATACATCCGTCGAGCTTATGCTTTCTTTTTGACTACTTTCCTCATGGGTTTTTCCAGCTCACGGGGCTGCATCCTAACAATCGCCTTGCGGTGCTTGATCAGGTAACAGTAATGGATCTTCTGATCCCGGATAAAGTCATCCCCAATGGTCTGCGCAGTAATCTCCTCAACGTCATATTCTTCCTCAAGCTCCGGATCGATGGAGAACTTTCGGAAATTGGTCGAGAATATCAATGTGCCCTGTTGGGACAAATGCTTCATGGTCGCATGCACCAACCTGGTTTGGTCACGATCCACATCGAATTCCCTGCGCATCTTCGAATTGCTGAAGGTAGGGGGATCGCAGAATATCAAGTCGTACATATCGTATGTCGAGCGCAACCATTCGATGCAATCTTCCTTGTAGAAGAAATGGTTCATACCCTCGAATCCGTTCATCCTCATATTCCTGATCGCCCAGTCTAGGTAGGTCGATGAGGCGTCGACGGAGACCGTGCTGAGGGCCCCGCCAGCTGCCGCATGCACCGTTGCCGTCCCCGTATAGGAGAACAGGTTGAGGAAGCGCTTGCCCTCGGCCATTTCCTCGATCATCTTACGGACCGGACGATGGTCCAGGAATATCCCCGTATCGAGATAATCGGTGAAGTTGACCATGAACATGTGCCCGTGTTCGCGAATGATAAAGAACTTTCCGGCCGATGAAAGCTTTTCGTACTGACTGAGACCTTTCTGCTCGCGCCGCTGTTTCACAAAGATCATCTCGCGCTCGATTCCCATCACACGCTCGGTCGCATCGATCAGTTCTTCGAGGCGCCGTTCGGCATCATCCGGATCAATGGTCGACGGTGGGGCATACTCCTGCAGATGCAGGTATTTGCCATCATACCAGTCGATGGCAGCCGAGTATTCGGGCATATCGGCATCGTAGATTCGGTAGGAGGTTACTCCCTGGGCTTCCATGAGCGGTTTGATCCTCGAAAGGTTCTTCTTCAACCGGTTGTACGCCATTTCCGCACCGGGAGTGAGAGGTTGAGCCAGCCGTTCCTTCTTGCGTTGGACAGCCTTGTCTATCATCTCCTGCCGCTGCTCGCGGGTGAACACGAGATAATGCGCCAACTGGGCTTCCAGTGGACCGTTATACAAGGAGTTGGTCCGATCCGGCTTCATATCGACATAGCTGAGCAGTTCCTTGTCGCCACAGAGAATGCTTACACGCCAACCGGGAAACAGGGTATTGAACTGCTTGCCCAGGGAGAGGTAGAGCGCTTCAATGGAGTCGCCACTAGCCATGCGAACCCCATACGGAGGATCGGTGATAGCATAGTGGATGCCTTCGGGAACATCTTCCTCGGTGATCGAGGTGAAATCCTTGAGCTCGAACGAAAGCACACTCTCGAGCCCGGCATTCTTGGCATGGAGCCGGCACAACCGGATCGCCTCGGGGTCGTTGTCCCATCCGATGATCCTGACATCCCGCTGCATACCGATCTTTTGTCTCTCGTAGGCCTCGTCCAACACCTCTTCCCAAATATCGGGATCGTGCATGTCGAGCTTGAGGAACGCGAAACGGTTGTTGTCCAGTAGTCCCGGGGCCGTATCGGTAGCCATGAGGGCCGCCTCGATGGGAATCGTACCGGAACCGCAGAACGGGTCGAGCAACAGGGCTGGTGCGCCGTCAAGCACTGTCTTGTACCAATCGCTTCGAACCAATACCGCAGAGGCGAGGTTTTCCTTGAGGACCGCACCGGTATCGCCTTCTCGGTAGCCGCGCTTGTGCAACGACTTGCCCGAGAAATCAAGATACCAGGTGACCGCATCGTGTTCGAAGTGGACATGGAACGTCACATCGGGATTGTCGAATTCGACCGTCGGGCGCTCGCCCTCATGACGCTCCTTGAGCCGATCCACAATGGCATCCTTGAGTCTGATTGCCCCGAACGTGGTCTTCTTCAACCACGGACAGTTCATGGCTGTTACCGTGACGGTGAACGTCTTCGTCGGATCAAGCCAGGTTTCCCAAGGTATTTGCATGGAGGACTCGTAGAATTCATCGGGACCGAACAACTCGTCATCCTGGGCTATGCCCAGCATGAGACGGGTCGAGATCCGTGTCTGCAAACAAAAGCGGTAGGCGGTGGCGAGGTCTGCCTCGAACTCCACACCGGCATTGACCAGATGAACTTCGGTAGCGCCGGCATCTTTTGCCTCTTGGGCGACCATGTCGTTCTGGTTGGCGGCAGCAGCCGCAAAGTATATCATAAGGACTCCTTACTGCAATAATGTGTCCAATTCATCTTTTCCGAAGGGATACACGGACCCGCAATTGAAACAATGCAGTTCCAAGGGGAACGGACCCTCTGCCAGGATAGCTGTCCTTTCATCCTGCGGAAGTGATCGGAGATAATCGGCGAACCGTTTGCGGTCGCACGGACATGAGAATCCATACGGCAAATGCTCCAGATGACGCGGATCGGAAGCGGCGAACACCTCTTCCACGAAGTCCGCTCCGGACTTTCCTTCCGACAGGAATTTTCCAAGCGAAGGCATGTTCGCACAGGTCATTTCCAGTTCTTCCAGTTGGGCATCGTCCGAACCGGGCAGATTCTGAAGGAACAAACCGCCGGCACCCACCACACGACCTTCCCGGTCGAATTGGATGCTCAGTGAAACCACCGAGGGGGTCTGTTCGGAAATTAGGAAATATTCGGCCAAATCCTTGGCGATACTGCCGTGTTGGAGCATCACCTGGCCAGTGAACGGAGACTTCTTTCCTTCCAGCAATTTCGTCACGGTAAGGAAACCGGGGCCGAAGAACGGGGAGAGGTCGAAACTTTCCAGGGGTTTGTCGATGGGAATGGGGACTTCCTTCAAATATCCCCTTACTGCGCCGATAGCCCAGGCTTCGATATAGACACCCTTGATCGGGCCCCCGCATTCTATGGATAGTTGCACCCGGTCGTCACCTTTTACTGTCGACGCCAACAGGCCGCCGGCCAGATAGCCATGGCCGAGTACCAAGGTTTCAAGGATCCCCAGATTGTGGTTTGCACGCATCTGGTTTACTACTCCTGTTCCCTGGAGCACAACCGCACGGATCGAACCGTCGTTCAGCAGGAAAACATCCCTTCCATCTTCAGGAAGGGATTGTATATGGGAACGTAAGAAATCATCTTCAATAGGTTTGCGAATCATAGTGGTATAGATTACGCAACAACACCATTTTGTGCAAGCGTTTGGAACTCGTCTCCGTCGATAACTTCTTTCTCCAAGAGAATTGCCGTTATTTTTTCCAAGACTTCCCGATTTTTTCCCAACTTCTCCAGGACAGTCTTGTAGCGCTCGTTCACAATTCGTGCCGTCTCACTATCTATGTATTCTTGGGCGACTTCCGAATATTCACGGGCTCCACCCAACCCTTGGCTGGTCGTGGATGGTAGCGTTATGTTCCTGTAGCGCTCGCTCATACCGAATTCGGTGATCATACGGCGTACCATGTCGCTTGCCCGGCTGATATCGTTTCCCGCACCGGTGGAAATCTCTCCGAAAATTAGTTCTTCGGCAGCCCTGCCTCCCATGAGTGTATCGATATTTCCAAGCAGCTCGCTTTCGCTCATGAGGAACCGGTCCTCTGTGGGATACTGCAATGTATATCCGAGCGCTCCAAGCCCACGGGGAATGATCGATATCTTCGAAACGGGAGGCGCACCAATTGTGGTATAGGCGGTGAGCGCATGACCCGTCTCATGGTATGCGACCTTCTTGCGTTCGTCATCGGTCAGGATCCTGCTTTTGCGTTGCAAGCCGGCGACAGATTTCTCGATCGCTTCCTCGAAGTCGGATTGGTTGACGGTCTTTCTTCCGGAACGGACGGCCATGAGTGCCGCCTCGTTTGCGATATTCGCAAGGTCGGCTCCGGCTAGGCCAGCGGCAGACTGTGCGATTTTGCGCAAGTCTACGCCATCGGCTATCTTGATTCCCTTCGTATGGATCTTCAGGATTGCCAAGCGCCCATCCAGATCAGGTTTGTCCACCAGGACCTGGCGGTCGAAACGACCCGGCCTCAACAAAGCCTGGTCAAGGATTTCGGGGCGGTTGGTTGCAGCGATAATGATGACCCCGGTGCGCGAGTCGAACCCATCCATCTCGACCAACAGCTGGTTGAGCGTCTGTTCGCGCTCGTCGTTGCCACCGAAGCCGGCCTGGCTTCTGGTACGGCCGATCGCGTCTATCTCATCGATGAATATGATACAGGGTGATTTTTCCCTTGCCTGCCTGAACAGGTCACGTACACGGGCCGCACCGACACCGACGAACATCTCGACAAAGTCTGCGCCACTCATACGGAAGAAGGGAACCCCCGCTTCACCGGCCACAGCCTTTGCCAACAGGGTCTTTCCGGTTCCAGGAGGACCGACCAGCAGAACTCCCTTGGGAATCTTGCCTCCGATTTCCGTATACTTGTCCGGATTCTTCAGGAAGTCGACCACCTCCTCCAACTCGAGTTTGCTCTCATCCGCACCTGCGACATCCTTGAACCGTACCCCCGTATCTCCCTCGGCTACGATCTTCGCCTTGTTCTGGTTGAAGGAGAGGACACCTTGGCCGCCTCCCTGTCCCATCTTCGCGAACACGAAGCGCCAGATCGCAAGGAATATCAGCATGGGAAGGATATAGCTGAGCAGCGATGAGAAGAGACTTGGAGTCTCGGGCGCCGTCGCATAATATTCGATTCCGGCTTCGTCCAACAATGGTATGAAAGTCGGATCGTCCAAGGCATATGTGGAGAAGGATTGGATATCAGGCGTCTGTTGGGTCAATCCCTGCAAGCCTGTGGTCTGTACGGTATTCACCACTTGCTCTCGGCTTATGGTGTACCCGACATACTTGTTCTCCTGGATCTCGACCCGGACGATCTGGCCGGACCGGATCATGTTCTTGAACTGGTTGTAATCGACCGCAGTCACATTCGTGTTGCGCATCAGATACGTGTTGATCATCATCATCGCAAGAATGATGAAGATAAAGTACCAGAACGAGAACTTGAAGCGCTTTCCAAAAATGGAGAATTTCCCATTGTCCTTGTGGATGCCCGGCTCTTTTTCTGGGCAAGGTTTGTTCTTGCCCATCTGATTGGGCTTCTGTTTGTCCTGGCATTCCGAATCTTTCTCTGTCATGTACACCTCATAGGCCGTCACCTGGTTGTGACGTGCCACCTACAATATACACTTCCTGCCGGCAATCGACAAACCGGCGATTGTGGCCTATAGTCACCATATGAAATTGTCTGGATCTGTTGTGGTGGTCACCGGAGCCTCCGACCGCTTGGGACGCATGCTCGCCCTCGGATTGGCTGCGCGTGGAGCCAAGGTGGTGGTGCATTGCCATACCCAAACCGGAAGTGCCGACAAGACCGTTGCCCTCATACAGGAACGTGGAGGGACTGCGTTTCGACTATCCGCCGACCTGACGAGTATGGAAGGTATCGAAGCCTTGGCCGCATCGCCTGTCGAACATTTCGGACGGTGGGATGCCCTGGTCAACTCTGCCTCGGTATTCCGTACGATTGGTATCGGGGAAGTTGGAGAGGCTGATTGGCAACTTGACCAGGACCTTCACCAGAGGGCTCCATTCTTCCTTTCGAAAGCCTTGTATCGGTTTCGCGAGACCGTCGAGGTAGCGGAAACGCCTGCTTGTGTGGTGAATATCACCGACACGGGGGTCCGCCGTCCGACTGCGAGCCGTCCATCGTACTACTGCGCAAAATCTGCACTTGAAAGCCAGGCACGGATACTTGGGGTGGCCTTCGCTCCGCTGGTACGGGTAAATACCGTGGCTCCTGGGGCTGTCATACCGGCAGTTCAAGCCGATGAAACGTATTTTGCACAGTTGAAGAAACGGTTGCCGCTAGGCAGGTTGGCATCACCCGAGGACGTGGTGGATGCGGTTATCTTCTTGTTCGAGAACGATTCAATCACGGGCCAAACAATAGCGGTTGACGGTGGCGAACACCTGTTGTAGATTCTGCAGAAGATAAGTGTGAAAAATTTTCACATCCTGAAATCGATGGAAGAGCTTGCGCAGCATATATGGCAACGGATTGGTGTGAAAGTTATTCACAGGAACTCAAAAAGGACTTTGACCACCAGTATTGTGTTGATTGTGTGTATTTTGCCAGACAAAGTCGACGATACGGCTCGATTGGCATACTATCTGCATGAATGTGGGAAATAACTGTTAACATATGGTAAAGGAAAACAAATGGGAAACAAACGACTCATTGGTCTAATCGGTATCTGCCTGCTTGCGCTCGCATCGTTGGGTGCCGCGGATTTGGATACGATCGTAGACCAGTCCAAGCAAAACAGCAGCACAATCCAATTGATAGAGTTGAGTAAACAGAACAGCGACTTGTCGGTTGCCATGGGCGAGGTGCAGGAAACCACCGGTATCGAGGTTTCGGGGGATCTCTCCTATAAGGATGGAGCATTGGTATCAAGTGGGAAAGACAGCCTTTTGTTGTCGCCTTCTGTTGTCATTACCTTGCCCAATGATGGGAAAACCAAGATTACCGTCGGAGCCGACTCGATCAGCCGGTCGTTGACCAACGACAATTTCTGGAGTGCCGATCCGAGTGTGGGCATCTCGCACACGATAACATTCGGTGATTCGGGGGATATCCTCAGCGACTTGCAACTTGCAAAGCAAAAGCTTGAGATCGATCAGACCTACCGCCAGCGCATCTATGATTTCGAATCCTCCATCTACACCAAGATATCCGAGATCGTCACCTACGAAATGAATCTGCTCAATGCCGAGAAGGATATCCTTATCCAAAAGACAAAGATCGACAATGCCTTGAAGTTGAAGACCACAGCTGTCGGTTCCTCCACATTCCGGAACATGGAACTGGAGTTGGCCAAACTGGAAAACTCCAAGTCATCGATCCAACAGAAACTGGTCATGGCAAAAACACAATACATGCAACTGACCGGCATGGAGTGGGACGGTGTCGGCTCGATACGGCAAGCCGACCTCTCCTTCGCGTTCATGCCGACCGGTGACACTACGGTAATCACCGCCGCCCTCGAACTAGAGATCGCAAAAGAGGAATTGGCCTTGCGACAGAGGAATACCGTCATATCGGGAAATTCACGCACGGTTCCCAGCCTTACGGTTGGCGGCAGTACCGGACTTTCCTATACCGAAGCAATCGCCACCACGTTGTTCTATGAATTGGGTGCCCAAGCGCTTTACAGTGCGAACAACTTTACCACAGGAGCCTCTGTGAACCTGGATATTTCGGATAGCGGAGCCATTACCCCCTCGCTCACTATCAGCGGCAGTTGGAGGAACAATCCCACCATCGCCAACGATGTATTGGAAATCCAGAGCTTGCAGAACAACATCACCATAGCTGGAATCGACTATCAGGAAGCCATGTTGGACTACCAGATAAACGCGAACCAGCTTGAAGCCGACATCCTCAGCCATCAGTTGGAGACCGAACAGTTCGAACAGACAGCTGTTTATCGCCAGCAGGTCTTGGACGAGGCTCTCCAAGCGTTTGCGAAGGGTCTGATAACCCAAACCGAAGTTGACCAAGCCCGTCTGGATGCAGAGTTGACCACCTATGAACGCACCATCTACGCACTTGAGGCGTTGGTTCTTGAAAACCGGGCGAAAGCCCTGCAATTGTAATCAAAGAGAGGATACACGATCATGAGTCCCAATACGAATTCCACTGCGAATCCCAACAACAATACCGAAGATAGGGTCAGGGCCAACTTGAAGAAGAAGCTGCGAAAAAAGCGGATCAAACGTCTCATCACGTGGGCTGTGGTTGTCGTAATTCTCGGCATTGCGGTATTCAGCTACCAATTCTACAAAACCAACGGACGTATGCCATTCACCAGTGCCGACAAGGCGGCTGCCGAACAAGCTGCCACCGCCACACAAGAAACCACGGTACGGGAGATCGAATTCTCCCAGACTATCGACATAAGTGGAAACGTCGAGGCGTTCGAGACTCAGAAGGTGGTATTCCGGTCGACCGGTGCCGTAACCGGTGTCTTTGTGGAGGAAGGTGTGCAGGTGAAGAAGGGCGACCTGCTGGCGACTATCGACGATACCTCCCAATCCTATACCTTGGCGAATATCGAATCGCAGATCGAGGAGGCGAAACTGCAAGGTTCAGTGCGTCAGCTTGAATTGCTGGAGATGCAGAAGACCATGGCTGTCAATAATCTCGACTACACGAAAGCCTATGCGAATTTCGATGGCGTGGTGGCCTCGGTCTCGGTGGATGAAGGCGACTACTTCGAAGCTGGAGATGCGGCCATGGTCATTATAGACCGCAGCAAGCTCAAGGCTACCGTGGAAATCGATGAGATCGATATCCAGAGCGTCCAGACGGGAATGACGGCACAATTGACCTTCGATTCCATACCGGGTGCGACGATAGACGCGACTGTCACCTACATTCCCATGCTCGGTCGAACCACCAGCCAGGGAATCGGCGTCTTGGATGTCGAGATTGTCATAGAGGATCCTCCAACCGCACTGGCTCCCGGCTTCACCTTCGCAGGAACCATCAGTGCAGATGAAGTGAAGAAGATGTTGGTGCTTCCGACTTCGGCGATAGTTTCCAATCGGCGTGGTTCGGATACGGTTCGGAAAAAGGGTGCCGACGGGAATCCCGTGGCGGTAGAGGTGACCACCAACTACTTGGGTGAAGGCATGAGTGAAATCCTTTCGGGAGATTTGAAGGTAGGCGATGTCGTGTTGATGGGAGAACCCTCCGACAGTATGTTCAATATGGGAATTCCTGGGGCCACAACCAATGAACCGGGAAGTGGACCAGGAGCTGGTCTGCGGAACGCACTGTAGGGAGCACGAATATGGCAAAAGCAGTAATTTCTCTGTACGATGTGCGTCGCTACTTTGTGATGGGCGAGTTTGTCGTCAAGGCCCTCGATGGTGTGACACTCTCAATAGAAGAGGGTGAGTTCACCGCCATAACCGGACCCTCGGGCTCCGGCAAATCGACCCTCATGAATTTGATCGGATGTCTTGATACACCGACAGATGGCATTATCCAGATCGACGGGGAGGAGACGTTGGGTATGAGCGAAGCCGAGCTTGCTTATATCCGCAACCAAAAAGTCGGGTTTGTATTCCAGCAATTCAACCTTTTGGGAAAGATCAACGCGTTGGAGAACGTCATGACGCCCTTGCTGTATGCGGGTGTAAGTGTGAAGGAGCGGCGCGAACGGGCGAAGTCGGCCTTGGAGCGGGTTGGGTTGGGCGATCGCATGAAGCATCGGCCGAACGAACTCTCCGGTGGGCAAAAACAACGAGTCGCGGTAGCCCGTGCATTGGTGAACAACCCGTCCATCCTGTTGGCCGACGAACCTACCGGTGCGCTCGATACCCATACCGGACGTCAGATCATGGAACTGTTCGAAGAGTTGAATGCCGAAGGTCGGACCGTAATTCTGGTTACCCATGACCATGATATCGCCATGCGTGCACGTCGGCAGGTACATGTCCGCGACGGCCATTTGGAGGGTTAGATGATCTGGGAAAACATAAAACTGGCATTGAAGGATATGATGGCGAGCAAGATGCGCACGCTGCTCTCCCTGCTCGGTATCGTCATCGGTGTCGCCTCGGTCATAGCTATCCTCACCTTGGGCCAAAGCGCGACCAAGAGCATCACCCAGACAATCGTGGAGGGTGGGTTGGAGATGGTGACGATTTTTCCCGTGCGTTCCGAAAAGGCCGCCAATGAATTCACCGAGGATTTCGGAGAACGTCTCGTTGCCAATGTCTCCGATATCAAGACGGTCCTGCCGGTCAATTCCAGTACCGCAACCATCCGTATCGGACAAAATTCCCTATCGGCCACGGTGACCGGTGTCCTCTCCTCGTATGCCGAGATTCTCGACTATGAAGTATCGGAGGGTGCCTTCTTTTCGCTATCGGACAATATGGCCAACCGCCAGGTGGTTGTATTGGGCTCCGATATCGCCGAGGAATTGTTCCCCGATGGCAATGCTATCGGCGAATATGTGAGCATTTTCCGCAACCAGGCCAAAAGCTACCAGGTGGTCGGGGTCATGCAGGAAAAGGACGCCTCGTTCAACCTCCAGTTCAACGGAAGCGTATTCATTCCCTACAACACCTATGCTCAACGCTATATCAAGCCCACCATTGTCGGTTCGTATGTGGTCCGGGTAGCCGATGGGGCCGATGCCCTCGCTGTTTCCGATGCGATCACCGAATACCTCGATGCGACTGTCGGATCCGATGCCTACCGTGTCTTTTCGCCGGCAAGCCTGGCAGATATGGCCGAACAGATCACCGGTACGTTCAGCTCGTTCCTGGCCGCGATCGCAGCCATATCGCTGCTGGTCGGTGGAATCGGGATCATGAATATCATGCTGGTATCGGTCGCGGAACGCACCCGTGAAATCGGTGTGCGCAAGGCGATGGGAGCTTCTCCGTGGACAATTATGGGACAATTCATAACCGAGGCTATCGTACTTACCATAACTGGTGGTATCATAGGGATAGGTCTTGGAACACTGCTGAGCTGGCTCGTGGCCGATATTGTCGGCTGGAACCTCTATATTTCCTATACTTCGTTCCTGTTCGCTGCCGGATTCTCAACCCTCGTAGGTGTATTCTTCGGGTGGTATCCTGCCATGAAGGCCTCCAGACTTGATCCAATCGAGGCGTTGAACTATGAGTAGTGCACGACGGTGGTCCTTCATTGAGGGCAAAGAACAGATTTTCGTTGTCGGGGGACTTCTTTTTCTCTTTGTGTTGCTGGTCACCCTGGTGCTGTTCCTCTCCCAACTGATAATCGAGAAGGAGAACACCCTCATGCAATTCGAGGCGGAACGTGGATTCGCCTCCTCGACCCTGCTGTTGTTGCAGGAGGAGCACTCGCGGGCCTTGGAGGCCATGCAGGAAGGAAATGTGCGGGGAATCGGTGTCTACTCCAATGCCGGTCGACTCATGCTTGGTCTCGGTTCGGTGCCCAATACCTTGCCACTCGAACGTTTCAACGATATCTGGCGCAATAGGAACGCGAACCAATGGAACCAGGGAGTGGCGACCTACAACAAGGATACCGGCATGATCGAATATATCCGTTTCAGCCGGCTCACCATCCAAGTGGAGACAGGGGATATCATGTTGGAGGAAGATGGTTTCCTCCCATCGCCGTTGACCTTCCCCGATGTCCTCTACATCCTTTTCGATGGTCAGGATTATTTCCGCAAGGTCATGCTGGTACGGTTCTTCAGTGCGGCGGCGGTGCTTGGCTTGTTGGCTTTCCACCTGCTCGTCTACAGTATCTATCGCAACAACCGCAAGTACCGCGAGACCTTGGCGAAACAAGAGAGTCTGGTAAATCTCGGCGAGGCTGCCCGGACACTGGCACATGAGATAAAGAATCCGTTGAGCGCGATAACCTTGCAGATGGCCTTGTTGAAGAAGACCTTGCCGGCATCATCCAAGGAAGACCTCATGGTCATCGACCAGGAAGTGCAGAGGTTGACCCAGCTGACCAACAAGGTCTCCGATTTCCTGCGCAACCCCGTGGGCATGCCCGAGAAACTCGATATCGTGGCGTTGCTGGAATCGTTGCAACATACCTTCCATGGGAAACTACAGTTCGTTCCCGGTTCATTGCATCATGCCTATATCCATTTCGACTCCGACCGGGCCCGTTCGGTGTTCGAGAACCTGATCAAGAATGCGCTCGAAAGTTGCATCGATTGCGATCCCGAAGTAGAAGTGGAAGTCAGCCGGGACAAGCGGCATTTGATACATATCGCTGTTCGCGATCGGGGGGAAGGAATCCCCGAGCAAAACCTGGAAAAGATATTCGACCCGTTCTTCACCACAAAGATCCATGGTTCCGGAATCGGTCTGGCAATCTGCCGCCAATTCATCCGTGCCCGTGGTGGGAACCTGAAGCTCTACGCACGGGAAGGCGGTGGCACGGTTGCCGAAGTCATCCTTCCGTCGGTGCATATATAGGGGAAAGCCATGAGAATCCTGATTGTCGACGATGAATACAATATCCGTGAATTGATGCGCAAATACCTGGGTCTTGAAGGACTTGAGAGCGATGGTGCCGAGAACGG
Source organism: Spirochaetae bacterium HGW-Spirochaetae-4 (assembly GCA_002839335.1). GTDB lineage: Bacteria > Spirochaetota > Spirochaetia > Sphaerochaetales > Sphaerochaetaceae > UBA8525. The sequence goes on from PGXU01000012.1 coordinate 33,069, forward strand.
ACTTTCCGCACAGCGGTTGTTGCGCGAGCACCACTACGACGCTTGTCTGGTCGATCTGAAAATGCCCGGTATGGACGGCATCAGCCTGATCCGATGGATCCGCCAAGAGGGGTTCCGCATGCCCGTCATCATGATCAGTGCGCATGGTGAGATCCACGATGCGGTCACCGCTTTGAAAGAAGGTGCACAGGACTATATCGTCAAGCCATTCGACCCCGAGGAGCTGACCATACGGTTGCGCAAGCTTATGGAAGTCCAACAGTTGCGGACTCTTGTGGAGACGAAGACACGTTCGACCGAGGGAATAGACGAGGGCCTCATCGGAGACTCTCCTCCCATGTGCAAGATTCGGGAAATCATCTCCCGTATTGCCGACTCCCCGGCAACAGTGCTGGTGACCGGAGAGAGTGGGACCGGCAAAGAGGTTGTTGCCCGGCAGATCCATGGAGTCTCCGCGCTTGCCGAGGGACCGTTTGTCGCCATCAATATCGGGGGTGTACCGGAAAACCTGTTGGAAAGCGAGTTGTTTGGCTATGAAAAGGGTGCGTTCACCGGTGCGGTAGGTCGCAAGATAGGTATGTTCGAGCTGGCGAGCGGGGGTACGTTGTTCCTCGATGAGATCGGGGATATGCCGATGACACTGCAGGTCAAGATGCTGCGTGTCCTGCAGGAGCGCAAGATCACCCGATTGGGTGGGACCTCTCCCATTCCGATCAATGCCCGTATCATTGCCGCGACGAACAAGAAGCTCGAGGAGATGGTCCATGAGGGTTCTTTCCGTGAGGACCTCTTCTATCGGCTCAATGTGGTACGTATCGAGCTACCTCCCTTGCGGGACCGCAAGGAGGACATTCCGTTGCTCACCGGAGTCATACTCAACAAACTCAACCGTCAGATGGGACACCGTGTTGAAGGGCTGTCTCCCGAAGCGATCGACGCACTGAAAGCCCATCCGTTCTACGGTAATGTCCGCGAACTGGAGAATATCCTTGAACGTGCGGTCATTTTCGCCGATGGCCCGATCATCAAGCCCGATGTCCTCGAGTTGCGAAGCAGTATTTCCCGGCCCGGCACCGATTCGGGACAATCCAACAGTACCTTGATAGTCCAGGATGACAATGGGGAGGCCCGCAGTCTCAAGGAACTTGAAGTGGAAGCTATCATCCGGGCTTTGCATCGGTGGGAAGGGAATCGGACTCGTGCCGCAGAGGAGTTGGGTATTTCCCGCAGGACCTTGATAAACAAGATCGCGGAATATCGGCTGGATCTTTAAACCATAATACCACAAAGGGTATATGCTATTAATGAACCTATAGTGTTGGTGATGGTGCCCCGATATGGGGTGCAAGGGTGGATTGACTTCCAATGGTCACTCTCCTGAGCGAGTGCAGGCAACGTAAGGATCCATACCTCGCCCCTTGGGGCGCGGCAGAGGGGGTGAAGTATCCGGGGTCCAGGGCGTGCCCTAGGGTGGGGAGACTTTTCAATTTTTACAGGAAAAAATTACGTCTGTTATACCTTCGGAAAAATTGTATAGCAACAATATGAATGATGATGTAATTCTCCAGTCAATAAGCTTTCTTGTGTTTTTCTTGCAAATTCGAAGTAGTCGTTTATAAGATAGAAAGCATGTCAGGTAGTCAGTTCTTTACCTATTTAACGTATGGTACCCGTGATGAGGCTTGGAAAATATTCTGCACCAAAGTGGGAAACCTACGCATGGAGCCGGACGAGAATTATCGCGAAGTATGGCAGGAACACTGGAAGGGTATTGGTAAGCCTTGGGAAGAGGGGACCTTGCGCCATGAATTCCAATGCATCTACATTACCCAAGGGACCGGATGGTTCAGCTATAAAGGGAAGAAACACCGTATCGTGCCAGGTACTATCATTACCCTTGTCCCCGGAATCCGCTATTGGTACGAGCCCGACGACAACTCCAGTTGGACCGAGTACGTTGTGGGCTTCAAGGGTGAATATCCCGAGGATTTGCAACGATTGGGTTACTTCTCCGACGATAACGTAATCAAAGATGTCGGACTTCGGGAAAGCTTCGTCGGAATATTCACCGAATTGGTGGAGATAGCAAAGGAACAAAGGGCAGGTTTCCAACACGTACTTGGTTCGGATATCATGGTACTGTTGGCTAAAATCAACTACCAGACACAACAGGATTCACAACTTCACGAGCATGAACTTGAACTGATCGAGCACGCGAAAATAAAATTCCAAGAACATCTTTATTCTACTTTGGATATTGAATCCATGGCCTGTTCGATGAACGTCTCATACACAACCTTCCGCGACATCTTCAAGAAGTATTCGGACTTGTCACCTTACCAGTATTTTCTTCAGATGAAGCTTAATAAAGCCAAAGAATTGCTATCTGAGGGAAATCTCACCGTAAAGGAAGTCTCGTTCAAACTCGCTTTTGATAACCCATACTACTTCTCCCGATTCTTCAAGAAAAAGTCTGGAGTCTCTCCCTCGAGGTGGAATGGTAGGGAGATCGAAACTGATTTGGACTTCCTGGAATAGCTCTCTCCGACATCATAAATTTTGTGCATACATTCACCAAATTATGTGCATGGTATATTCTCCCATACCATTTAAGCTATAGGTGCGGGATCATGACCAATAGAGCAGCAACACAAGCCAGGGGTCACGCTGCCAGGGAGGACCACAGCTATGGCACAGAATATGTTCTTGAGAATGCACAATGTTTCCAAGACGTTTCCCGGTGTGAAAGCATTGAAAAACATCGATCTTGAAGTCGAATACGGCGAGATACATGCACTCATCGGTGAAAATGGGGCGGGGAAGTCGACCCTCATCAAGATTCTGTCGGGAGTCTACCAACCGGATGAAGGAGCTGAGATCATCATCGATGGAGTGGTCCAAAAGACAATCACCCCCTTGGATTCACTGAAACGTGGTATTGCTGTCATCTATCAGGATTTCTCACTATTCCCAAACCTCTCCGTTGCCGAGAACATCGCGATGGTATCGCGGGTCGAAAAACGGAAGAAGATTGTTAATTGGCGTGAAACAAACCAAATAGCTCGATCTGCACTGGACAAACTAGGATTGAGGATACCCCTCTCCAAGACACTCTCCGAGCTTTCGGTCGCCAAACAACAACTTGTGGCCATCGCCCGAGCATTGGTGAACGACGCAAAACTAATCGTCATGGATGAACCGACCAGTGCACTCTCACGTGGGGAGGTTGAATCACTCTTCTCCATCATCAGGAACCTGAAGGAGCAAGGGATATCCATCCTCTTCATTAGCCACAAGTTGGACGAACTGTTCGCAATTTCTGACCGCTTCTCCATTCTCAGAGACGGAAAGTACGTCGGAACATTCGGCGAAGATGAACTGGATGACGATCGGCTTATTTCCCTAATGGTCGGACGCAAAATCGAATATAAAATTTTCGAAAAGCGGACTTTGGTCGACCCGATCTTCGAAGTACGTAACCTCAGCAAGGCAGGTAACTTCAAAGACATCTCCTTCACCCTCCACCGAGGTGAAATTCTTGGTATCACCGGTCTCGTTGGAGCTGGCCGGTCAGAGTTGGCCCAAGCCATCTTCGGACTCAACCCAAGCGATAGCGGCGAACTGATCCTCGAGGGCAAGAGACTTCAGGTGAACGCCCCCGAACAGGCAGTCCAACATGGCATCTCCTACATCCCAGAGAACCGACTTACCGAAGGGCTCATCCTCAAGAAAACTATGAGTGACAATATCTGTCTGACTGTACTCAAGCAAATCTCCAGTAGACATGGTTTGATTGAAAAGGCGGCACAAAATAAACTGGTGGAGAAGTGGATCGAAGAGATGCACATCAGGCCCAATATACCCAATATGATTACATCCAAGCTTTCAGGAGGCAACCAACAACGGGTTGTGTTATCCAAATGGCTCGCTACCGATCCTAAGGTGCTGATTGTTGACGAACCTACCAACGGCATCGATATCGGCGCCAAAGCAGACATCCACCAACTGCTCAGAGATCTCTCAGAACAAGGCATGTCCATCATCGTCATCTCTTCGGAGCTTCCAGAGATATTGGCGATAGGAGACCGGGTACTCGTAATGCGGCGGGGAAAGATTGCAGCGACTTTGGATGGCAAGAACCTCACTCAAGAAGAAATCATGAAAGAGGCTTTGTAAGATGAACAACATTTTTTCACAAATCAAACGGAGCAAGGAAATGGGCATCCTAGCGATCCTGGTGGTGATTTCCATCATCATTTCGGCTTTCAACAGCTCGTTTCTCACCTTTGGCAATCTTCTGGATGTGGTGAAGAGCAATATCGTTTTAGGTATCATGTCGATGGGAATGCTCCTGGTGTTACTCACCGGCGGTATCGATGTCTCGATTGCATCAGTCATTTCTGCGGTAACAGTGATTATCGGTCGGTTCATGGTCGACTACTCATCCAATATTTTCCTCATTTTCGTGGTGGGTGTTGTCGCAGGATCACTTATGGGACTGATTAATGGTTTGCTGATAGCTAAACTTAAAATTCCACCTATCGTTGCCACGTTGGGAACTATGAGTGTGATATTCGGATTGGTCCTCTACCTCACAAACGGGAACTGGATCACCGGTATCCCCCAGAATTTCATCGACTTCGGTCGTGTAACCATCGGGCAATTTCCTGTCGCGGGAAGTGACCAAATCCAAGGTATTCCGATACAATTCCTTTTCCTCTTGTTCGCTATAGCTCTTACTTGGTTCATCTTGAAATACACAATGATCGGTAGAGGTATCTACGCTATTGGCGGCAACAGAGATTCGGCTGAACGTATTGGCATGAACAGCGAAAATATAACCTTGTTTATCTACACCTATGAGGGCTTCCTCATCGGTCTCGCGGGAGTTGTGCACACTTCGATTATGCGACAGGTGGACCCCAACGCCTTCATCGGATTCGAGATCCAAGTCATTGCGGCAGTCGTGCTTGGTGGAGCTAGTGTCCTTGGTGGTTATGGTTCGGTGTCAGGAACCATCATTGGCGTCTCTCTCTTTTGCATAATCAACAATGGGCTGATTCTCATGCATATTCCCACCTTCTGGCAGAAGATAGTAGTTGGTATTGTATTGATTACATCCATCAGCTTCGATGTCATCCAGAAGCGTATGCACGACAAGAAAAATATCAAGGTTGATATTGACGAATCCGAATCTTCGTTTAAGAGACTCGGCGTAGCCGAAAAATCGACAAGCCAAGCGTAGATAAGGTACACAGAGGAGTAACCCATGAACAAGGATATACAAAAGAAAACCAAACAGACAGAGACGCCACAGGAAGAGAACCGAATGCGCCGATTGGTGAAGAAGGTACACTTGGAGACAAAAGAGCTGGTGCTCCTCCAGATTCTCATCGGTGTATTCCTGCTCATGTCGATCCTTTCTCCGGGTCGGTTTCTCAGTGTCTATAACCTTCAGTCCATGGCTTACCAGTTCCCCGAATTCGGTATATTCGCCCTTGCGATGATGGTCATTGTGGTCACTGGCGGAATCAACCTCTCCATCACCTATAGTGCGACCTTATCCTCAATCCTCGGTGCAGTCGTCCTAGTCTCCTTGAACAATCTCGGTGTCCCACCCCTTGTGACCATTGTGATAGGTGTGCTGGTAATCATTATAATCTCCATCGCGTGCGGAGCCCTCAACGGCCTCATTGTTGCTTATATTGGTATCACTCCAATGCTGGCGACGTTGGGAACCATGACGCTCTTCGAGGGAATAGCCTTGAACATCACCAAAGGGGGGGCTATATCGGGCTTCCCTGACATGTTCCAGTGGTTCGGCAATAGCGCTATCCTTGGAATCCCGGTGCCATTGCTAATATTTGTACTGGTCATCATTGCCACTTATTTTATTCTCCAACGAAGTAGTTTCGGAGCTAAGGTGTACATGATTGGATGCAACCCGACGGCAACCCGATTCTCGGGAGTCAATGTCAGAAAGGTCCTGTTCCTGCTCTACATCTATTCGGGAATCCTCACCGGATTCGCAGGCATCATCATGGCATCGCGCTACAACTCGGCCAAGGAGTCCTACGGCTATACTTACCTCTTGCAAAGTGTAGCGGCCGCGGTCCTTGGCGGAACCGACATCTCCGGTGGCTTCGGTAAGGTCTTCGGTACAGTCGTCTCGGTGCTCATCCTCCAGGTCATCTCGAGCGGTCTGAATATTTTCGGAGTGAACCGCTTCATCACTGATGTCATCATGGGGATGATTCTCATCGTCGTGCTCACCATCAACTTCGTGAACAACAGAATGGAAGAGAAAGCGTTGCTAAGCAAGAAGGTAGTCACAGCTTGATTCGCTGACTTGCGATGCGATTTGGTTTGAAAAAACCCTGTTAGGGTTTGGAAATATTTTTCAAAAGGAGAAAAACATGAAGAAACTGGTACTCAAAGCAACAATCCTTACCATGGCACTTCTGATGGTTGGTTCTGTTGTTTTCGCGCAGGGCCAGACAGCTGCACAAGATGATGAAATCACCATCGTTGTCATGCCGAAGTTGGTTGGAATTCCGTACTTCAATGCATCCGAAGTCGGTGCGAAGCAAGCTGGTGAAGACTTGGGTGTGAATGTCATCTACACCGGACCTTCCACAGCAGATGCTGCCCAGCAGGTCAGGATGATCGAAGACTTGATCGCAAAGGGTGTCGATGCCATTGCTGTCGCTCCCAACGACCCTGCTGCCTTGACACCTGTTCTGCGTAAAGCGAAACAGGCTGGAATCCTCGTCCTCGACTGGGATACCCCTGCCGACCAAAGTGTCGTCGATTTGTCTGTTCATCAGATTGATGACAAGGAGTATGGCCAACATATCTGGGACTTGTTGGTCGAGGAGATGGGTGATACCGGAGACTATGCAGTCGTTACCGGTGGACTTTCAGCTGCCAATTTGAATGGGTGGATCGATCATGGTTTGGCGTACGCCAAAACGCAGTATCCCAAATTGAATCTGGTCACCGATCGTGTTCCCACCGATGAGAAACAGCAGATCGCCTACCAGAAGACGCTGGATTTGTTGAAGGCTTATCCGTCTCTCAAGGGTGTTGTCGGTGTCAGCACACCTGCTCCTCTCGGTGCAGCTCAGGCTGTTCAGGAAAAGGGTGTCGCACAAAAAGTCGCAGTTGTCGGAACCGCTTTGCCGACCGATTCGAAGCCTTACCTTGAAGATGGCTCACTCCGCGTGGCAACCTTATGGGATCCCTCGAAGCTCGGTTATCTGACGGTGTTTCTTGCAAAGGAAATGTTGGAAGGAAAGAAACCTGTTGATGGCCAAGATGTACCTAATGTCGGAAAGATTACCGTTTGGGAAGACGGGAAAACAGTCATCATGGGACCACCAACAGATTTCACGAAAGACAATGCAGGTCAGTTCAGCTTCTAGGTTATACTGAAAACGTCATTAATGTCATTATGTTGAAACAGGCTTGTCCGCATTTTGGGCAAGCCTGTTTCCAAATTACTCGAACTGTCAAGGAGGAAAGCTATGCGAAAGGTAGGAATCTACTATGCGTTCTGGACGCACGAATGGGATGTCGATTTTGTTCCTTTCATCAAGAAAGTGGGAAAATTGGGCTTTGACCAACTCGAACTGAACGGTGGGACGATTGTACATATGAAAGCGCAGGAACAACGCGATCTGAAACAACTTGCAGACGATCAAGGTATTACACTCTCCTACGGTATTGGCCTCCAAAAGTTCTTTGATGTCGCATCTTTGGATGAAACGGTTCGTCGATGTGGCCTCGATTTTATGAAGAAGATGATCGATTCGGTAGCCAATATGGGTGGTGGCATGATTGGGGGAACTATCCATGGATACTGGCCTTCCACATTGCCCGAAGAACTTGATTCTAAAGAGTCATGTTGGGCCCAGAGCATTAAAAGCATGAAGGAATTGGCCCCGTATGCCGGCGACCATAATGTTTTGCTCAATGTCGAAGTCATCAACCGATTCGAACAGTTCTTGGTGAACGACAGTCATGAGGCATTGGCTTATGTCCAAGAAGTCGATCATCCTTCTTGCCGTATTTTGCTCGATACATTCCACATGAACATTGAAGAGGATTCGTTCGGGGATGCTATCCGTCGGGTTGGACCCTACTTGGCAGCTTTCCATCTGGGAGAGACCAATCGAAAGACTCCCGGAACAGGTCGCATACCATGGGTTGAGATCAAGCAAGCGTTGGATGATATCGGTTTCGATGGTCCCATGGTGATGGAACCATTTGTCATGCAAGGAGGACAGATAGGACGGGACATCGGTGTATGGAGAGATATCGTGAAAGATCCCGATCTCGATGCGTTGGCATCTGAATCGGCTAAATTCGTACGGGAGAATCTGGTCTAAGTTTTTGCAACTATCAAAGGGAATATGTCTTATAACAATTGGGGTCTTGTTTTCCAGTAATCATTATCTGCATTGACATCTTCCAGGACATATAAACAGTCGTGGAACATCACTATTCGATGAATTTTTAAAACTACTTATCGCGGGGTATCTACTGGGTCTCTAAACCATAGCGTATCAGAAATATCCCTTGAATTATCCGATATTATCCGAAATTATCCGATCGGATCGAATTCCTGGACCCGGGAATTTTCTATACCCCCATCAATCCTGAGGATCTCAAGGCGGACCTGCCACGAAGTATCGGTTCTCCCGACACTTTGGCTATTTCCCGCAGGACCTTGATAAACAAGATCGCGGAATATCGGCTGGATCTTTAAACTATACCGTATCGGGTATAAAAAGTTCGTTTCCACCAATAATATACCATAACGGGTATAAAAATTGTAAAGATGCTTTACATTATACCCGTTCAGGTGTATTACTGAAACATGATGACAATCGGTGAGTACATAAAGTTCCGTAGACGACAAGCTGGACTGACCCAAGAGGAGTTTGCCTTCCGTTCGGGATTGGGACTTCGTTTTGTACGTGATCTGGAGCAGAACAAACCGACCGTACGTTTGGACAAGGTGAATCAAGCCTTGGGCATGTTCGGTATGCGGGCAGGCCCCGTACCCGCACAACGGAAACAGCCGGAGTTGGAAGGTGGTGGCAATGACACTACTTCGTGAGGCTGTAGTCCAGTACGACGCACAGGAGGCGGGTGTTCTCCAGGAAACAGATGAAGGGTATGTATTCACCTATTCGATCGGGTATGTACAAAATCCCGAGTCCAAACCTATTAGCCTTACGATGGGTTTTCGGGAAGAGGCGTACCATAGCGACACACTGTTTCCCTTCTTCGATGGGCTTATTCCCGAGGGGTGGTTGTTGGAAGTCGTCTGTGCGAATTGGAAGCTGGACCGTAGGGACCGCATGGGCCTGCTCATGACAGCGTGCAAGGATTGTATCGGTGCCGTATCTGTCCATGGCAAGGTGGCAGGATGAACAGCCGGTGTCTCTATTGTGGTGAACCATTGGCCGAAAATCGGCCGGATGGGTGGCATCGGAAGTGTACCGTGGGATTTTTCCATACCGACAGCGTTCCAGAAATACCCATTACCCAAAAGTCCCTATCGACATACGTGGAGAAATCGATTGGCAAATCATCTGCATTCGTTCCCGGTGTCCAGCAAAAAGTATCGGTTCACATAGAGCACCAGGATGGCGGGAACTTCCGCTTTACCATGGTGGGCAAGCCCCAAGGGTTTATCCTGAAACCGGGATCCGAAACCTATCCCCAATTGCCGGAGTGTGAAGCTGTGACCATGCGGTTGGCGCAAGTATTCGGATTGTCTACGGTACCGTTTGCCTTGATCCGGTTGCCCGACTCGACTCTGGCATATATAAGCAAGCGCATCGACAGGAAATGGCAGGGCCAGACTATCGTCGGAAAAATTGCCATGGAAGATTTCTGCCAGCTTTCAGGCAGGATGACAGAAGACAAATATCGAAGTTCGTATGAAAAGTGTGCGACGATACTAAGCGAATACTCGGTACAACCAGGTCTGGATATCACCGAATTTTTCATGCGTCTCATATTTTCGTTCATAACTGGAAATAGCGATATGCATCTGAAGAACTTTTCACTCATTGAACAGCCGTGGGGCTGGACCCTTTCTCCTGCATACGATTTATTGAACACGACATTGCTCCTCCCTGAAGACCAGGAGGAAACGGCCCTAACACTCAATGGAAAGAAGCGAAGGTTGTTCCGCAAGGATTTCATTCATTTCGGTGGCCACATTGGAGTCCCGTCCCGGGCGGTTCACCGCATCTTCAGGCACGTGGAACAACTTCTGCCCGATATGCTGAGAACCATCGATGATTCCCATTTGTCTCCTGTCTTGAAAGTCGAATATGCCCGGCTCTTACAGGAACGTTCAATGCGACTGGCCGATACGTTTTAACCATTGACCACACTTGGAATCAGCACGTACACTAGCTGTACGTCCAGATAGATAAGGAGCACAGACAATGGAAAAGTTGCCACATTGGAACCTGCAGAGCATATATCCCGCGATAGAGAGTCCCGAATTCGAACAAGACCTTGCCAACTTGGTGCCTCTGGTCGACAAGCTTCGCAGCCAACTTGGCAATCTCGATGCACAGCATGCCGATTTCCCCACATGGTTGCTTGCCCTATTGGAAACCTACCAGACCATGCTCGATACCATTGAGACCCTCAATGCATATGCCAGTGCACTGGTAACGGTGAATACCAACGATGAAGTGGCAATGCGGGGCCTGAATCGTGTCGAGGAAGCCGATTTGGCTATCAAGGCAATCCATGTCCAGGTGATCAACACCTTGGCACACCACCGGCAATCGGTTCGCGATTCCATCAAACACGATGAGCGGATCGCCCCATTCCATTTTGTGCTTGAAGAGTTGCTTGAGGAACAGGAACACACCATGGGTGAAGCCGAGGAAGCCTTGGCAGCCGACCTGAACCGGAGTGGGGCCGATGCGTGGGGTAGGTTGCAGGAAGCTGTCTCATCCAATGCGGATACGCTCTGGAATGCACAGACCGGTGAACGCAAGACGGTCATCCAGTTGCGGTCCCTTGCCTTCGAGGCCGATCGCACTATCCGGAAGAAAGCCTTCGATACCGAACTGGCCGTATGGAAACAACACGAGGTTGCCTTTGCGTATGCGATCAACGGTGTGAAGGGAACCACCATCACCTTGGACAAACGTCGGGGATATCGCGATCCCTTGCAACGGGCAACCATGCAGGCGCGGATTGACGATGCGGTACTTTCCGCACTTATCGGTACCATCGAGAAGAATCTCGAGGTATTCCGCCGGTACCTTCGGGCGAAAGCACATTGCCTCGGTCTGAAGAAACTAGCGTTCTTCGACTTGTTCGCACCGGTCGGAGACTTGGACAAACGGTATTCGTACGACGAGGCCAGGACGTTCATCGTGGAGAACTTCAGCAATTTCCACCCGCCTTTGGGCAGCTTTGCCGAAATGGCCTTTGAGAAGGGCTGGATCGATTGCGAGCCGAGGGCAGGCAAGGTCGGTGGTGCGTACTGCACATCATTTCCGCTTCGGAAGGAGACCCGGATCCTCGCCAACTTCGACCACAGTTTCGATGGGGTTTCGACAATCGCCCATGAACTGGGACATGCCTACCACGACCAGATCACCAGCGGATTGCCTGCGCTTCTTCGCCATTATCCCATGACATTGGCCGAGACCGCTTCGATCTTCAGTCAGTTCATCATTTTCAAGGGGGCGCTCAAGGAAGCCTCTGAGCAACAGCAGCTTGCGCTGATCGAAAGTTTCCTGCAAGATGCGACCCAAACCTGTGTCGATATCCTCAGCCGATTCTATTTCGAGCGGGAATTGTTCCGCGTACGGGTCGAGGGGGATATTATGGCAGGGCAACTATCTGCTATGATGGTGGATGCCCAGAAAGCCAGCTATGGCAATACCTTGGATGAACAGGCCTTGCATCCCTACATGTGGGCGGTAAAGGGACATTACTATAGCAGCGACCTCTCGTTCTACAACTTCCCGTATGCCTTCGGGCAACTGTTCGGTCTTGGTGTCTATAGTCTGGCACAAGCCGATCCGGCGAATTTTGGAGCCAGGTACGACGCGTTGCTGTTGCAGACTGGGCAAGATACCGCTTCCGCGGTTACCGCATCTGTCGGTTGTGATATTACCACTGAAGACTTCTGGCAACAGAGTGTGGATGTCATCTCCAGCTACGTTGATGAATTTTGTCGGCTTGCCGGCTATACAGGAGTATGAAAAAGCATGGAATTGCGACTTGAAATTGAAAAATTGGTCTCCAAAGGCGACGGCCTCGCCCGTCACGAAGGGAAAACGATATTTGTCACGGGAGCACTCCCGGGTGAGACGGTTCTTGCGGAAACGATTGAGGACAAGGGAGACTACTCCCGCGCGGAAGTAGTCGAGATCGTCACAGCATCACCTGATCGTGTCGTTCCCGCATGCCCACATTACGGAGTGTGCGGTGGTTGCGATATGCAGCATGCCACTACCGAAGCCCAAGCTGTCCAGAAGTCTTCGATAGTGAAAGAGAACCTGCTGCGAATAGGCGGCATCGATACCGATAGCCAGACCGAGGGCATCACCACCTATCCCGTTGCTTCGGCCCAGGGTTGGGGATACCGGACCAGGGTGAAGTTCCATGTGGATCTTGAGCAGAAGAAGGCGGGTTTCCTAGGTCGTAAAAGCAATGATCTCGTCGATATCCGCCACTGTCCGATCCTGTGCGATTCATTGAACAGGTTGTTGGATGAGAAGCGCCCATTGTTGTTCAGGGCAGCGCAGATGCGTCAGAAAAGTGAAATTTGGCAAAAGCGCAATGCATTGATAGAGGTGCCCGCATTCGCCGGTGATATGAAAGTCTCGCTCAGTACACAGGAAGTCGCCGTTGAAGTTGCGGGAAAGACGCTGTGGGCCGATTCCAATGTATTCTTCCAGGCAAACCGACATGTGTTGCCGGCAATGGTCGATTTTGTGAAGGACCACGTCGAGGGGAAGACCATTGTCGACCTCTATGCCGGAGTCGGTACCTTCGCTGCCTTTGTCGAAGGTCCGGACAGACAAGTCGTAGCGGTAGAGCGGGACAAGCGTTGCCTCCAGCTGGCCGAGAAGAATCTCTCCCATACCGAATTTTTCCCACAGACGGCTGAACATTGGGTCCGCATGCAGAAGGACCGGCAGGTCGATACGGTGATCGTGGACCCGCCGAGGACAGGTTTGGATGCGAAGGTCATCAACGCGATCTGCAGTTGGAAGCCGTCGTCTGTTGTCTATGTCTCCTGCGATAGCGTCACGTTGGCCCGTGATTGCAAGCGGTTTGCCGAAAAGGGGTTCAAGGTGAAGGCCCTGCAGGTGTTCGACCTCTATCCGCAGACTTCGCATGTTGAGTCGGCCGTGCTGATATCGAGGGTGGATAGCTAGCACTATAGGTATCGTAGTGGGGGAGGACGTTTTCGATGGAATTGGCGGTGTATTACTTTTCCGGGACGGGAAATACCTATATATTGGCAAACCAGATCGCAGATAAATTCGAAACGACCCCCATTTCGATTCCGAGGGTCATGCACAGGGGTAAGATACATGTCGATTCGCAGGACATGTGCATTGTGTTCCCTTCCTACATGGCAACTCTGTCGGGATTGCCGCTGATAGTCGAAAGATTTGTCAGGAACATAGACAACCTCGGAGAAGTCACACTATTTGCGGTCTGCAATTGCGGGGGGTACGAAATCGTCAATGCGCTCCCCTCCTTGCACCGGCTTAGGCAGATTGTCGAATCCTGCAACGGAAAGCTGTATGCGGAGCATTCTCTGAGACTTCCCATGAACAACCTGGATTATGACCATATTCCGATTCCCATAAACAGGGATAGTGAAGATATAATCCGAAAAGCAACAATACAAACGGACCGAATCTGCACCATGATACGTCAACGACGTAGGACACGGTTCACATTTCCCAAGGAACTGTTCTTCCTAATAATGAAACCGATGTATGGCTTGATCAACAATGCCGTCATACGGGAACTGAAGATTCGCGCACACGAACCGGATGACAGTCGTTTGCACTACGATGAATTGATACCGTTGACCGACAAGAGCATTGTTGTCGATGGTACATGCACCGGTTGTGGAATCTGTGCGAAGGTCTGTCCTGTGGGCAATATCAAGCTGGTGGACCGGAAGCCGGAATTCCTGCATGCATGCGAAATGTGTTTTGCCTGCGACGAATGGTGCCCGAAAGGGTCCATACACCATTGGAGTAGGGCAAATGGGGTCAAGTACCACCATCCTGAAGTTACCATCAAGGATATGCTCGGCAGATGAACTCCATACCTCGCTCCTTGGGGCAACAAAGGAGGCGAAGCCTCCACTTTCCTGGGTTTGACCTGGGGGTATTGAGACCTTTCATTTGGAATACCGTAATCGTCGAATGAAGGATTCCGTCATTCTTATATGATAAATTGTTTCCTATTGGCATACATTTTCCTTAATTTGTAGACACTTATGCTTTATAGTGTAGCCCAAGGAGCTCGGATGGACAACGAATTGGGTGAAATTGTTCAAATCGCAGCAAGCGTCTATGGCTCGGATATCTCCAAGTATGATGACATGTTTCTGAATCAAGTAGTGGAGAAAAGATTCGCATTTGCAAATGTCGCCAATATCTCCGAGTATGTTCAGTATGTCTCGAATAATCCCGATGAGGCTGGTGCACTACTCCAATCATTGAATATTACCCATACGGATTTTTTTAGAAATCCCCTTACGTTCGCACATCTGGAGCAATGGATCTTCCCAAGTATTCTGGAGGGGAAACCAGAAGCCAGTGAGTTGCGCATATGGTCCGCGGGATGTTCCTCGGGACAGGAACCGTATTCGATTGCAATGCTGGTTGAAAACATCCATACAAGGAAATCGAGATCCTTGCGTTACCGTATCATTGCCACGGATATCTCTGGCTCGGCGCTGATTCAGGCTAGCAAGGGCGAATACCGAGAAGATGAAATCCAGAGGATCCGGGTGAAGGACTTGAGGGATTTTTTCATCAAGACAGGCGATACGTATACGGTAAGCGACCGTTTGAAGCAGCACGTGGGATTTTCGACCTACGATTTGTTGGACACCCGGTATTCCTGTCCGCAGGAGAGTATATTTGGCAATTTCGATCTTGTTGTATGTAGCAATATGTTGTTCTATTACAAACCAAACCACCAGCAATACATCGTGAGGAAGCTGATCGACTCCATGGACAGGTTTGGATATCTGGTAACAGGGGAAGCGGAACGGCATATTGTTGAAAATTTCAACGAATTGTATCAGGTTGCCCCACCATCACCCATTTACAAAAAAAGAAGAGGTGTGCGATGAAATTGAAGGACCTAAAGATATCCAAGCAGATAAATATCTATTTCGGGGCGGTCTTTTTGGTTGTGGCGATTCTGGTGGTAAACTCCTTTATGTACGTGGATGCGTTATGGAAAAACACCTCCGGCCTGTACAACAATCCCTTGGCTGTCCGACGGGCAGTTGGGGATCTCAAAGTAGATGTCCTGTTGATACACAGGGACATGCGGCAGCTGCCCTTCGAGGATAACCAACAGGAAATTGAGAACCTCCTCGGTAATATCGAGACGTATGTAGCGGATATGGATCGGCAACTGGCTATCCTATATGACAGGTATTTGGGCCCACAAAGCGATATTGACGAAGTTTTCGAAGCTTTGACCCGCTGGGAAGCAATTCGGAATGAAACGGTTCGACTGCTACGTGCAGGGTATGTCGAGGAAGTGGAGGAAAGGGTCAAATCCAGCGGAGTTGGAGGTGCACAAACAGATCTAATTCTAAATCACCTGACAGATATCAGCGATTTCGCAATTGTCAAGGGCGACGATTTTTTTCAGACTGCCCAGGAACACAGAAACCAAATTATGCTACAAATGATATTCCTATGCGTGGGGCTCCTTATCCTGTTGATGGTGATTGGTTTGTACCTGCGCAAGGGTATCCTTCCTCCATTGGTGAAGCTGACCAATGCAACCGAAGCAATCAATCGGGGGAGATTGGATACACGTATCCGTAGTATGTCTCCGAACGAGCTGGGTGAGCTCTCGAGGGCATTCGACGCAATGTCCGAGACTATCCAAAGGGAGATAGAAAACAAGGAAAAGGCTGCCCGTATTTCGGCAGTCATGTTTAGTCACGGAACTCTTCGTACCTTCTGCAAGGAACTATTGAAAAATCTTCTGGAAATGACCGCTTCACAAATAGGCGCAATATATTTCCTTGATGATACGAAAAGCCGTTTCGAGCGTTATGAGTCGCTCGGTGCCAATCAGGATAGTCTCAGATCCTTTTCCGTTATTGAAAGGGAAGGCGAATTCGGCGCAGTGCTTGCTTCGAAGAAAATGCAACATGTAACGAATATTCCCTCGGATGCCCAGGTGGTATTCCCCACTGTCAGTGGAGATTACAAGGCAAAGGAAATTGTCACGATACCGATTGCTCAAGGGGATGAGATAATTTCTGTGATTTCGTTGGCGAGTATCAAGAGATATTCGATGGATTCAATCCAGCTGATCTCCACTTTGGTAAATGAAATAACGGCAAGCCTCAATGCGGTCATGTCTTCGCAACGGATACTCGAGTTTTCGCAAAAACTGCAAGCTACGAATGCCGAACTTGAACAGCAGGCAAGGGAATTGGAGATGCAGGCAGATGAACTCGCCGAGCAGAATGCCGAACTCGAGATGCAAAAGAAACAGCTGGATGAAGCCAGTCGGCTCAAGACAAACTTCCTATCGAATATGAGCCATGAATTGCGCACACCGCTCAACTCGGTAATTGCCCTCTCAGGAGTACTCGGGCGTAGGCTCACCGACAAGATTCCGGCAGAGGAGCGCAGTTATCTGGAAATAATCGAACGAAATGGAAGGAATCTTCTGACAATGATCAACGACATCCTCGATATCTCGCGAATCGAGGCAGGGCGCGAGGAAATTGAGATCACACGGTTCAACACCAACGATACGATTTCCGAAGTGGTGTCGATGATACAACCACAAGCACAGCAGCACAATATCGAGTTGCTTCACACCTCGGGTGATAGCGGTACAACCATCGAAACCGATGTCTCCAAATTTCGGCACATTCTGCAAAACCTGGTTGGCAATGCGGTGAAGTTCACCGAGGCTGGATCGGTGGAGATTTCCTCAAAGCAAATCGACAATAGCATTGCAATATCTGTGAAGGACACCGGAATCGGTATTTCTGAAGAGTCCATTCCGCATATATTCGATGAGTTCCGGCAAGCCGACGGTAGTACGTCCAGAAGATTCGGAGGTACCGGATTGGGTCTGGCCATTGCAAAGAAATACGCCAATCTGCTTGGAGGAATCATTACTGTGACAAGCACTCCCGGTGTGGGTTCGGAATTCACGTTGACGCTCCCATTGCAATATATTGGTGGACAACACCGGTCGGAACAATCGGAGATCGCGACCGATACGAATGGAAGAATCCAATCCATACAACAGAATGTACAGGGTATGATGGGCAAGACAATTCTGCTGGTCGAGGACAATGAATCGGCAATCATTCAAATCAAGGATCTTGTGGAAGACTTGGGATGCCAAGTCCATGTTGCCCATGATGCGATCGAGGCGTTCGCAATCATCGATCAGACAATACCCGATGCCATGATACTCGATCTGATGATGCCGGATGTCGATGGATTCAAAATGCTCGGGATGCTTCGCAACGCCGAACCGACCGCCCATATCCCCGTTCTGATTCTGACAGCAAAACATATCACCAAAGATGAGCTGAAATTCCTCAAACGGAATAATATCCATCAACTCATACAGAAGGGCGATGTCAAACGGTTGGAACTCCAGCATGCGGTTTCTTCCATGTTGTATCCCGAAAAGCCGAAAGACAGACAGGAGACAGGGAAATATCGAACATTCGTGGGCAAGCCTGTCGTGCTGGTGGTTGAGGACAATATGGACAATATGACTACTGTAAAAGCACTCTTAGGGGAGAACCATATCGTGCTGGAGGCCTCGAATGCCCGCGAAGGCATGGATTTGGCAAAAGAACGGTTGCCCAACCTGATCCTTATGGACATTGAAATGCCGGACATAAACGGTATAGAAGCTTTCAGGAAGATACGGCGAATGCCCCAGACACAACATATACCAGTTGTTGCGTTGACTGCCAGCGTCATGAAGCATGAACGTGAGACAATCCTGTCACATGGGTTTGATGCCTTTATCGCAAAACCGATCATTGCGAGTGATTTCTTTCAAGTGATTGACGGGGTTCTCTATGGAAAATAGGAAGATCAGAATATTGGCAATCGATGACAATAGGGACAATCTGGTCACTTTGAAGGCATTGATACAGGATGAGTTTCCTGAAGCTGCGGTATCGATAGCCCAAAATGGCAGGGAAGGACTTGAACTCGCCGCTGCCGAGGATCCCGATATAATCCTGCTTGATATCATTATGCCGGCAATGGATGGATTTGAGGTTTGTACGAGGCTGAAGAGCGACCAGAAGCTGCGCGATATACCTGTTGTTTTTCTTACTGCCATCAAAGGCGATAAGGAGAGTCGCATCAAGGCATTGGAAAGTGGAGCCGAGGCATTCCTTGCCAAGCCTATTGATGAAATCGAATTGATTGCCCAGATTCGTGCCATGATGAAGATACGGGAATCCAATATCCAAAAGCGCACTGAAAAGGAGTCGCTCGCCGCATTGGTCGAGGAGAAGACCAGGGAACTGCAGGACTCGAACAGGAAGACCTTGCGATTGTTGGAAGCGGTAAGGCGGGAACAGTCATTGATCCAGGCGATATTCGACAGTATCCCGGGATATCTGTACGTCTATGATGAGGAGGGAAAGCTCATACGATGGAACAGGAAGCATGAGACAATGACTGGATTTTCCGCTGAAGAACTGTCCCATATGACTCTTGGGAAATGGTTCAATCAAGAAGATCTCGTCAGAGTCAATGCCGCTGTCCGTGACGTGTTCGAAAAAGGTTATGGAGAGGTGGAAGCACACCTAATTTTGAAAAACGGAAAAATGATGCTTACACGCTCGAGCGGGGCTCCCCTCGAATGGAACGGACACAAATACTTTACCGGTATCGGTGTGGACATCACGGAACAGAAGAGGATCCATGAGGCGTTCTTGGAATCCCAATCGATTCTGAGAGCTGCTTTCGAAAACAGTCAGGCGGGCATAGCGATCGCCGATGCTCCGGATGGCAAACTCCGATATGTCAACAAGGCTGGTCTTCTCATCCGGAACAAATCGGAACAGGAGATAGTACAGGACATCGATATCCATAAGTATGCTGAAAGTTGGAGGATAATGCACCTTGATGGTACACCCTACGCGGAAGAGGATGTTCCTTTGGCAAGGGCGATTCTCAAGGGTGAGACCTGCAGCGAAGAGTTCATTATCAGACGGGACACTCTGGAGGATCGGTATGTGCTTGCGAACGCAGCTCCTATCAGAGACTCCCATAATGCTATCAAGGCCGGTATTGTGGTCTTTCTCGATATCACCGAACGCAAGATCATGGAATTGCAGCTTCAGCAAAATATGGATGATCTGCTGGAATCACAACGGATCGCACATTTGGGAACATGGCGGATGAATTTGGAGACGAATCAGGTTGTGTGGTCGGCTGAATTGTACAAGATGTATGGATTCGATCCATCGGAACCACCTCCACCCTACCCGGAGCATATGAAATTGTTCACACCTGAAAGTTGGAAGAAATTGTCGACAGCTCTTGAACACACGAGTACTACAGGACTTCCATACGAGGTTGAACTCGAGACTGTGGCTGCAGACGGCCGGCATGGGTGGATGTGGGCGCGGGGGGAGGCGGTCAAGAATTCCAATGGCGATATCACCGAACTATGGGGAGCCGCCCAGGATATCACCGAACGCAAGAAAACCGAAAGCGAACTGTTGTATTTGAGCTATCACGACCATCTGACGGAATTGTACAACAGGAGATTCTTCGAAGAGGAGCTGGTAAGGCTGGATACGGTTGAGAATCTCCCATTGTCTGTCATCATGTGCGATGTCAACGGTCTGAAACTGGTCAACGATTCCTTCGGGCACGATTCGGGGGATGCGCTCCTCAGGAATGCCGCAAAGACAATCGGCTGCGTCTGTAGGGAAGGAGACGTCATCGCAAGGATTGGAGGCGACGAATTTGTCGTTGTCCTACCCAAGACCTCCGCTGAGGAGACGGTTCTGATCGCAAACCGGATAAAGGAGTTGGCATCCAAGGAAAAAGTTGCCAATATCGAGTTGTCGATCTCCTATGGATACGAAACCAAGACAACTGACAAGCAATCTATACTCGAGATAGTGGCGAATGCGGAGAACCACATGTACCGTCACAAGCTGTACGAGCGTTCAAGCATACGTAGCAAGACGATAGACCTGATCATGAACACGTTGTTCGAGAAGAGCAACCGGGAAGCGATGCATTCGAATAGGGTCAGTCGGCATTGCCAGTCGATCGCAACCAAGATGGGCTTCAACAAGGACGCGGCCAACCAGATGAAGATCGCCGGGCTCATCCATGATATCGGAAAGATTGGTGTCGATGAGAAGATATTGAACAAGCCGGGACAACTGACTATCGACGAACGGAGGGATATCGAGAGGCACCCCGAGATCGGTTGGAAAATATTGAGCTCCACCAACGAATTCTCGGAGTTGGCGCAGTTTGTGTTGAACCATCACGAGCGGTGGGATGGCAGCGGGTATCCGAACGGACTCAAGGGCGAGGCGATACAGGTCGAGGCAAGGATTATCGGTGTCGCCGACGCATATGATGCAATGACAAGCGAGCGAAGCTATAAAAAGGGTATGAGCCAGGAGGATGCGGTTATCGAACTGAAGAGGTGCTCCGGAACGCAATTCGATCCATATATAGTGAATGTGTTTGTGAGCTTGGTGTTGCCGGGCACCACCGGCCACAAGCGGGTAAACCTTCGTCCGATATGATAAGTCTGTCTCGGTCGGTTGTTTCTTGTTTACCCTTTCGGGACCTGCATGTACTATACTATATGACAAGCTTTCTGAGACCGAAGACAAGGGGATGTTGATTGTGGACAAGGCGCTGATGAAACGGATTCTCTCACTCATGGTAATCGGAATAGTCCTTTACTGGGCTTTGACCAACCATATCACTGTGCTGATCCTGAGCAGGAGAATATTTTCGGTTCTCAGTCCCCTGATTGCCGGAGGGGCGATCGCCTTCATCCTCAATGTACCGATGCGCTCATTGGAACGTCGGGTTTTTCGTAGGGGCAAACCAGGTATTCGCCGGAGCCTCTCGATTATACTTACATACCTGTTGGTGGTCCTGGTGCTTTCGCTGGTATTGTTGATCGTAATTCCGGAACTCGTTTCTGCGATCGAAATTCTCGGGACAAGTATTCCAACCTTCCTCGACAGCTTGAGGGTCTATGGGGATTCGCTCGCAGAACGGTATCCCGATATAGGTTTCTGGCTTTCCGAATTGGATATTTCTTGGAATACCATGAAAACCGATGTACTCGACTTTCTCAAGAAGAGTTCCTCCACATTGGTTGGTTCTACTGTCGGCCTGGCTACCAGCCTGGTCAATGGTGTGGTCAATTTCATACTGGGGTTGGTATTTTCCGTCTACATGTTGGCACGAAAGGAGCATCTCACCCGTCAAATCAAACGGTTGCTCTCCGCCTATATTTCGGAAGAACGGGTTGGAAGAATCCTGCATGCGGGAGCTCTGGTGAATTCGACATTCAGCCGCTTCGTCGCAGGGGCTTGCACGGAGGCTGTCATCCTTGGTCTGATGTTCCTGGTAACCATGTTGGTGTTCCGTTTTCCCTATGCGGTGCTGGTCGCAGCCTTGGTTTCGGTCTCCGCGCTCATTCCTATCGTAGGAGCGTTCCTTGCGGCGCTGGTGGGCATGTTGCTCATGCTGGTTTCCGATCCCATGCAAGCTGTCTGGTTCTTGGTCCTGTTCCTTGTGCTCCAGCAAATCGAAGGAAACCTGATCTACCCGAGGGTCGTCGGCGATTCGATAGGACTACCCGCCCTTTGGGTCCTGGCAGCGGTAATGATCGGTGGTAGTTTGTTCGGTGTCCTGGGCATGCTCGCGGGCGTGCCGTTTGCGGCAGTTATCTACGTATTGATACGCGAGTCGGTGACACAACGTCTGGCAAAGCGTGATGCGCAACCGGGTACCAGTTGAACATGATGGATAAGCCGAGGGAAAAAAGGCCTGTTTGGCGCACGGTTCTGAACATGACTCCGTTGGTCGCACTGGCTGTGCTCGTTACGATATTCGTTCTGAGAAACGGAGTTTCGACGATCGATGCGCTGGTCGAGAGTTTCAGTGAACATCCATGGATCACCGCAGCGGCTTTCATGGGTCTGTTCCTGCTCAAATCGATTTCCTTCGGATTGCCCTTCACATTGCTGTATATAGGAGCGGGAAATATCTTTCCCCTCGGTTGGGCCATGGTGGTCAATGTGTGCGGTATTGTGGTGAATATGCAAATTCCTTATCTTTTGGGCCGGTTCTCCGGTGGCAGCGCAGTGGAACGCCTGTTGGGCAAGTTTCCAAGCCTAGGCAAGTTCGAAGCCTACAGCAGGGATTCGGCATTGCTCTTCACCTTTATGGTGAAGTTCATCGGTAAGGTTCCACATGAAATCACCAATGCACTTTTGGGTTCTCTCAAGATTCCTTACCTGGCCTATTTGGCAGGTGGGGTGCTTGGATTGCTTCCCACTATGGTCGCCACCACGTTGGTCGGCAAGGGCCTGGATAACCCCGGCTCCCCATTGTTCATAATTTCGATAGTGGTCGTGGTCTTGCTTCTCGTGGTTTCATTCCTATTGTATCGCCGTCAAATTGATTCCAATTCACCGTGATTCGGACTATACTGGCATGTGGCATTGCAACTTGGAGGAATTTTCATGGATTTCTTGCAAAACCTTGGTATCTGGATCTACTTTGTCATCTTTTTTGGAAAGATACTTGAAGTTACGGTTTCCACCATTCGAATGGTCCTTATCAATCGTGGTGAACGGGTCAAGGGAACCATCGTCGCATTCTTCGACAGCTTGCTGTGGTTGTTGATTACGGGAACTGTTTTGCAGGGATTTCAAGAGGACCCCCTACGGATGGTGGTTTTCGCACTTGCATTTGCGGTCGGCAACTACATGGGATCCTGGTTCGAGGACAAGTTGGCATTCGGTCTCAGCTCGGTACAGGTGATCGTCCCCGAATCTCCCGAAAGCAAAGATTTGGCGAATTCCTTGCGGAAAGAAAATTTCGCTGTGACAGTCATGAAAGGTACCGGACGGAACGGGAATCGCGACCTGTTGCTTCTGCATCTCAAACGAAAACGGATTGCCCAGGCGGTCAGCCTCATCAATACCAAGCTTCCGGGAGCAGTTATTGTAGTCAACGACTCCAAGATTATCAGCGGCGGATATATTTCCAGAAAGTAATCATCATTTACCCAATCTTTACCTATCGTTCAGCTTGAGCATATGGACACGCAGTATCCTTCGGTTAGAAACCAAACAAGAGCCGATGAGCTCGAAGGAGAACTGTATGGTTACGAAGAAAAACGTATTGGTCATGGTCCTGGTGCTTCTCATGGTCGCTGCTACTGTCAGCGCCGGTGTGATGGGTAGAGGAAGTTTTGGAGCTGGTGCCGTTGTCGCGTCGACAACAGACGGTGACGATGTGACCCGTCCTATCCAACGCTGGCAGACGCTCGATGCCGAGACACTTGCCGATTGTCCCCTGTATGATGGAGAAGATTTCGATAACGAAGCTTTCCTCCTCCTCCAGGAAGAACGTGCCGCATTCCGTGACGAAATGCAAAACAACCGGAATATCGCTGCCCGGCAGTCCTATGGCACCATGGGCATGCAAGGCCGCTATGCGGTGCAATCCGCACCAGTAATGTCGAATCGTGGTCCAGCAAGAGGGAACCAGGGTGCAGGACGTTCGCCCATGAATCAGAACTATGGCGGAGCCTCTTTCGGTCCCGTGTGGTCCCGGTAAGTACCCTTAGGGTATAGGAGGCTGTCATGGCTAAAAGAATTCTGACAATTGCTACAATGGCGGTATTGTTGATACTTGCAATGGGTACCCTCGCGGCACAAGGTGCGGTGGAGTATATGGAGGAAAATCCCGGATCGACGACTGTCCCAAGTGGTCCAGAGACAGCTGCGACGTCTCCTGTATCCATCGATGAAGGTATCCTGCTGATGCGGGAGGAAGAAAAGTTGGCACGCGATGTCTATCTCGCATTGTATGAGAAGTGGGGTATCAAGACGTTTGCCAATATCGCACGGAGCGAACAGCAACACATGGATGCGGTCGCACTCTTGCTTGCGAGCAAAGGCATTGAGGATCCGGTCGCCAATGCCGAGGTCGGTGAATTCACCAATCCGAAGATCGCAGCGCTGTACGATGAGTTGGTTACCCTCGGATATACTTCCGCGCTCGATGCTTTGACTGTCGGTGCAATAATCGAGGACCTGGATATCTACGATTTGCAGGAATTGCTGGCCGAAACCGACGATGCCGATACTGTCCGTGTCTATAGCGCGCTGCTGCGCGGTTCGGAGAACCATATGCGTTCCTTCGCCGGTTTGTTGAACCGTTTTGGAAAGCCCTACGAGGCGCAATATATTTCCAATGAACGGTTGACAGAGATCTTGACCGGTCGTTGACCGAACTCTTTCTACAGAAGAATTGGGGTGTTCCAAGCGAATTGCGGGGGACACCCCTTACTATTGTCTTGACAATAGTGTATGCCATACAGTAAGATGCGGGTATGAAAGAATCTGATCAGGATGCGTTTCAAAAGAACTTTGCGAATTTAAGCCTCGAGTTGCGCAGGGGAACCTTGGTGTTGAGCGTATTGAGCCAGTTGCGCAAGCCCCAATATGGTTACTCGTTGGTTGAGGAGCTGGGAGCAAAGGGAATCCAGGCAGAACCAGGAACCTTGTACCCATTGCTCAGACGACTCGAAGCACAGCAATTGTTGGACAGCATGTGGGAAACTTCGGGCTCCAAACCCCGCAAGTATTACGTTCTGACAGACAATGGCCGGCATATGTTGGACCTGCTCTCCCAGGAATGGCAGACGATTACCAAGCATATGATCGGTTTGCTCAAGGAGGAGTGACAAGAATGGGTGGAGTACATGATAATTTGGTGGAAAGGTATGTCTATGCGGTGACCAAGCGGTTGCCGACCGCCCAACGGCAAGATGTGTCCATGGAATTGCACTCCTTGATCGATGAAATGGTCCAGAACCGACCGGAAGACCCTGAATCTGTGGTCACGGTGTTGATGGAAATGGGAGACCCTGCGGAACTTGCGGATCGGTACCGTGGGGTGCAGCGGCATCTGATCGGTTCCGGGTACTTCGATTTCTATATACTTGTATTGAAGATTGTCGGATTTGCGGTGAGTCTCGGTATAGTGATTTCACTCGCGATAGGCTTTGCCTTCAATCCGCCCGAATCGGTAGGATCCATAATTGGAAACATGGTCGGTACGTTGTTCGCAGCCTATGCCCAGGCATTCGCCTGGATAACAGCGACATTCGCCATCATGGAATGGAACCAGCGGAGGTTGGGAAAATCCGAACGGTTGGAACAGTGGTCGTTGGACGATCTTCCCGATATTCCCCAGAAGTCGGCGATAATTCCCCACAGCGAGCCGATTGTGTCGCTCGTCTTCCTCGTTGTGGTTTTTGCGATCTTGAATGCATCCTCCTGGCTCCTCAAGGTTACCCAGATCGAAAACTATACACACTTCATCAATCCCTTTGTTCCTGAAGTATTCAAACGGGTGCTTATCCTGTTCAATCTCACCATCGCGATAGCAATGGGTATAGAGTTCGCAAAACTGTATAGTGGGGTCCAGACCAAACGCCTTGCCTTGCTCACCATCGGACTCAAGCTTCTCTCCCTGTGCATTTCCCTGTACATCGTTGCTGGCACCGGTATTTGGAATCCCGATTTTGCCATCCAGATGGCACAAGTATTTGGTGAGGGTACCGGCGCAAACCCATTCTTCCAAAAATTCTGGAACAATCTGCCGACATTCCTGGTGGTGGTCATGATCTTCGGCTATGTAGTCGAGACTATCCAAACGGTGTGGCGGACCTGGAATTTGAGATTTCCAGAAAAATGACACGTGACAGTTTTTACCTGGTAACCAAAAACTATCCGTGTCAGTTGAGATGATGAGAAACGATTATGCTTTCTTCTTCTTGGTAATCAACGAAACCACCACCAAAGCGATGAAGCTGAGAGGGATCGAGATAATCGCCGGATTGTCGAGTCCGATTGGTGAACTCGCCGGATCCATCCCGTACCGCACGAACATGCTAGGCGATACCAGAATGATGGCCAAGGAAGAGACCATGCCAACCAGAACCGAAGCTACAATACCCTTGGCGGTCGTCTTTTTCCAGAAAAGCATCATGATAATGGCAGGGAAGTTCGCCGAAGCTGCGATTGAGAAGGCCAACCCGACGAGAAAGGAGACATTCATCCCCTCGAACAGTATGCCAAGCACAATCGCGATGCCTCCCACCACTATGGCAGCAATCTTCCCAATCACCACACGCTGTTCATCGGTGATGTCACGTCTACGGAAGAGGCTTTTCATCATATCGTGTGCTACGGCTCCCGAAGCAGCTACAATCAAACCGGAGACGGTTCCAAGCACAGTTGCGAACGCGATGGCTGAGATTACTGCGAACAACAAAACGCCAAACGATTTCGCCAACAGTGGGGCACTCATATTGCTGTTCTGCACATCGATCACTCCGTTCACCATCGCACCAAAACCGATATACAACGTGAGCACATAGAAGAATCCGATAGCGGCGATTGCAAGAATAGTAGATTTGCGGGCATCCTTCGGACTTGGAACCGTATAGTAACGGATAAGCACATGCGGTAGAGCCGAGGTGCCAAAGAACAATGCCACCATGAGGGATACGAAATTCAACTTCGAAAGAGGGGTGGATCCCTTATCCACCTTGAACTCCAAACCTGGTCGCATAAGTTCGGTTCCTGCCGTTGGCTCTTGGTACCAAAGCGCTACAGATTCATCTTCGAAGGTAAAGGAAATACCGATAAAACGGATTACCGTGCTATCTTCAATGGTCTCTATGTACGTAAAGGGTCCAATCGGACCTGTGGCTGAAACTTCTTCTCCATTGACAATCAAGGTGTCCACATGACCCACCTGATAGAAGGCTTCAGCTTCCTTAGGCAATCCATTGTATAAAGTCACGGAACCCGGAGCCGATACCACAGTGAGTGTTTCAGTCAGGAGAGCCTTTCCACTTGTGGTATCGCTGAGATACCATCGTTCCACTTCGTCCCGTTCGAGCCGCACGAACGTATGCCCTTTGGCTGTGACTTCACCGGTTATGCTATAACCCGGTTCATCAATCCCGATGATCTTTCCATCCTGTATCGAACCTGTGAGGGTGACAAACTCATGGTAGCTTTCCGAAGGTGAGGTCGCAAGACCTTTGCCTAGGATGGCAATGACCAGCACGAGCGAGAAAACAATAAGGAGTGTTCCTTTGATAAACTGTACGTAGGTGGTGGCCTTCATTCCTGCAGTAGCCACGATGAATATGACCAGACCACCGACAAAAACCACACCCACCCAATGGGGGAATCCCAACAACGGGGTGACAAGCGCGCCAGCTCCGACCATCTGTGGGATCAGATAGAAAATGGAGACCACCAAGGTGCTTATTCCCGCCACCAAACGGATGGTAGGATAATTGAAATGGGAATCAAGAGCATCGGCGAAGGTGAACTTGCCCAATCGTTTCAGAGGTTCGGCGATGACGAACAAGGCAACGATCCAACCGGCAAGATACCCAATGGAATACAGGAAACCGTCGTAACCAGAAAGCGCGATCATACCGCAGATTCCTAGGAACGAGGCAGCGGAAAGGTAATCACCCGCGAACGCCACTCCATTGATAGTCCAGGGGATGGTTCCCCCGGCGGCGAAATACCCTTTGGACGAGGAGGCCTGCCGCGAGAAATATATGGAAATAGCCAGCACGATTATTACTATGATGGAGAACAGCAAAGTTGCTAGGATTGATGGATCATACGTCATTTCCCGGCCCCCTTGCTACTTGTAGCCTCGGCTTGCTTTGCCAAAATCTCATACTCATGTTCTTTCTTTGTGCAGACGGCGTTGTAGGCCAAGCCCATGATGATGGCAAGGAGGATGAGTCCGAACCCATAGCTCACCGCGAGATTCAAACCCAGCAGAACCTTCACCTTCATCAACTGCGGGGCAAAGGTGTTGATAAGCACAAAGCCAACGAAGGCTGCGCCGTAAATCGCAAAAAACCTGAGCCCGATTTTTGTTTTGTAATCCGACAATGCTGTTTCTTCCTGGTATTCCACTGCAGGTCCATGTTCCATGGGTAGCTCCTCGAGATTAATCTGACAAATCCCTAATTTATGACAATATCATATCCTGGAGTTAACTGTTACTAAAAATATGACAATTGTATAATGAAATTGTGAAGTGGTGCCAAGAGGTTTGCGACATCCTGATTTTCGCTTCCGTGT
Organism: Spirochaetae bacterium HGW-Spirochaetae-4; assembly: GCA_002839335.1. Classification (GTDB taxonomy): domain Bacteria; phylum Spirochaetota; class Spirochaetia; order Sphaerochaetales; family Sphaerochaetaceae; genus UBA8525. Next base: position 61,771 of record PGXU01000012.1, read on the forward strand.
CCGCACCTTCTGTCCGATCCGCTCCAAGCTCAGTCACAAGGTTCTGTTGGTACAGCTCACCAATTTGGAATCAGTGAGGCAAGCTATTTCCTCGAGTGTCTGCGGCACCTTGGGAAAAATCTGCTTCTGCTGCAGCAGATGAGTGGTGATCCAATCAAGGGTCAGAGGCAGGTTGGGACTTGCGGCAAGCAGCAATTGGGCAAGCTTTTGGTAGACGCGCCTGTAGGCAGGCAGATCAGACTCTTGCATCGTTGCGTTTTTAAAAATTATTGAGAGTTCACGTTGCGTGCTGATGTTTCCGATAAGCGTGAAGACGTCTTCGTGCTTCAAGTGGATATCGTAATGATAGCCCCTTTCACCCACACTAAGGGTTGGAATGAATCCTAAATGGAATACAGAGCTGTCCAAACCTGCTTTGAACAAATAGCCACCGTTGGTTGTAAGTGTGCGAGGCTCAAGTGCGGATGTCAACGTGCCGAGCACCACTTCGAAGGGTAATGCCTTGCGATTGAACAGCCACCGGTTGATTTCTTCTGTAATGGGTTCATTTTGCGGTGAAGTCCGTAGATTTTCCTGCATGCCAAGATATCCGCACGGATGAGGAATCCTGTCAAGTCATACCAATAGGCCATGACTGAAAAAGAACATCTTGTACAGGCCACTAGTGACCAAAAGGAAAATATTTTGAATTTTTGACCTACGTCAAGGAAACTATCGGTACCAGGGTGTACAACAGGGTATCTGTTAAACAAGGAGGTGCTGTATGAAGCACATTACATTGCAACTGGAAACCCTGACTTGTCCGAGTTGTATGGCGAAGATCGATGGTATGATGAAGAAGACCGACGGTGTCGTGAAAGCCGAGGTCCTGTTCAACTCGTCCCGTGTGAAGGCCGAGATCGACGAAAGTATCGTTTCCACCGCACAAGTCAAGCAGCGCATAGAAGCTCTCGGCTACAAGGTGCTCGGGGAAAAATAATATGCACAAGACCTCCACCCTGATTGTGGCTACAGTTCTCGTCGTTGCATCGTTCATCTTGCATCGTCTCTATGGATATCTTCCCGTCACCATTGCTGTTATGCTCGCATCGACAGCCTTGGCGGGATATCCGGTTGTCCGCAAGGCAATCGGTGCCTTGCGATACCGCATTGTCGGTATCGAAGTGCTCGTATCGGTTGCGACTATCGGTGCCGTGATAATCGGCGAGTACTGGGAAGCCGCTGCGGTCACCTACCTGTTCCTGTTTGGCGGATACCTTGAGGCCAAGACATTGGAGAAGACACGTTCATCGATCAAGGCATTGCTGAATCTTGCTCCTGAGACGGCTCGGATCGTCAAGAACGGCAAGGAAGAGGTAGTCGACCCCAAGTCGGTGGTACAGGGTGACAGGGTCATTGTCAAACCGGGTGAACGGATTGCCGTGGACGGAACGGTTGAGGATGGCCTTGCGTATGTGAACCAGTCGACGGTGACCGGCGAGTCGCTTCCTGTGGAACGCCAGGTGGGACAACAGGTTTTTGCCGGAACTGTCGTCGAATCGGGCTATCTGATCGTAGAGGCGGAAAAAGTCGGGGACCAGACTACTTTTGCCCGTATCCTGGAACTCGTCGAAGAGGCGCAGGATGCGAAGGCGAAGACACAGAAGTTCCTGGAACGGTTCTCGCAATACTACACGCCTGGAATCATGGTCCTTTCGCTGGCATTGTTCCTGTTTACCCGCGATATCCGTCTCTCGCTTACATTACTGGTTATCGCATGTCCGGGGGCCTTGGTCATCAGTGCCCCGGTCTCGATAGTCGCAGGAATCGGAAACGGTGCGAAAAAGGGTATCCTGGTAAAGGGTGGCGATGTCATGGAACGGCTGGGTACTGTCCGGGCGATTGCCTTCGACAAGACCGGAACCGTAACCAAGGGAGAGCCCGAGGTTGTTTCCCTGCAAGCATTCGATATCGATCGTGACGAACTGTTGGCCATCGCGGCCAGCGGCGAGACCTATGCCGAGCATCCGATAGCCAAAGCTATCGTCGGGTATGGTGCCAAGCGGTTGTCCCAAGATATCCGGATTCCCGAGGAGACGAATCCTATTGCTGGAAAAGGTGTTGTCTTTGTCTTGGGAGGCAAGACCTATCTGCTTGGCAATAGGGCCCTGTTTGCCGATCATGGAATATCCTTGGAGATGTATGAACCGGCAATCCGGGCCGAAGAGGAATTGGCGCGGACTGTCGTGATTGTCGGCAGTGCCGAGCGGGTCCTCGGATTTTTCGCTATCGCGGATACGGTGCGTCCGCAAGCGAAGGAATTGCTGAAGGCCTTGAAAAAAATCGGCATCAGACATGTGGTGATGCTTACCGGAGACAACGAACGTACAGCGCGCGCCATCGCCGGACAGTTGGGCTTCGATTCGTATCGAGCCAGCCTTCTTCCCCAAGACAAGGTGGCGGCCCTCAAGGAGTTGCAAGCCGAGTACGGTACTGTTGCCATGGTCGGAGACGGAGTCAACGATGCTCCGGCCCTTGCCACCGCCGACCTGGGTATTGCGATTGGCGGTGCGGGATCCGATGTCGCCATGGAGACAGCCGATGTGATCGTCATGTCCTCGCACCTCTCCATGCTCACCCATGCGGTTGGTCTTTCGAGGGCGACTGTCAGGAACATGAAGCAGAACATTGTCTTTGCCATTCTGGTGGCGGTCATACTGCTTGCGGGAGTCTTGGTACGTACGGTCGACCTCTCGTTCGGCATGCTGGTGCACGAGTTCTCTGTTCTGCTGGTCATAATCAACGCCATCCGGCTCATGGGATATGGAAAGAATACAAAACTGTAGCAACCGGTAGGACAGGTCGGGGTGGGGCAAGCAATTGCCCCATCATGCGTTTCGGGCTATAGTAGAGCCATGGAATGCACTTGTCACGGGCACGGTCCGTATAACTGTATCGATATAGTCCCTATTTTTCACCATCTCGATCATGATGAGATGATGCAAGTCGCTGCAATCACCTCCGAGCGCACATTCTCCAAAGGTGAAGTGGTCTATCGTGTCGGGGACAGCAGGGGTGAACTCTATGTCCTGCATACCGGACTGGTAAAGGTCTATCGACTCTCGAGTGAAGGTCGGGAACAGGTGATCAGGACTGTCGGTCCCGGTGAATTCCTCGGTGAACTCTCGCTGTTCAGTCCGAGCAACCAAACCGATACCGCCGTCGTACTGGAACCTGCCCGCATGTGTGTCATCGCCTGGGAACGGCTCCGCTCCCTTATGGAAAACATCCCTTCAATCGCTTTCAAGGTCATGGAACAATTGAGTGGACGCCTGGAACAAACCGAAAGCTTGTTGGAACAGACCAACCTGCTGTCGGTCGAGCAGCGTCTTGCCCGGTATCTTCTCGAAGCTTCCCATGGGAAGGACTCGTTCGTATTGGGTCTTTCGAAGGGTGACCTGGCATCCCTGCTCGGCATGACTCAGGAAACGCTGAGTCGGCGTCTTTCTTCCTTCCATCAGGAAGGGATATTGGAATTGGAGGGACACAGGGGTATCCGGATAATCGATCGGGATGCCCTGCGGGCTTTTGGAGATGACGATGCCTAAGCCATTGCGATATGCACGTTCGAATGGGTATGGTACACTTGCATGTGGTTCCCAAGCTGATCGGAGGGTAGGTCGATGAAGGATGGTTTCATACAGGTAGCGGCGGCTACTCCAGCGGTGCTAGTCGCCGATTGCACATTCAATGCCAATCGGACCATCGAACTTATGGTCCAGGCTGAGAAACAGGGTGTGGCGTTGGTGGTGTTTCCTGAACTTGGACTTACCGCGTACACCTGTGCCGATCTCTTTCTCCAACCGACTTTGCTCAAAGGGGCCATCGAAGCACTTTCGACAGTAGTGCGGGCATCCGAGGACCTGGCTGTGGTGGCTGTGGTGGGACTTCCGCTTGCGTGGAAAGGCAAACTATACAATTGTGCTGCAGTGGTCCAGTCCGGTCAAGTACTCGGAGTGGTCCCGAAAACGCAAATTCCGAATTACCATGAATTTTATGAAAGCCGTTGGTTTGTTTCGGCACCGGTCGACAATGGTTTGATAACGGTTGCTGGTTCGGTTTGTCCGTTTGGTACCGATATCCTATTCGGTTCGCAACAGTTGGAAAACTTCATCTTCGCAGTAGAAATTTGCGAGGACCTTTGGGTGCCTTCCCCTCCTTCCGTTCGACATGCGCAATCGGGGGCTACAATCCTGGTCAACCTATCGGCAAGCGACGAATTGGTTGGCAAAGCCGACTACAAGCGGCAGCTGGTGACCGGACAGTCGGCACGTCTTATGGCAGCGTATATCTATGCCGGTGCCGGTTGCGGGGAATCCACTACCGATATGGTATTCGCCGGTCACGATATGATTGCGGAGAACGGCATCATGCTCGCCGAGAGTACGGTTCCCTTCGAGGGACTGGTGTGTACGGAGGTCGATGTCGAACGATTGGCGGCCGAACGAAGACGCAGCACCACGTTCGAGATGTTCGATGACGGTTCCTACGATATGGTCAAATTTTCCCATCCCGTTGCCGATACTCCGCTTACCCGCCAATTCAACAGGTTCCCGTTCGTCCCTGCCGAAGGCCCCGACCGCAACCTTCGCTGCAAGACGATTCTGATGATCCAATCCATGGGATTGGTAAAGCGTTTGCGGCACACCGGTACAAAACGGGTCGTCATAGGTATTTCGGGAGGATTGGATTCCACCTTGGCGCTTTTGGTTGCGGTCGAAGCCTTCGACTACCTGGGCTTGCCACGATCGGGTATTGTGGCGATCACCATGCCTTGTTTCGGAACCACGGAGAGGACCCGCTCCAATGCCAAGGCGTTGGGTAGTGCATTGGGCCTGACAGTGCGCGAGATCGATATCACCGCTTCCGTATTGCAACACTTTGCCGATATCGGACACGACCGCACGGTGCACGATGTGACATTCGAGAATTCCCAAGCCCGCGAGCGTACCCAAGTGCTCATGGACGTGGCGAATTCGGAGTCGGCGTTGGTAGTCGGTACCGGCGACTTGTCTGAGCTTGCGCTCGGATGGGCCACATACAATGGTGACCATATGTCCATGTATGGGGTCAACGCCTCGGTGCCCAAGACTTTGATCCGTCACTTGGTCCGCTATTATGTCGAGACAGGTGATTCAAAGGATTTGGGGGCAGTGTTGACCGATGTGCTCGACACGCCGGTAAGTCCCGAGTTGCTGCCCGCCCGCGATGGCGTTATCTCGCAGGTCACCGAAGAAATTGTCGGTCCCTACGAGTTACACGACTTCTTCCTCTATTATGCGATCAGGTGGGGATTCGGACCGGCCAAGGTCTATCGGGTCGCACAGGTTGCCTTCGGTGGACAATACGACGCCAAGACGATCCTCACATGGCTCAAGGTGTTCTATCGCCGGTTCTTTTCACAACAGTTCAAACGGTCGTGTTTGCCCGATGGACCAAAAGTCGGTTCGGTTGCACTCAGTCCACGGGGAGACCTGCGCATGCCGAGCGATGCGTGTGTCACGTTGTGGACCGATGAATTGGACCACCTGTAAAGTCCTATCAAACCAGTTTTCCCATTAATGCTTGACATACATGAAGATGACATATCTATGATAATTGTAAAATTAAGCCAAGGAAAGAGTTGGGAAAAAAAAGTCAAAAAATTTGTATCCTTGGTAGCCTTTCCACTGTTATAGTATCGATACGTAATTTATATGGGTATTGAATAAAGAGGGGATAGGTTACTACAATATGCGCAAGTCGTTGCTTTGCATCCTGTTGGTTTTGCTACTGATACCGTCCACCCTTGGGGCGCGAAATTTGTTTGAAGTGGGATTGGGAGTATCGGGAATCTACGATACGAACGGTTCCGAAGATATGGAACGATTTTTGGAAGGCATGGCGCATGGTGAGAATTGGACGCTTGGAGTCGGATTGAACGCCCGGCTTTCAATTCTGGATGTTTCCTTTCTCGCAATGTTGCCAAGTGGCAGCGATGATGGGGAACAGGCAATGTCGTTGCTCTCGGGCGTGGCGCTGCAGATTCCATTGGTAACCGATGCGCTCTATGTGAGCGTGGGAGGTGGATTGACTACCATCTTTTCCTATGCGGAAGGCGAGGCTGAGGCCAGGATTGCTGGAAGAGCCGTTTCGGATGTTACTTTTGGGGATGTCGTTGTCGAGTCACCACTACACCTCCGTTTCGGCTTGGATGTGCTGATCGGTTCGGCTAAAGTCGGCTTTTTCTACCTGGTGGATACCGAAGCGACAATCGGAGGATTCCAGGAGGCCGGGGGATGGGCAGACCTGTTCCAATCGACCGGCAATGAAAAAGTCGGGATGATGATGCAATTGGCATTGTTTTAATTGAGAACTTGAAACCTTTTGGTTTCATTGATGTTATCAAAGTGAAGGGACACGGTTTCCCTGAGTAAAGGAGAGGTTGTCATGAAGAAGACAATGATGGTTTTGGCTATGGTGCTTCTATTGGTTCCAGCAGGCTTGTTCGCAGGAATCTTTGACCTGAGTGTCGGTGCGACAGCACAATATAATGGATCCGTAAGTGTTGAAGAGGGGTTCGAATGGCAAGATGGCATGTCCGATCCTGAGAATTATGCCTATGGTGCCGACCTGCGCATGCGTGTCCTGTTTGCCGAAGTTGGAGTCGCAGGACTGTATTCCACTTTGGATGCCGGACATAAGATCGAAGGAATCGTTACCGGTGGTGTCTCCCTTGATTTGCTGGGACTGGTACGGGTAGGCTTGGGCATGGGTCCTCGGCTCTCTGTTGAATTCGATGAGGATTGGGGCAACGCAACCGTTTACGGTGCTGACGGCCTTCCGATTGACGAAGATACCGATTTTGAGACAGCGTTCATGAATGCCACGATGACCTATCGTGCGACTGCCGATCTCAAGCTTGGTAGTTTGCTCTTCGGTATCAACTACACGATCGATTCCGACGGGTTCACCTTCGGGGAAGGCAACTACGACAAGATGCTGCCGAACTTTGAGAATGGTGGTTCCCTTGGAGCTTCCGTCTTGATTACCCTCTTCTAAGAATTGGGTTTGGGTTTTGAATACGGCCCCGTGCTGCAAACACGGGGCATATTTTTCGATTCGGCATGGAGTGCCTTGTGAAAAAAATAACCAGCATTGTCAGTCTACTACTCCTCTTGCCTACTATTCTCCTTGCCAGCAACTTGTTCTCTCTTGGCTTCGGTTCAATCAGCCAGTTCCAACTCGATGCGGTTGCTACGGGATTGCAGAATGCTTCGTTGGTCGATGTCCACAATTGGGCTACCGGTGGAGAGCTTCGCGCCAAAGTTTTCGGTGTCAATCTCGAGGGGTATCTGCTGATCCAACAAGGTGAGATTGTCGATGTCACCGAGAATGGGAAACCCGTATTCGCCAATGATATTGCACAACGGTTGTTTGGTATGGTGGGTGTCGGGTTCTCGACCGAGGTTGCTGCCTTTACCACCTTGAGCCTGACGGCCGGTTCCCTCATCGGAATGAATATCAGCCCTGGATTCGATATGCAGGTCTGGATGGGAGAAGAGGACAACGTCTTCAGTCGAGAGAGTTGGGATGATTTCTTTTCCCAGGTTCCACTTGCCTACCGGATGCGTCTCGATTTCAATCTCGCCGGATTTTCTTTCGGTGTCCATTACCAAGTACCTTCACTCGGATTCTCATATGCCAATTCGGATTGGGCCGCCATGGAACCCGATTGGAAACATGGTAAAATCGGAGCTTCCTTCATAACCTCGTTCTTCTAGCCACCAACAACTGGTGAGGCTCCCCAAAGTATGGTACTATGTCATGCAATTCCATAAGGAGTCAGAAACCATGAGGAAATTCAGTTTTTTCGGATCGCTTCTTACCGCGGTCTTGCTTGCAGCACTAGCATTCTTTGTCCTCTATTTTTTCGTACCTTCGGTTTCCGAAGAATTTTTTGGATTCAGCTACCAGTCGTCCAAAGATGCCAAGGAATTGAAAGGGGCAGTGACTGAGATACTCGAGGATGCAAGGGTTCCTAAAGTTGCTATCGACGAGTATCTTGAAAGAATGGATACTCCAGAATTCCAGGCAAAACTCAGCGAAGCCGCGAAGAATGGAAAGGAAGCTGTCGTTGATTTTCTCGCATCGGCTGGGGATGGGATCGACTTCGGCAGTTTTGATGCATCCCAATTGGGGAGCAAGCTCTCCGATGGTTTTTCCCGACTTGGTTCCTTCACCTCAAAACAATGGAAATCGTTGCAGAGGCTTCTTTCGGGAGCATTGGATAGCCTTTGATGGAAATCACATTCTTAGGAACCGGGACATCGCATGGCGTACCGAGAATCGGTTGTTCGTGTGAAGTCTGCACATCCAACGATCCAAGGAACAAGCGATTCCGCTCTTCGTTGCTTATAAGCGAAGGCGATACAGCCGTTGTGATCGATACAGGCCCTGAGTTCAGACTCCAGGCATTGCGAAGCCATATCAGCCGGTTGGATGCCGTATTCTATACCCATAACCATGCCGACCATATGAATGGTATCGATGACTTGCGGGTTTTTTCCGAGACCGCCCCATTGAATGTCTATGGACCGCCGCAAGTACTTGATGATATCCGTCAACGGTTTCCGTATGCCGTCGGTGAGAATCCGTGGCGTGGGGGGCTGCCCCAATTGATATTGCACGATGTTCCGATGGACGGCATTTCGGTCGGCAACCTGAACTTCGTACCGATT
>PGXU01000099.1 GCA_002839335.1 Spirochaetae bacterium HGW-Spirochaetae-4
GGCATTGCCCTATATCCTGAGGATGGTCTTTCATTCACCGAATTATATACTAGCGCCGACCGGTATCTCTATAGCGTCAAGAAGCAAGGCAAGGATGGCTTCGCCTTCTCAAATTCAAGCCGCGTCGGCTAAGTCCAATCAAATCGAATAGGCTACCTCGGATCGTCTGGGCGGATTCGCTCCTTTGCGTGACGTGGTGACAGCTGCCGCCGCGGCTGCGAATTCCAGGGCTTCCGTCGCCTGTCCACTGGTGACGATATCCCCAAGGCCGATATCATGTTCCTCCAGGTAGGTCAACAGAGCCCCACTGACGGTATCGCCCGCACCGACCGTATCCACAATCGGATTGTCTATGGCAGGAACTTGGATATCCAAACCGGATTTCGATATCCATTGCAATCCGTCCTTCCCCTTGGTAAGCACCACATGGCTTGCTCCCAGATCCAGCAGATATGAAATTCCATCTTCAACATTTCTGTCCGGGAACAACAATCCCAGATCTTCATGCGACAATTTGATCAAGGTAGAAAGTCTGGCCACCTCGACAACCCGTTTCCGATAGGTTTCGAAATCCTTGATGACAGAAGGCCTGACATTGGGATCGAAAAAAACGAAAGGTCTGTTCTTCAGCCGTTTCAGGGCAGAAAGGATCTGTTCGCCAGAACTATCCAACGCGATTGATACGGATCCAACATGGAGATATCGCAAGGTATCCAACGGTTCGATCGCTTCAACTATCTCTTCGGCTGTCAATACGGTTACCGTTGTGCCTTCGATATAGAAACTGTATGTGGCACTTCCATGTGCATCCAGTTTGGCGAATCCGATCATCGAATTCTCATGGACATCCTGGAATTCCGGAACCATCTTCACCTTGTTGGCTGTAAAATACTCCTGCATCTGTCTTCCGAACATATCGGAGGAAAGCTTTCCGATGTACAGGACATCGGAATCGAGGCGTGCGGCGGCAGTCGCGGCATTGAGGGCACATCCCCCCGAATAGTAGTAGAAGCACGGTTGCCCTTCCGAGCCGGTACTTCCGATAAGATCAATCAATGCTTCGCCCATAAATGCAATCATACAGGTATCCTCCGTCTACAAATAATGTTTATTGATCTGTCCAGTAACACCGGCAAGCAGTTCCACGAAAGGTTTGACGGGACTCGAGTTCACCTTTGGCAACAAAACCTCCTCGATTTGGAAAAAACCGACCTCGGCGGACATTTCTACTTCTATCCGTATCGGTTTTTCCTCCCCTTTGCGTATGGTGACCTTCTCGATCGAGTTTGCCGAATACTTGTGGATATCACCTATCTTGGGTTCGGTGTTCAATGCTATGGGAATTCTTGCCCGCCCCTTCTCCATATCGCAACCATCCGCCAACAGGATGACCCCGGCCTCGATACTATGGATACGACGATTGGCCATGTGACCGACAATTCCTTCCAACGCAAGTGAACGGATGATGACCCGTTTCCGAATATCATCGGGATATGCGACTTCCAGGATCCGGGTGATGATCGGAGCCGAGAGCGTCGCGCTCAACAGTTCGTGGTCCTGTCGACCAATCGCCATACCCAGATCGTGGAGAAAACTCGCCAGGACGACAGCAGAGAGGGAATCCTCGAAGGTTCCTACCCTATCGTGCTCGAGACTACCCTGTATTCCGGCATCTTTCAGAAGGTGCATCATCTTGACCGCATTCCGTGCCACTTGCCTCATATGTACCGGCCCGTGGTCGTTGAATCCCAACCTGACTATGGAAACACTATTGGCGTAGTCCTGCATCATCTGTACTTCTTCATCTTCCATGAGCAGGGAAGCTATGAATCCCGGTCGGGTCCCGGGGTCCAGCGCAGCGAGCAATTTCTTCTCCAAGGTCAACTCTTTGGGTGACTTCATCGCAGTACCTCTGTACTCAGTCTACCGAGAGAAGTCGAGAAAGGCAACAACGAAAAGGGACTGCCATGCGTATGGCAGTCCCCGGATTCACCTAAGTGCGCGATTTCAGTTGGAAGCACCGACTCCCATGATATTCTCCATGAAGGCGGTGAGGAAGTTGTCCTCCAGCTTCCCGGAGGTGAATATCGACTGGATCAGATCCTGCTGACTTTGGGATTGCGACATGTACGGATAGACAAGTTTGAGGTAATCGCTCATTTCCGTATCCATGGCGGATTCTCCGGTGACTTTAGCCACGATAAATGCATTGTTGGCAGCAAGCGGTGTTGATACTTCACCGACCGGTGTGGTGTAGAGCGTCTTCATTGCTTCGGTGTCGTTTGCAACCGCATTGAGGTATCCACCCATGTCGGTATACGAGAACCCTGCGAGGTAATTCGAACCGCCGACATTGACCGGAGTCGCTTCGACCGAAACGGTTTGGACTCCAGCCTCTTCTGCAGCAGCGGCAAAATCCTCGGCAAGAGCCGCAACCGCGGCAAACTCCTGGGCTTTGCCCTCAAGATAGGCGGTCACGACTTCCGCATCACGCGTGCCAATATAAGCCTTCACGTCGGCAAGCACTTCCGAATCTTCGAAATCGGCAAGGAAAGGAGCTTGTTCGACACGATACAATACGTATCCGTTGGGTGCGGCGAATGCCTGGGAAACCTGTCCGACAGCAGTCGAATACAGGACATTGACTTCCTCGGGAACCGAGAAGTTATCCTGCAACTCATAGAGGTACCAGGTTCCGGCCCTTCCGCCTTCAGCGGCGAAGCTATCGCGAGAGTTTGTTTTCGCGGCTTCCTCGAATGTCGTCGATCCCGATTCTATCGAAGCGCGCACCGACTGTGCGGTCGCTTCATCGGCAAGTGAGATCACCGAAATATCGATCAGGGTGAACAGCGCCGGATTGGCCTGCGCATATTGGCGGGTAAGGTCGTCCGGATATGCCGACGAATCGAAAACGGCATACTCGAAGGATCGGGCGGTATCACCCATCTGAACGATATAGTCGAGTTCCGCGGGTGCGGAGAGAATACTCGTGACATCGTTCACGACCATCTGGACGGGAAGACTCTCCTCATACCGGACTTTCACCTGATTCTTGCTCTCGATACTGGCTTTCTCATAGGTGGCTATATCGAACTTGCCGTCCTTATCATAGACACCACTATCGATGATCGCCTTGTTGAGCGTTTCATCGACGACTCGGATTCCTGCATCCCCAGCCTTCTTGGACATGGCTGTCTGGAATACGGTGCTTTCGAAAGCGCCCCGCCAGATCTGGTATGCCGCCGCATCGCCAGTGGCCTTGTTCTGTTGGGCCTGCTGTTGGTATTGGCGGTAGAAATAGTTTCCATAGGAGAACTCGATGGGCGTACCATCGTACGAACCGAATTCGATGTTCGACGAGGAGCCTCTCGACCCGAATGAAGGGAAAACACCAAAAACCATCACGATGGCAAGCAAAGCCAATATGACATAGGTTACTATCTTCGAGACAGTGAGCCCTGGCCTGTTCTTTTCCTTGACAGCTTGTTTTTCATCTTTTGCATTGAACTTGACGACATTGGCGTCATCTTTTCCTGGAGTTTTCGAATCCTTGGAAGGCATGTACGACCTCTTTCTTGCACAAATTAGGAGTGCCCCCATTGGAGGACATCCCCAGAAAAATAGCACGGTAGCAGTACGAGTGTCAATGTTGCTCATTGACACAATAATGCCCATTGTATATAGTTTGCACCGTTGTGGTCGTTTGATCGCATAGAATTCGGGTAGTAGCGCAGGGGCTAGCGCACTTGGTTCGGGACCAAGGGGTCGGAGGTTCAAATCCTCTCTGCCCGATGCATCCGTCGGAAACTGGTTTTCCGGCGGTTTTTTTTATAGTGCCACCACCTGTACAATCTGGGACCGCAGATACCGTATCGCCTCTACCGCCGCCGCCGCGGCACTTGTCGTTGTGGTATAGGGAATCTTCTGATGCATCGCAGCCGACCGCAAGTTCTCATCGCCCCGTCGTGCCCGTTTGCCCATCGGAGTGTTGACCAGCAGATCGATACGACCGCAATCCATGTGGTCGATGATATTCGGGTGCCCCTCGTCGGTTTTCAAGACAGTCTCGCAAACGATACCCGAATCGAACAGGTCCCGTGCCGTTCCCCTGGTAGCGGCTACTTCGAATCCCAACTCCTGCAGCTGCCTGACTATCGGAGCAATGGTCTTCCGATCCTTCTTGTTCACCGAAACACATACCCTTCCCCGTACCGGCAATTGGTTTCCTCCCGCTATCTGGGATTTCGCATAGGCCTCACCGAATGTCGCGCCGATTCCGACAACTTCTCCCGTGGAACGCATCTCGGGACCGAGCTGGGGATCGATATCGACAAACCGGTCGAAGGAAAAGACGGCCTCCTTCACTGCCCAGCCGTACTTGCAGGAACCTTCCCCCAACGTGCCGGGACGCTCGACCAATCCCTGGTCGAACAAGCTGGTTCCTTCCCAAATCCGTACCGCGGCCCCGACGAGATCCACCTGCGACATCTTGGAGATGAAGGGAATTGTTCTCGACGCCCGCGGATTCACTTCGATGATGTAGAGCGTATCATTCTGCACAGCGAATTGGATGTTCATAAAACCTTTGATTTGCAGCGCCATCGCAATGGAGAAGGCCGCCTTGCGCATCTGATCGAGGATTTCGGGCTTGGAGGCATAGGGAGGGAACACAGCCGCCGAATCTCCGGAATGGATTCCCGCCGCTTCGATATGCTGTAGGATGCCTCCGATATAGATCGACTCGCCGTCGCTGAGCGCATCCAAGTCATATTCGAACGCATCCTCGAGAAAATGGTCCACCAGCAGCGGGCTGTCGTCCGATACCTGTACGCCACCATCAAGATAGGTTGCGAGTTGCATCTCGTCGTAGACGATCTCCATATTCCGTCCGCCCAATACATGCGATGGGCGCAATAGCACGGGAAACCCGATCTCCTTGGCAAGGGCAAGGACTTCGGTCCTGGCGAATGCGGACCTGTTGGCGCTTTGGGCAAGACCCAACTCTTCCATGAGACGGGAGAAGCTTCCGCGGTCATCGGCAATCTTCATGGATTCATACGAGGTTCCCACCATGGACACTCCCGCGTCGTGTAGCGCATCCAACATGGAAAGGGGGGTTTGTCCACCGAGTTGGAGCACAACCGCCGAAGCTTTCTCGCGTTCCACAATCTGCCGGATATGTTCGGAAGTCAACGGTTCGAGATACAACCTGTCCGATATGGTGAAATCGGTGGATACCGTCTCGGGATTCGAATTGACCATGATGGTTTTCCTTCCGATCGAACGGTAGGCAAGCGATGCCAAGGTACAACAGGTATCGAATTCCAAGCCCTGGCCAACCCGGTTCGGTCCGCTTGCGACAATCACCACAGAGTCGCCCGATACAGGTGTGGCTTCATCGGCCTCGCCATAGGTCATATAGCAATAGGGGGTGCGTGCATCGAATTCACCGGCACACGTGTCAACATGATGGACAACCGGACGAATCTTCGATTTTTCGCAAGCCTCTTCGATCGTCTTGGTGGGGAGCGCCACCAGTTCCCCTATCCGTATAGTGCTCATCCCGAACCGTTTGGCCGTAAGAAGGAGTTCGGCATCGGGCACCTGCCCCGGAGGGAGCGCCCGCAACCGGTCCTCAAGCTCCACCTGGCGATACAACTGGTGGACGAACCAACGGTCGTAGTGCGTTATGTCACAAATACGTTCGATAGCCGCTGATCCTTCACGCTGCAGAACGGAAAAGGCGGCACAGATTCTCAACGGATGCGCACTCGCAAGGATCTCCTCGACATCATCTTCCGCATAGCCCTTCACCTGTTCCAAGGGCACGAGTCCCTCCATGCTCCGTTCATTCGATCGGAATGCTTTGTTCAATGCCTCGATAAAGGTCCTCCCCAATGCCAAGGCCTCACCCACACTACGCATCTGTGTACCCAAAGCCTTCGATGGCATGGGAAACTTTTCCATTTCGAAACGGGGAACCTTCACTGCACAATAATCGAGCACAGGTTCGAAACTACTGGCCGTGGCACCGGTTATTTCGTTGAGTACTTCGTCAAGCGTATATCCGACAGCCAGTTTGGCCGAACAACGGGCTATGGGAAATCCAGTGGCCTTGCTTGCCAACGCGGAGGAACGGGAAACCCGGGGATTCATTTCGATCACCACCATCCTTCCATCGTCCGGGTGCAAGGCGAACTGCACATTGGATCCTCCACAATCGACTCCTACAGCCCGAAGG
Source organism: Spirochaetae bacterium HGW-Spirochaetae-4 (assembly GCA_002839335.1). GTDB lineage: Bacteria > Spirochaetota > Spirochaetia > Sphaerochaetales > Sphaerochaetaceae > UBA8525. The sequence continues at coordinate 6,242 of PGXU01000099.1, forward strand.
ATTCCTATCGCAGCCATACGCATCCGCTGGTACTCCATATCGGTAAGGGTTTGGATCGGAGCCACAGTGATGCTGTCACCGGTATGGACACCCATCGGGTCCACATTCTCGATCGAACACACGATGATCGCATTGTCGTGCCGATCGCGCATCACCTCCAGTTCCAACTCCTTCCACCCCAACAGGGATTCCTCGACCAACACTTCCCGCTCGGGACTTGCGGCGAGAGCAGCACGCATCATCGGTTCAAAATCGGACTCTTCGAACACTAGACCTCCCCCGAATCCACCCAAGGTATAACTCGGGCGCAGGACCAGGGGAAGTCCTACCAAACGCTTGAAGGCCTGGGCTTCCTGGATCGACTTGACGGTAACCGATTTTGCCGAATCCAAACCGAGCGAAGTGACCAACTCCTTGAAACGTCTGCGGTCCTCAGCCAATTCAATCGAAGCGATACTTGCTCCAATGACCTCCACACCATGGCGTTGGAGAATACCCGCACGGTGCAAGGCAATGGTTACATTCAGTCCGGTTTGTCCTCCCATGGTGGTGAGGATCGCATCGGGGTGTTCCTGTACGATGATCTGCTCGACATATTGGACTGTAAGCGGCTCCATGTAGATGGCATCGGCGATACCGGGAGTCGTCATGACCGTCGCTGGATTGGGATTTACCAGGATCACCCGGTATCCCTCCTCCTTCAGCGCCTGGACAGCCTGGGTACCCGAGTAGTCGAATTCGCACGCTTGTCCGATAACGATCGGTCCGCTTCCGATGATCAATACGGAAGAAATGTCACTTCTTGCTGGCATCGTTGGCCTCCATGGCTGCTGCGGGTAAGGACTGCTCAAGAGCGAAATCGATGAAGACATCGAATAGTTTGCGTGCCTCCCAAGGTCCGGGAGCCGCCTCCGGATGGAATTGTACCGTCATGACCTTCCGTTCGGCGTCATAGAAACCTTCGACCGATTGGTCGTTGTCGTTCACCAACCAGAGCGTGGAGCTATCGGGCAAAGTGGCGGCGTCGACACAATAGCCATGGTTTTGTGCGGTAACATACACATTTTGGGTATGCAAGTCACGAACCGGATGATTCGGTCCATGATGGCCGTACAGCATTTTTTCCGTGGTGCCGCCCAGCGCCCGTGCCGCCAGCTGGTGTCCCAGACAGATTCCCAAAATCGGAAGGGAATCGAGAACACCTTGCAGTTGATGGACTATGGTATCGAGTGAGGCCGGATCTCCCGGGCCATTGGAGAGGAACAAGGCATCGTAGGAACCTGTTCCAGTGAGAAAATCCCGTATTTGCCGGTTTGCCGGCACAATCGTGACCTCGATGCCACGGGCAAGCAACTCCTTTACAATCGAATGCTTCGTACCGAAATCCCAAAGCAGGAACCGTGCCTTCTGTTCAACGATTGGAGAAAAGACCACCGGTTCCACCACAGAGCATCCGCTGATAAAATCGCGCTCCAGCATGGAAGGACACCGTGCGATCCATGCGACTATCCGAGCGATATCCGATTCCGACAATTCCTTCGCACCGACAGCTACTGCATACTGTGATCCGAAGGAACGTATGTGCAGGGTAATGGCTCGTGTATCCACATCGGTCAATCCACATATGTTCCATTCCACACATGCATCGCCAAGAGTGCGACGTCCGTTCGGTACCGGACCTTCATACAGGTCCCGAAGAATCAATGCTGTGCAGAACGGATGCTCACCGAGCATCTCGTTCCAGTCCGGGTCGACCCCGTAGTTGCCGACTTGCGATGCGGTCATGACGATCGATTGGCCCGCATAGGAGGGGTCCGTGATGATCTCGTGGTACGCTCCCATGGTCGTATTGAATACAATCTCGCCGAGCGGCATCTGGGCGAACCCACTGGCAAGAAGCTGTTCCAAGGTGGGCGCCTTGCGACCAAATCCGATTCCCTTGTAACAGGTTCCGTCCGCAAGAACCAACGTAGTGTCGTACACCCTGCACCCTCCTGAAACCTTTTGCAACATTTTGTTGCATTCGGCATGGAAATTTTGTTGCATCCTATCAGATAATCACATATTTATGCAACACTTCTTACATATTTATGCACCAATTTATGGATATTTCTGATTTGGAGCTGTTTTATGCAACAAAATACAAAACCTGGCTCTCGCGATGGAGAACCAGGTCTTGGTGCGGTCCGACGATATGCATGCAAGTCAAGCAGGATTGAACTGTTTCACCCTCTGATGTTCGATTATCATGTCCCTTCCCGCCTGGAGCGACCCTATACCCTTGGTCGCCACACCCTGGACCAACATATTGCCGAGTGCCGTGGCTTCCACCGGTCCCGCATAGACGGTCAAGCCGGTTTCATCCGCGGCCCACTGGTCCAGGATCTCGTTCTTGCAGCCTCCTCCAATGATATGCAGTGAGGAATAGGTCCTGCCGGTTATCGTAGCCAGATGCTTGATAGCCTTGGCGTATGCCCTGGCCAATCCCCGGTATATGGCAACCATATATTCGCCATGGGAAGACGGAACGGGCAAACCCAGGTCACGACAATTTTCCGCCACCCGATCGACCATAAGCGATTGCGGGCTGTTGGGTTTCAAATACCGTTGGTCGTCGGGATCGATGTATCCGGCATATGAGCTGCAGGCGATAGTTTGCTCGTCGAGGTCCTTCCAGTCGATGTGTTCACCCAGCGACTCCCAATGGCGTACACATTCCTGTTGGATCCACATTCCCATGATGTTCTTGAGGAAACGGATATTCCCGTTTACCGCAACCTCGTTCGTGAACCCGCTCTCCAAGGCAGCCGGAGTCAAGATCGGCTGTTCCGATTCCACTCCGAGCAACGACCAGGTGCCACTCGAGATATAGAGGAAATCCTCTTCGGCCTTGGCGGGAA